>CAJJAX010000036.1 GCA_905182155.1 uncultured Pseudomonadales bacterium
GGGTTGGTCGCGTTGGGTGGTGGCAAGCACAGCCGGCTTTCAGACACCCCAAAACCTGAATAAAGCGATCTCGATCCTGTCACAAAAGGCCTGGACCGCAGTGAACTTTCAGCCCGGCCCTAGCCAACCTGAAGCCTTGCAGCCCGCAACCCAAGCCAACCTCCGACCCCGCCGCAAGGTCGCCCGAGCCAGACCCATTTAGCCTTCAAGTAATGCTAGCGCCGCCTGGGCACGACGGCTTACTCCCATTTTCTGCTTCTCTAGATCAACCTCTCTTGATTCGCCCATGGCGCCCACCAGGTAACGCTTGTAAACACCCTGGCCAATCGCCGCCAATCGCCAGTGCTGAAAGGCGCGGTAATAATTAATCTGAGATAAATCCCGCCCGGTGCGGGTTTGGTAGAGATCACAAAGCTCGTCACGGGACAAATACCCCCCCACGGCTGTGGGCGACTGATCGCCCTCCCCAGGCTCGTCAATCTCGCCCTGACTGACCCAGTTGTTCAGCAAGTAACCCACATCGGCAAGCGGGTCACCCAAAGTGCACAGCTCCCAATCCAAAATCGCCTCAACCCGGTCATCCACAACGATCATGTTGCCCAACCTGAAATCGCCATGAACAATGCTCGACCCAATTTGCTCCGGCATGCGCTCGGCTAGAATTTTTTGACTGGCTTCCATTTCGGGAATTGGGTGCGTTTTCGAGGCAACCCACTGCTTCGTCCATCGGTTCAATTGCCGTGACAGGTAGGCTTCTTTACGACCGAGATCCCCAAGACCTACGGCATCAACCGCCACCTCGTGCAGATCGCACAGAATGTTGACAACATGATGGCTGAGCGCGATACGGTGACTCGCAAGCACGTTTTCACCCACAACGCTGTCATTGAGCACCGTTCCGTCAACAAAACCCATGACATAAAAATCGGCCCCATTCACCGCTGGGTCTTGGCACAACCCATAGGTCTTCGGTACCGGCACCGTGCTGCCTTGTAACGCATGAATAATTTTATGTTCCCGACTCATGTCATGGGCGCTTTCAAGGACGTGACCTAGCGGCGGCCGACGCAGGACATAACTTCGCCCCAGCCCATCACGACAGCGATAGGTTAGGTTCGAGTGCCCACCGGTAATCAGTTCATACTCAACCGGTTCTGCCAAATCAGGAATCTTGGATTTAATCCACGCCGTAACGGCGACCTCGTCAATACCTTCAATCATCCCGACTCCTTGTTTTATCTTCACGAAGCTTAAACCATAACCCCAATAACCGGTCAAATCCTATTCGATTAGGACCCGCTCGTTGGTATGATCCAGACTTTTGAACCTGACCTGACTGAATCAGTCCGTTTGAACACTGTCGTTCTTCGCTTCGCCAAGCAAGCCCCAAGCCCCTGTGCTGACCTTTTTGGCGGACACCCGGTCCAGACCGTCTTGGCATTTTTTCCGCCGCCTTCATCCGCCACCGACCGCCCAACCAGCGCCCTTGAAAAGACCAACGCCCCCTCAAGCAGATAAAGGCCACCGCCGTTCGTCCGCTGTCTTGGGTTGCCTTGGATTCAATGGCGGCAGAAACCGCCTTCGCTGACTTGATACAGTCCAGCCACGGCATCCGGTGCTGCGCTGGAACTTAATCCGCAAACAGCGGCCCAGCCCTTGGGCCACCGCCATTTTGTGATATCTTCTTAGGCGCCCTTAACCCTCTGCGAGCCTTGATGAAAACCCGATCCTTTTTATGCCATGAAATAGCCGACTCTATTGACGGACTAAAACTCGAGGAGATTGCCCTGCCGGATCCCGCCGAGGGCGAGGTTCAAATTGAAATTAAAGCCTGCGCCGTCAATTTTCCCGACATCCTCATGATTCAAGGACGTTATCAATTTAAGCCGCCCGTGCCCTTCGCGCCGGGCGGCGAATTTGCAGGTGTTGTGTTAAAACTCGGCGCAAATGTGACCACGATAAAGGTTGGCGACCGGGTGGTCGCAGGCACTCGATTTGGCGGCTTTAGCGAACACGTCAACGTTCTCGCTGATGCCGTTCGCGTTCTACCCCCGCAAGTCAGCTTCGCCAAAGCGGCAAGTTACGCCACCGCCTATTTAACCGCTTATGTCGCCCTCAAGATTCGAGGGCAATTGGCGCCATCAGAAACCCTGTTGGTCCACGGCGCGGCAGGGGGCGTTGGCATGGCCGCAGCAGATTTAGGCCAATATTTTGGCGCCAAGGTGATTGCCACAGCAGGCACCGACGAAAAACTGGCCGTGCTGGCGCTGCGAGGCGCGCACGCCACCATTAACTACACTCAAGCCGATGGTAGCCTCGGTGGTTTTCGAGAACAGGTGAAGGCGCTCACTGACGGCCATGGTGCCGATGTGATTTATGATCCAGTGGGCGGCAGCGTTTTTGACGAATCCATGCGGTGTATCAATTGGGGCGGGCGCATTTTATCCATCGGGTTTACGAGCGGCGTCTGGCCCAAAGCCGCCGTCAATCACATTCTGATTAAGCAAATTTCGGTGATTGGCGTTCGCGCCGGTGAAATCGGGCGACGCGATCCTGCGCTGGGCAAAGCTTGTCGGGATGCGGTGTTCGAACTCCTCTGCAACGGCGATATCGACCCTTACATCCATCACACGTACCCACTCGAGGCAGGCATTGCTGCCATGACGTCGCTGCAATCCCGCGCGGTCATCGGCAAGGCCGTCCTCACCATGAACGGCTACGATTATGAAGCGGTCGGCTGACTCAAGCGCACAACCCCGGACTCGATGAGTTCACTGATCCGGGCCTCCGTGAGCCCCAGGTCTTTTAAGATGGCATGGGTGTGCTCACCCAGCTTCGGCGGGTCTCCCACAGGCCGATGACGCAATGACGACAGCTTAATCGGGTTGGCGACCGTCCACTGAAAATCGGGGTCCTCTGATTGGGTTTCTACAATCACCTCGTTTTCGATGAGTTGTGCGCTTTGCACAACTTCGGAGATTTTTTCGATTACGCTGTAACTCAGCGATTCAGCATCCAGGGCCTGACAGGCCTCAATCATGGTCATGCCACCAATCGCCTCTTGGAACAACTGCCGAACGTCATCGCGAAGTTTCATGATCAATCGCAGGCTGGCAAACCTTGGCTCATTCAACCATTCCGGATGGCCCAGCGCGCGTGCAATCGCGGGCCATTCCTTTTCCGGGTTCGGCGAGACTAAAACCAAAAACCGATGATCCGAGGTCTCGTAAATCATCGCAAAGGGCGAGCGATACCCTTTCTCTTCTAGGATCTGACTGAGATCAAACCCAGCGATCGCACCCTGTAAATGCATCCCGTTTGACCAGGCCCCATTGGCCACAAGCGAAGTTTCGACCGCATCCCCCAGCCCAGTTTTTTCGCGCTGATACAGCGCCATCATAATGCCCGCAAACAGCGTCATCGCGGATGCGTGGTCGCCAACGCCACCAACCGGAAAGCTCGGTGCGGCCTGGCCTTTTTTCATTAAATCCAAAATGCCCGCACTCGACCACCAGGCTGTGGTGTCGTACCCGCGCTTATCAGCATCCGGCCCCTTTGTACCAAAACCCGTCAATTGACCGTAAATCAACCGGGGGTTCAAATCACGGAGGCGCTCATAAGCCACATTATAACGATCGATTTGGTCCGATCTAAAATTGTGAACAAAGATATCTGCGGTTTGAATCAACTGATGCAAAATGTCGCGACCCGCCTCGGTATTCAGATCCACCGAGATCGCTTCTTTATGCCTTGAGGTCAGCGCCCAATTAAAGTCGAACCGATGCCGACCATGCAGCAACCGGTAGGCATCGCCCAATGGGGCTTCAACTTTAATCACCCGCGCGCCAAAATCCGCAAAAATCGTTGCAGCACCCGGACCCGCAACAAACGAGGCGGCATCAATAACCACTAAATCCTTAAAGAGGCTTTCCATTTCAATTTGCATCGTTTCAGGTAAACCCCTATCTTAGCCCAGTTCTATTTATTTCTGCGAGACGGTATTAGCTATGTACGATGTATTAAAACAGGTATGGACCGAGATGACCGGGCCCGGCGGCGCTTTTGAGATTGAGGAAATCAATGTTCGAGGCTTTTCGATACGAACCTATAAAGCTGCCCCGCCCTCGCTTCGGGAAGTTTGGCTCAGCTCTATCGCGTTTTCGGAACGACCCTACTTGGTGTTCGAAGACGAAACCCTCAGCTACGGCGAGACCCACGACCGGGTCAATCGCATGGCTGCCTGGATGCAGGAAATGGGTTTAAAGCCAGGCGACCGCGTCGCCATTGCCCTGCGCAATTTCCCAGAGTGGATGCAATGCTACTGGGCGGTGGTTTCATCCGGGCTCACCGTTGTGGGCATGAATGCCTGGTGGGTTAAAGATGAAATGGATTACGCTCTAAAAGATGCCAGTCCCAAACTATTATTTGCGGATGAGGAACGTCTGAGTCGGTTCGAGGACCTTCGCGATCAATATCCGGATCTGCCCGTCGTTGGTATTCGGTCAGAACCACGGGATTGGGTGACGCCCTTTGAATCGCTCATGCAGAGCCCTTCCATCCTGCCTAATGTCACGGTTGATCCAGATAGTGATGCCTGCATCTTTTACACCTCCGGGACAACGGGGCGACCCAAAGGCGCCCAGCAAACCCATCGCGGCTGTGTTCATAACATCCTCAACATGGGGTTTTGGGCCGGCTGCTTAGCCCAAACCATGCACCGGGTGAAGGGCGCACCGTTACCTGACCCGACCACGGCGCCACCCGGATCCGCGCTGGTCACGACCCCCTTGTTTCACGTTACTGCCAATAACTGTCTTGCGCATGCAATGACCCTTGGGGGTGGCAAATTGGTTCACATGTATAAATGGGACGCCGGCGCGGCCTTGGCGTTGATCGAACGCGAGCAGATAACGAATCTGACTGGGGTACCAGTCATGAGTCGAGAACTGATTACCCACCCGGATTTTGATAAATATGACACCTCGAGTCTGATGTCTGTCGGCGGCGGTGGCGCGCAATTGCAACCGGACCTGGTTGGCAAAATTGATCAAGCCATCACCAACGCTCGCCCGAGCACAGGCTATGGCATGACCGAAACCTGCGGCATCATTACCTCCGTTGGCGGTGATTTCTTCGTCGATAAGCCAGACAGCTGCGGCCCAGCAATGCCTTCGTTTGAAGTCAAAACCATCGACAGCGAGGGCAACGAGACCCACGGCACACCCGGGGAGCTCTTGGTAAGAGGGGCACCGGTCATCAAAGGCTACCTAAACCGCGAAGACGCCACAGCCGAATCCATTACAGAAGGCTGGCTGCATACTGGCGATGTTGCGACCATTGACGACACTGGGTTTATCTTCATTGTCGACCGGGTTAAGGACATGGTGCTGCGCGGCGGCGAAAATATCTACTGCTCGGAGGTTGAAAGCGTCCTATTCCAAATTGAAGCGCTGGCGGAATGCAGCGTGTTTGGCGTGCCGGATGATCGATTGGGTGAAGAGGTCGGTGCGGCGATTTATTTAAAGCCAAATCAACCTGCAACGCCTGACGATATTCGAGGATTCTGCGCGACGCTGATGGCAAAGCACAAGATCCCCCGTTATCTGTGGATTTTGGAAACTCCATTACCCCGTAATGCCAGCGGCAAGTTTTTGAAACGCGAGCTTCGCGATCACCTCGCGCTGAGCGACGCGGTTTAAGACTTGCTGATACTAGCGGCCTCGAGACTTGGGCTTTGGTTTGGGTTTCGCCCGGTGCTTCGGCACTTTCGGCAAGCCCAAATGCTGGGTTTTAAACGGTTGCCCCAATGCCATGGGCCCGCCAAATTGGGTTCTCGGCACGAGGTGCGCCCGGGTATTACCGATCAGATCCGCCCGCCCCATCCGCCGCAGCGCTTGCCTTAACATCGGCCAATTATTAACGTCGTGATATCTTAAAAACGCTTTATGCAATCGGCGTTGTTCCGGCTTCTTGACGCTTTCAACGGGCACCGCCCGACGACCAACCCGGTGCAAGGGGTCAGAACCGCTATGGTACATCGCCGTCGCCGTCGCCATCGGGGACGGATAAAACGATTGCACCTGATCGGCCCGAAAGCCATTGGACTTTAACCAGAGCGCAAGATTCATCATGTCTTCATCGGTCGTGCCAGGATGGCCTGCTATGAAATAGGGAATAAGGTATTGCTCTTTTTCAGCTTCGGCCGAGAAACGATCAAACAGGGCCTTAAAGGCATCATAGGTACCAATACCCGGTTTCATCATTTTTGACAGCGGACCACTCTCGGTATGTTCCGGCGCGATTTTAAGGTAACCGCCCACGTGGTGCTTCACCAACTCCTCGACATACTCTGGCGTCTCAACCGCAAGATCGTAGCGCAGGCCGGAGGCGATTAAGACTTTTTTCACCCCTGGAATTGCCCGCGCCTTACGATAAAGACCAATCAATGGGGTCTGGTCGGTATCGAGATTCTTGCAAATCCCTGGATAGACGCAAGAGGGCCGCTTGCAGCTGGCCTCGATCTCCCGGTCTTTACACGCGAGACGCCACATATTGGCTGTCGGCCCACCCAGGTCCGAGATAATCCCGGTAAAGCCCGGGGTTTTGTCCCGGATCTGCTCAATCTCATTGAGGATAGAGCCTTCACTTCGGCTTTGAATAATTCGGCCTTCATGCTCTGTGATCGAACAAAAACTACAACCCCCAAAGCACCCGCGCATAATATTGACCGAAAACCGAATCATATCGTAAGCCGGTATCTTGGCATCGCCATAGCGGGGGTGCGGCACGCGTTGGTAAGGCAATTCAAAGACCCGATCAATTTCTGGCGTTGAAAGCGGAATGGGCGGCGGGTTAAGCCAGACCCAACGATCACCATGTTGTTGCACCAGCGGTTTGGCATTTAGAGGGTTTGTCTCGCGATGCAGAATTCTAGAGGCATGGGCATAGAGCAGATCGTCCTCGACCGCGGACTCAAAACTAGGCAATTGAATATAACTGAGCACCTTGGTTGGTAATGGCTGAAGGATCCCATCGACCGTTATGGCTTTGCTTTTACTGTTACTTTTACTGTTACTTTTGACCACAGGTTGTTCAGCGGGCCCGGACCGAGCGATCAACTGCTGGGCGCCACCCCCTGCAATCTTCGCTTCAGGCAATTGGCTTTCATCAATAACCGTGTACGCGTCTGGCAGAGACCGCAGCATAAAAGCCGTGCCGCGAATGTCCTGAAGGTCTTTAATTGCGTCCCCGGCGGCAAGCCGATGGGTCATCTCAACCAGCGCCCGTTCAGCATTACCGTACAGTAAAAGGTCAGCGCCCGAATCGAGCAAGATTGAGCGACGCACCTTATCGCTCCAATAATCGTAATGTGCGATTCGGCGCAGGCTAGCCTCGATGGAACCAATCACCAACGGCACGTGACCGAAGGCCTCGCGGCAGCGTTGCGCGTAAACAATCACCGCCCGGTCGGGTCGCAGACCTGGCGCGCCGGCAGGTGAATAGGCATCATCGTTTCTTCTTTTTCGATCTGCCGTGTAATGGTTGATGAGCGAATCCATATTACCGGCCGCAACGCCAAAATACAGACTGGGCTCACCTAACGCTTTAAAGGGTTCAACCGATTGCCAATCCGGCTGCGCAATGATCCCGACTCTGAAGCCTTGGGCTTCCAGTACCCGACCAATCACCGCCATGCCAAAACTGGGATGGTCAACGTAGGCATCGCCGGTCACGATAATGACATCACACCGATCCCAACCGAGCGCATCCATCTCGGATCTTGAGGTGGGTAAAAATGGCGCCGTACCGAAGCACTCGGCCCAATAGGGTTGGTAGTCGAACAAGCCCTGACGGGAATTTGCTAGCATGAACTGCACTCGTGCGAAGGACTGAAACGAAAACGCCTATTGTAGAGGTTTTACGGCGTTCCTCAACGTTCCGCCCGAAACAAGTCGAACGCAAGGGGTGCTTGCCCGCTAATTGTGACCGATTTGGGGTTCGTGGTGATTTGATCAGTGGTTATTGACCCGGAGTGATGGGCAAACGCTTCAGCAGGCCGCGGTTTGGGCACGTGCGCGTTGCACTGCCGCGTTTCGGGCGTGGCGCTTAGGGTTCTGGCAGTCGCCGCCTTGGTCTCTTAATCGTTGAGCATTTAGAATATATTATTCTACTTTTATTCTTTTTATTATTGCTTTAAGCCTTGCTATTGTCCCCGATCACATTATCTCAGACCTTGCTGTTAAGCGCGCTTGGCCCCCAAAACCAGGGTCGCCAAGGCTCGATGATCCTGTTTTAATAACAGTAAGGTTAACGGTTTCGGAGAACTTCTGGGACTGAACTGCGAAGGTCAAAAGCCGAAGCAAAACGCTGACTATGGAACCGATATTATGACGCAGCATCCCCGCCTAGATCGATGGATTGAAGAGATCAAAACCCTTTGCGAACCGGATCAGTTGGTCCTTTGCGATGGCAGTCCAGAGGAATATAGCCGAATGATGACCGCGCTCACCGACGCAGGTGTTGCCAAGCCACTCAATCCTGAAATCCGCCCCAACAGCTATCTTGTTCGTTCAGATCCGGCGGATGTGGCACGGGTTGAAAGCCGAACCTTTATCTGCAGCGCTGATGAAGAAGATGCGGGCCCAACCAATCACTGGGCAGAACCGGACCAAATGCGCGCCACCCTGACCGATCTATTCAAAGGGTGTATGCGCGGACGCACCCTGTACGTCATTCCTTTCAGTATGGGCCCGGTTGGCTCTCCGATCGCTCACATTGGTGTTGAAATTTCAGATTCACCCTATGTTGTTGCCAGCATGCACATCATGACCCGGGTTGGCCGCGCGGTCCTTGCGCAGTTGGGCACCGATGGCGCATTTGTGCCTTGTTTGCATTCGGTGGGGCAACCTATAACCGATGGCACGACTGGCGCCGCCTGGCCCTGCAATCCCGACAACCTTTACGTCGCACATTTCCCTGAGACCCGTGAAATCTGGAGCTTTGGCTCAGGCTACGGCGGCAATGCCTTGCTGGGTAAAAAATGTTTCGCGCTTCGAATCGCGTCCGCTATGGCCAAACAAGAAGGCTGGTTAGCGGAGCACATGCTGATTTTGAAACTCACCAATGCACAAGGTGAATACCGTTATGTGGCGGGCGCCTTTCCAAGTGCTTGCGGCAAAACCAATCTCGCAATGCTGGTCCCCAGTATTCCAGGCTGGACCGTTGAAACCGTTGGTGATGATATCTGCTGGATGAAATTTGGCGATGACGGCCAGCTTTATGCGATTAATCCCGAAGCCGGTTTCTTTGGCGTGGCACCTGGAACGAGTCTGGACACCAACCCGAACGCCATGGCGAGCCTCAGTGGCAACTGTATCTTTACCAATGTTGCTGAAACCGAAGATGGGGATATTTGGTGGGAAGGCATGACGCCGGAACTGCCAGCGCGTTTAACCGATTGGCTCGGCAACCCTTGGACACCTGACAGCAAAACCCCAGCGGCCCATCCGAATGCGCGCTTCACCGTTTCTGCCGCGCAATGCCCGGCAATTGCCGATGAGTGGGAAGACTTAAAAGGCGTTCCGATTAGCGCCATTCTTTTCGGGGGTCGACGGGCAACCGTCGTACCCTTAGTCAACGAAGCCAAGGACTGGGCGCAAGGCACTTTCTTTGGCTCGATTGTATCGTCTGAAAAAACCGCCGCGGCTGCCGGAAAAATTGGCGAGTTGCGCCGAGACCCCATGGCAATGCTCCCTTTCTGCGGCTACAACATGGCCGACTACTGGAGTCATTGGTTATCCGTCGGCGAACAAGAAGGCGCAGTGTTACCAAAAATTTACTACGTCAATTGGTTTCGAAAAGATGATGCCGGCGGCTTTGTCTGGCCGGGGTTTGGTGAAAACGCGCGGGTTTTGGAATGGGTTTTTGAGCGCTGCGCCGGTCGCGCTGATGCCATCGATACCCCCATCGGGCGCCTACCCACCCTTGATGGCATTAACTTCACTAACCTCAATCTGTCCGATGACGATATCTCGACGCTGTTAAAGGTTGATGTCGATGGCTGGTTAGCCGAGATTCCCCTGATTGAGGCCTACTACGAAAGTTTTGGCGAGAAGGTCCCCGATGCGCTATGGGAACAACTGAGTGACCTAAAACAACGTTTACTCGCTTCGGGCGAACAGGTTGCCTAAGTTGGATTCAGGGCCGCTAATGCGGCCCCTTGGCGACGATTCAACCCATTAATCGTTGTGAGGCTAAGGTGAGATTAGCGTCAGCCGGTCCGCACAGTTTACAGGCCGGTGTCACGGCCTTGACCTCATTATTATGCTTGCTTTGACCCGGGCAACGAGCGGCAGGCTTGTTGGTTTGATCTCGGCGTTTGCCGGAATCAGCATTACCGTAAAAGTCAAAATCGAACTCAGTGATTTGTTATCGCAGCAACCGGACGCGCCTCGGTAACCCAGGCGCTACCAAACTTTTTTAAAGGTCAGACCCGCACGAAAAAAAGGTAATGCCGGTTTTTTTTGAACGCACTTGGCCTGCGCCAGAACCCGATACAAATCAGTTAAATATCCTCCCCAATGCCGAGCGGCATCAGGGAGGCAGACTTCACCTTAATCTAACCGTTCAATAATCGTGCCGGTGCCGATACCGCCGCCACAACACATCGCGATCAGCGCATAACGTCCGCCGGTGCGCTCGAGTTCATGGAGTGCCGTCGTGATCAAACGCGCGCCAGTGCTGCCCGTTGGATGACCCAAGGCAATCGCGCCACCATTCACGTTCACCTTACTGTGGTCAACCCCAAGGTCTTTCTGCCAGCCTAAAACCACGGAGGCAAACGCCTCGTTTACCTCAAAGACATCGATATCCTCGAGGGTCAGGCCCGCGCGCTCAAGCACTTTACGGGTCGCCGGAATGGGGCCTTTCAGCATCGTGACCGGATCGACACCCACTAAGGTGGTGGCTTTGATCTTTGCCCGCGGCTTTAATCCCAACCGCTCACACGCCGACTCGCTGGCCATAATGATCGCGGCCGCGCCATCGGAAACTTGCGAGCTGGAACCCGCCGTATGAATCTCTTGACCCGGCACGGGATTCAATCCAGCGAGCGACTCAAGGGTTGTTTCCCGCAGACCTTCGTCTCGATCAACGATTCGCATCTCACCGGTTGGCTCGAACTTTTCATTCAAAATAGGCGCCTCAATGGCCGCCACTTCCCGATCAAAGCGACCTTCAGCCCAAGCATTAATGGCCTTTTGCTGACTTTCCAACCCAAACTGATCGGTATCGGCTCGGGTGATTTGATACTCTTCGGCAATCATCGCCGCGCCCATAAACTGACTGGTGGGTTGATAATGCTGGCTGTAGGACTCGCCCATGGGTGAGCCATCTTTCATATTTGAACCCAGCGGCACTCGGCTCATCATTTCAACGCCGCAACTCATCACCACGTCTTCAATGCCGGCGCCAATCATCGCGGCCGCCATGGACGTCGCTTGCTGGCTAGAACCGCATTGCGAGTCGACGGTGGTCGAGGCAACTTCTAACGGCAAACCTTGGGAGAGCCAGGCAATCCGAGCAATGTTAAAAGACTGCTCACCCACTTGAGAGACACACCCACCCACAACCTGATCGATTTCTGCGGGATTGATGCCGGCTCGATCGAGCGCTGCTTTTTGAACTTTACCCAAGAGGTCCGCCGGCTTTAAGCCAGCAAGCCCTTTGCCTCGTTTACCGATCGCGCTTCTGCACGCCTCAACAATATATACCTCGCCCATGTGCTTTTCCTTATTGCGTTAGATTCAAGAATACGTTCCATTCGCACGCCAATTGAGTGCTGTCCGGCCCTACTTTAAGTGGCCTTTATAACACCTGCAACCCAAGGACCGTGAATTCGCTGCTTGATTATTGCTGGCGCCGGGCGGGACCCGTCCAATAAAAAATGGCACCGACCGCTGCCGAGACCAACAACATCAACCACTCTTCGGGCCAAAGCAATGCAGCCGGACTACCGGGCAAATACAGTAGCAACAATCCAAACGTTAAGATCAGCGCAAGCGAGCCCACCCAACCACCGAAGGGCACCCGAAAGGGCCTCGGCATGGCCGGTTCTGCTCGTCGAAGTTGCAAAAAGGACATCACCACCAACAGATAGGCCACGACAATGGCAAAGCTGCCTGCATCCACCAACCAAACCAGCACCTCCCGCCCAAATAATGGCGACATTAAACTCAAGCCACCAATTGTGAGCACACTCACATAAGGTGTTTGGTACTTGGGATGCAAACGAGAAAAAACACTGGGGATCATTCCCGATGCGGAGAGCGCATACAGGATGCGACTGCCGCCAATAATAAACGCGTTCCAACTGGTTAAGATCCCGCCGATTCCAGCTAACAGCATGACCTGCCCCATGAGCGAGCTTCCCCAAACCGCGGCCATGGCATCGGCCGTGGGCATGGTTGACGCGTCGAGCCCATCGATGGTCAGTGCGCTGCCGACGGCGAGTGAGATAGCAATATACCAAGCGCCGGCAAGCCCAACCGACAGCACCAACAATCGCCCAATTCGGTTTGGCGGCAAATTGATCTCTTCGGCGCTCTGCGGAATGACGTCAAACCCAACCATCAACGCTGGCACCATGACCAGCACACTCAGAATACCCGTCAGGCCATTCGTCCATTGCGGCACTGCGGGCTCGAGGGACGGGCTGAGACTCACGCCAAAAAAGAACAAGATGCCAACCGCGATAAACAGGACGGTGATCAAGGTTTGAACAAAAGCGGCAAACCGAATACCCAGATAGTTGATGAACGTCATCAGCGCAGTTGCTAGGGCCCCAATTAAGACCATGGATAGGTACACGGGCGAGCCGGCGACCTGCCAAAGCAAGCCGACTGCTAAATCTGGGAACAGGTATTCGAGCGCCGTGGGCAATGCGGCGGATTCGAAGACGCAGACCGTGACATAGGCAACCACCACCGCCCAGCTGGCGACGAACGAGGCCGTGTAACCAAGCGCCCGCTTTGTATAGTGATGCTCACCGCCCGTTAAGGGCATGGCGGCTGCGAGTTCGGCATAGGTCAGGCTGATGAGCAGCACAATGCCTGAGCCAATGACAAAGGCGATCACCGTGCCGAGGGTGCCAGCCCGCGCCAACCACTCACCGGTAAGCAACACCCAGCTCCAACCAATCATGGCGCCACAGGACAGGGCGAGTACTTCCCGATTCAACAACGTTTTGGAAAACCCTGTGGTCATGCGCGCCCTCCTGCTGATTTTTTAACGATTGGCCTTGATCAAACTTGAAACTGTTCGATCTGATCAATCTTAGAGCCGTTCGGCCTGACGTACTTTTTAAAAAACGGTCGCCGAAGACCGCTTACCTCAAGACAGTTTTGCGACCGCCGCGTCCACAGCGGCAACCAGGTTTTCGACCATGTCATCGATCTGGCGCTCACTGACCACAAACGCCGGCCCCATACAGATCACGTCACGCACCTCACCCGTGCCGCCGGCATAGTAAAAGACGCCGCGCTCAAGCCCTTCATTGACAATCGACGTTGTCAGGCCAAGCGATTGATCAAAGGGCGCAAGATCCGCTTTGTCCTCAACCACTTCAATTGCCGCCAAGAGGCCTCGCCCGCGCACTTCAGCAACATGCGGGTGTTGATCAAACGCTGCGTGCAATTGCCCGTGCAGGTAGGTCCCTTTTGAGGCCGCTTCGGCAACCAGCCCCTCTTCTTTCATAATGTTCAACACTTCGACTGCCGCGGCGCACGCCGAGGGATGCGCGCCAAAGGTATTGAACATCACTTGAAAGCCGCCGGCTTGAATGGCAGCCCCCACGCGCTCATTGGTAAAAACACCGCCCAAGGGGGCATAGCCGCCCGCAAGCCCCTTCCCGCTGACCAATATATCGGGCTCAATCGGCCAATGCTGATAACCAAAGGTCGTGCCGGTTCTGCCAAATCCGGTCATCACTTCATCCAGAATTAAAATCAGACCAAATTCATCACACAAGGCGCGGACCTTGGGCCAGTAGTCCTCTGGCGGAACAATGGCGCCGCCTGAAGAGCCGGTAATCGGCTCAGCAATAAACCCCGCAATGGTCTCAGGGCCTTCCGCCAGGATGACATCGCGCATTTGATCCACATAATACTGCCCAAGCGAAACGGAATTCACGCCGCTCGGCGCTCGCAAGGGATAGGGCGTTGGCACGGTAAGGTAGGTGGGCAAGGCTTGCTCCAAACCTCGTTTGCGGGTTGGATGACCGCTGATCGCCGCCGTTGCCAAGGTGGTGCCATGGTACGAAATAGAGCGCCCAATGAGCTTTGTTCGTTGACGCTCACCAATCGCTTGTTGATATTGCAGCGCAAGCTTCATGGCCGCTTCATTGGCCTCGGTGCCACCGGACGTAAAGTGCGCCCGGGTCAGGGTTGGCGACAGCCAGTCCGCGGCCAAGGTATCGACCAGGGCTTGGCGGCTGGGCGTAATAAACGGTGGGACCACGTAGCTGGTTTCTTTTGCGGCCTTTGCGATCGCGTCAGCAACCCGCTGCCGACCATGGCCGATGTTCGTCACCACCGCGCCGCCGGCCGCATCTAGAATCGGTCGATCAGCGGCATCATACAGATACAGACCCTCGGTCCGACAAATCGTCGGGAATGACCCGCCGACATACGGCCAACTCATTTTGTTCATCATGCAACTCCCATTCGAGATCGCAGTATCCCACGATTTTGAGCCTGCCATGAAGTGCTTTTGAGGCTTGTAATACTGAGCCCAGCAACCGTTATACCTATTTAAAGCCACTGCCAAGAACCAACGGCAACCTGTCTAACGGGTCGATACCCGTCCAGAATTATGCTAATTTGCCATTCCCAAAAGACAGGAAAAATGCCATGAGCGGCCCGACCAAAAGACCCTATTCTTCTCAAGTTGTCGATGGGCTCGAAAAAGCCGCGGCCAGGGCAATGCTTCACGCCGTTGGCTTCTCAGAAGCAGATTTTTCAAAGCCGCAAGTCGGAATCGCCTCGACCTGGAGCAATCTTACGCCCTGCAATGTTCATATTAATGAACTCGCCGAAGCCGCCGCCATCGGCGTCGAAGATGCCAATGCCAAAGCCATCACGTTTAATACCATAACGGTCAGCGACGGCATCTCGATGGGCTCGCCCGGGATGCGCTATTCCTTAGTTTCAAGAGAAGTGATTGCCGACTCCATTGAAACCGTGGTCGCGGGGCAAGGGTTTGATGGGTTCGTCGCCATTGGGGGCTGCGATAAAAACATGCCCGGTTGCGCCATCGCCATGGCCCGACTCGACAGACCCAGCGTCTTTGTCTATGGCGGCACCATTCAGCCGGGCAAAGACCGACGAGATGTGATCTCCGTATTCGAGGCTGTCGGCCAATACGCCAGTGGCAATCTGTCGGAGCTCGCCCTGAAAGATATCGAGGCGACCTCAATCCCGGGCCCTGGCTCTTGTGGCGGCATGTATACCGCCAATACCATGGCCTCAGCCATCGAGGCACTCGGCTTGTCCTTGCCTAATTCGTCAGCGCAAGAAGCGATTTCTCCTCAAAAACGTCAAGACTGTCTGGCGGCGGGCGAGGCCGTTGTTAAGCTGATTCAGGCCGACATCAAGCCCAGCGACATTCTTTGCCGCGAGGCCTTCGAAAATGCCATCACGGTGACGATTGCGCTTGAGGGCTCAACCAACGCGGTCCTGCATCTGCTGGCGATCGCGCATGCGGCCAATGTGCCGCTGTCCATTGACGACTTCACCGCCATTGGTAAACGGGTGCCTGTCCTCGCCGATATGCGACCCGCTGGGCTGTATTCTATGAGCGAACTCATTGCCATCGGCGGCATTCAACCCCTCATGAAGACCCTCCTCGAGGCTGGCTTATTACACGGCGACTGCCTGACTGTCACGGGTAAAACCTTGGCTGAAAACTTAGCGGAGGTTGCGCCCTATCCAGCAGAGCAGAGTATTATCAGACCGCTTTCCAATCCGATTAAGAAAGACAGCCATTTGGTCATCCTCAAAGGCAATGTTGCGCCCGGCGGCGCGGTTGCAAAAATCACCGGCCATGAAGGCTTAAAGTTCGCGGGCAGTGCTCGCTGTTTTCATGGCGAGGAAGCCGCCTTGGCGGCAATTCTGGACGGCACGGTCGAATCCGGCGATGTGGTGGTGATTCGATATGAAGGCCCGAAAGGCGGCCCAGGCATGCGCGAAATGCTCAGCCCAACCAGCGCTATCAATGGCCGCGGATTATCCCAGGATGTCGCCCTACTCACCGACGGGCGTTTCTCGGGGGGAAGCCATGGTTTCGTGGTGGGGCATATTACTCCGGAGGCCTTTGACGGTGGACCCATCGCGCTTTTAAAAGACGGCGATCAGATTGAAATCGATGCCGATGCCAATGAGATGAACGTCTTGATCAGTGATGCCGAACTGGCCGAGCGGCGAGCGCAGTGGCAAGCGCCAAAACCCTATACTGAGCGCGGCGTTCTGGCGAAATATGCAAAACTTGTCAGTTCCGCATCGACAGGCGCGGTCACCGACTAAGTTTAATTGCATGACCTTTGCCGACGGTCTTTGGCAGTCGCCTTTTTGGGTCGCCGCTGATGCGTGTCTAGACCTTTGCCTTTGGCAGCAAAAATTGCAGGCGGCCAATCGCGATGGGTCGTTCAGGATCATCCTGCCAGAGTAACGCTCGAACGTTTGCAATCCGTCGGCCACCCCGAACAATTTCAGCCCGCCCGTAGGTCGGCCGCGCCTGCCCAGACCGCAAATAGTCAATATCCATATCCACGAGTCGAGGCGCGTTATCTAAGGACTTCAGGAACACCAACGTCAGAAGCCCCGTGATATCCAACAAACTGCCAATCACCCCACCATGTAGCGCGGGCAAATTAGTATTACCAATCAGATCGGCGCGGTCGACGGTGATCGTTTCTAAGCCCTCTGGTCCAACCCTAAGTTCAACGCCGAGAAACCCCGCATACGGCATTTTCATCAATTGTTGCTGCGCCAAATCTAAGTTCAGCATTGCCCAGCCTGCCTGATCCAGCTTATTCAACGGCACCTCCTACCACTTTTGACGCCGTCGCCGGATTGGGTGTGCTGGGTGTGCCGAGCATAAAGGTCGCTTGACCCGTGGCGATCAGAACCTTCGTCGTTGTGGTTTCTGCGGTTGCCCGAACAAACGCAATGTCCCCATCAAAGCCTTCACAAACGGCTCTTACCCGAAGGGTCTCACTCAGACTCGCGGGGTTAACAAAATCAACGCGTAAATCCAGGGTCGCCATCGACGTGCCCTCTGCATAATCGCGGTGGTCCCGAATACACCATCCGGCCGTATTATCGATGGTTGCGAGAATCACGCCAGTATGGAACACCCCATCATCCGCATGGCCACTGAGATGTTCTGCGCCGGGCAGCAAGACCGCAACGCCAGGCTCCGAATCGGCCTCATCCAAGACCATACCGAGCGCCTGACCAAAAGGCGGCAACTCCTTCAAAGATTTCAAAAATAGGGACATCGAGATTTCACTTCAACGCTCAGCGCGCTCTGGCAGATTAAACGGGAAGTAGTAAAACCCATTTCTAGACAAAAATATACAGAACTGGCACCCTAGGACCGTCCATAAACCGGTACAACACCCTATTAGGAACCGCTCGATGACGACAACTTCAATGAATGAATTGGGCTTTTATACGTTAGCAGGCGCGCCTGAATCTCCGCGGGATTTAATTGCAGAAGTTCAAATGGCCGAAAGCCTTGGTCTGGGTGCTTGCTTTATTTCCGAGCGATTCAACATCAAAGAGATCGCGACCCTCTCTGGCGCTGTTGGGGCCGTCTCTAACAAAATTGGCATCGCGACCGCGGCGACCAATCAAAACACACGCCATCCCATGGTGACCGCCTCGTTTGCCAGCACCATGCATTTTTTAACGGGCGGGCGGTTTTCGCTCGGTCTCGGTCGCGGCATTGAACCGGTCTTTAAAGCCTTTGGCCTGCCGTCCATTACTACCCGCGCTATGGAAGATTTCGCAGGCATTATGCGGCGTCTTCACCAGGGTGAGACTGTTTTGAATCATGAGGGTCCCGCGGGCGCCTGGCCTGCTTTACGGCTTGATCCTAACTTCAACGAACACATTCCGCTGACGCTAACCGCTTTTGGCCCAAATTCGCTTGCCTTGGGCGGTCGGGCCTTTGACGCCGTTGTGCTGCACACCTTTTTCACGGACGAAACAACCAAAAGGGCCGTTGAGACCGTTAAGAACGCCGCGGTCAAAGCGGGCCGAAATCCGGACGATGTTCGAGTTTGGTCTTGCCTGGCAACCATTGGGGATCATCTATCCAAACCGCTGCAATTAAAAAAACGGGTTGGCCGAATGGCCACCTATCTGCAGGCCTATGGCGACTTAATGGTTTCAACCAACCAATGGGACCCCGCCGTGCTGGCGCGCTTTCGAGCCCATGAATTGGTTCGGAACTTCCAAGGCGCACTCGATCAAAATGCCACAACCGAGGAGCTTGAAATTGTGGCGACACTGATTCCCGATGCCTGGCTGGCACCAGCGGCCTATGGGTCGCCCACGGCGTGCGTTACCGCGATCAACCACCAGTTTAACCTGGGCTGCGATGGCGTCATTCTGCATGGCGCCTCGCCCCAAGAACTTGAACCCATCGTGCAGGCTTATGCCACTCAGAGAGATCCAGAACGGTTCCAGCACTTGCCGGCAAACCCAGCACTCGCACCGAGTCGGGCTTAGTTTAGAACGCCCAAGGACCGGCTCATCTCGATGCTGCGTTTTGCCATGACCATAAACATTTCATTGCCGCGCTCAGTTTCACCCACAATCATCGAAGCAATCAGCGCCATAATCATGCCCGCCGGGGCGTAGTTACGATAATAGGCAAACGCAGTGTCAAATTTCAGATCAACGCGGTAGCTTTTTAGGACTTCCAAGTAATGCCGAATCAACGCCGCCTCGTCCTGATCTCGATCGTGGCCCAGGAGCGACGTTCCCATAAAATAGCTCACATCGTTTAGCGGACAGCCCATCGTTAACGACTGCCAATCAACGACTGTGAGCGGATAGGGCCCGCCAAACATCATGTTATCCAAACGATAATCAACATGAATCAGAACAGGAGGGTTATTGCCGTACAACGCTTGATAAGTTGGAATTAACTCGAGCAGTTGTTCCGTGGCGGTAATCTCAACATCCGTTAATTGCGCTCCGTATCGATCGAGATAGCCCGGCATCAAACCTTTGTATAACTCGGTAATGATTGCGGTATCTTGCCGATCGGTCGAACCCAACAACAAATCATGCTTGGCCAAGGCCTCATCCCCCCACTTTGGGCCCTGCAAATGCGCCAGCTGTTCAAGCGCCAGCGCCGCTTGATCCACGCTACAACCCTGCAATTGATCCCCCTGAACGCCGGGCGCTAAGTCTTCCATCAGCAAGACAAATTCATGCGATTCCGGGTCAATATCGGCATGGTAGATAATGGGGGTCTGGATGTTCACAGACGACTGCAAGCTTTGGTAAAAAAACACTTCCCGAACATAATTGCGCTGCAGGATTCCGGTTTGCTTACTAACCGGATCCAGAGACGGAAACTTACCCACGACTGAGGCCGGCACACCCGTTCCGGTCAAGGAAAAGCGAACGTTCTCGCCAACCTGACCGGTCCCAATCGATTCTCCCTGCAGGCCCGTCACCACGCAGCCAGGGCAACGGACTTGCAGAGCCGCGGTCATCCAAGCGGGATCGATCTGCTCAGGGTTTGATCGAATATCCATCGCGCGCTCCTTTTAAGGCTAAAGTCGGATCCAGAGCTTGGACCCATTTAATGCTGCATCTATGAACCCAGCTTGGCGAGCAGTCCACCAACCGAGCGCATCAACCACCTCGGCTGAAATTGCGCGGCGGTTACGGCGGCCTGATTCAGTCGGCCAGGAACACACACCACCTCGCCTTTGGCCAGTGCATCAAGACCCGCGTTGGCAACCGCCTCGGGATCGAGCACCATCGCTTCCGGTAGCGCCTCCACGGCCGCTTGAATCACGCTCTCGGTCCGCGTAACACCCGGGCACAGCGCCGATGCCGCAACGCCAGAGCCTTTAATTTCCTCGCTCAGGGCCTCTGTCAGCGACAGCAAATAAGCTTTTGTTGCGCCGTATTGCGCCATGCCTGGCACCGCATGGAATCCCGCGACCGAACATACATTTAAAATACGACCAAAGCCTCGGCTTTGCATTAAAGGCAAAAAGTGTCGAATCAAGCGGGTTGGCGTCATCACGTTCAATTGCACCAAGGCTTGTTGGTCAACGTCTGAGGTCTGCAAAAAGCTGCCGTGGGGCGCGATTCCGGCACAATTGACGAGGACATCAACCGTCATCGGCAGGCCTTGCACGGCCGCAATGAGGTCATCAACCCCATCCTGGCAAGACAAGTCTGCTTCAAGCGCCACCACATTAACTTGTGCGCCTAACCGCTCAGCCAACGCATCAAGTCGATCCTTTCGACGAGCCGTGACAATCAGGTTCACGCCACGCGCCGCCAAAGCCACCGCAAGTGCATTGCCAATCCCCGATGAAGCACCCGTCACAAGTGCCGTTGTCTGACTAAACGTAAAGGTCACCGATCAACCTCCTTCAAAATTTAGATTTTCCAAGCGTCAAGTTAACCCCGCTGAATCAATCATTTTCAATCGATCCACTGCCGAATTAAAACACTAACTTCATGCCAAACCTATTTGGGAGCCCGTCATCCATCCCTTCGCTCTGGTAACCCAGATTGATCCAATTTAATCCAACCCATCCGAAAACGGCGCAGAATCCGCTCGGCGACCAGCGCCGTGACTAGAATCCGCCAAAATCTGGCAAGCGTTTCTCTTGGAACGCCTTAACGGCTTCTAGATTGGCGGCACCACCCTTGAGCCGGTCCAAGGCTGCATTTTCTTCAGCGACCGCCGCTTTCAGCCCCTCTTTTTGTGTCCGCATGAGCAGCGCTTTCGTCTGAATGAGCGATGCCAAAGGTAGTGCTGCCAGCGTGTCAGCATGACGCATCGTGCCCGATAACAGATCTTCATCTGCAAAAACCGACATCACAAGGCCTGCCGCTTTGGCAGCTTCGGCTGACAACCATTCAGAGGACAGTAATGTCCAACTGGCCTGTTGATGGCCCATCAATCGAGCAAAGGTCACGGTGCTCGCCGCCTCAGCCGTCAAGCCCAAAGCAGAAAAAGGACATTTAAACTTGGCTGACGCTGCCGCAAAAGAGACATCCGCCAAGCCTAAGATCGTGCAACCGATTCCTACACCCAAGCCATTGGCCGCGATTAAGAAGGGTTTCGGGAAATCGATAATGGCCTCTAGCAACCCTTTCAAGCCATGCTTCGGTGGCGTGCCCTTGGCGCCCATCGATTTTAAATCAGCACCCGAACTGAACGCTCTGCCAGCACCCGTTAACACTAGGACTTTGGTTTCAGGGTCGGCTTCAGCGGCTAAAAAGGCATCACAAAGGTCATCCATCATCTCGGTACTGAAGGCGTTCAAAGCCTCCGGGCGATTCATCGTGACCAATCGAACATGATGGGTGATCGTACTCGTAACGACAGGCATTTTTTCTCCTTGAAGGTTAATTTCCTGTCAATTTAGCGGCCCGCTTTGAACGGAGAGAATTGCTCCAGATAATCAATCTCTTCTGCAATATGAGTCCGCTCTTCTGCCAAATAGCGACCAACCGCCTCTCTAAAGCCATCATGCACAATCCAATGCGCGCTATAGGTATGGGTCGGCAGGTAACCCCTTGCCAGCTTATGTTGACCCTGCGCACCCGCTTCTACGCGTTTCAACTTTCTTGAGATGGCAAACTCTATCGCCTGGTAGTAACAGACTTCGAAGTGCAACATTTCGTGATGCTCGATGCAGCCCCAGTTACGTCCGTACAGGCATTCGCCGCCAATAAAATTGATTGCACCGGCTATATAACGGCCCTCTCGTTTACACATCACGAGCAATATATCTTGCGCCATTGATGCGCCAATTAATGAGAAAAATTCACGGCTCAAGTAAGGCGTACCCCATTTACGACTGCCGGTGTCGAGGTAAAATTGATAGAAAGCATCCCAATGATGCTCTTGAATATCTGCGCCTGTTAACCGTAAGACCTCCAAATCGTTGGCCAGCGCTTCGCGCCGCTCGCGTTTAATATTTTTGCGTTTCTTACTCGACAGACAATCCAGAAAATCGTCGAACGTATCGTAGCCTTGGTTCTGCCAGTGATACTGTTTGTGGGTACGCAACAGCCAGCCCTCATCACCCCGGCGTTGCCAAGCGTCTTGATCTAAAAAATTAATATGGACTGATGAGATGTTCATCTCGCTGGCAAATTGGGCGGCACCCGAAACCAGCGCAGCTTCGTGTTCGCTGGACGCAACCAGCAACCGACGTCCGGTGGCTGGCGTGAACGGAATCGCGGACAGCATCTTAGGATAGTATTGACCACCGGCACGCTCGAAAGCATCCGCCCAACTGTAGTCGAAAATATATTCGCCCTGAGAATGCCCTTTGAGATACAACGGCATAACGCCTAGCGGCTGCTTGGCCTCATCTTCCAACACAAGATGATAGGGCAACCAACCAACGTCCGCCGACACCGAACCACTTTGCTCTAGCGCATTCAGAAAAGCATAGGACAGAAAAGGGTCCCGAGGGGACCCTTTCACGTTGGCAAACCGCTGCCAAGTCGCTTCTCCAATCTCTTGGAGACCCTCAACGGCTCTAACACTCAATGCCATCTAAAACGCTCTTTTTGGTTACAGCATTTCCGAGGCAATCAGTTCCAGCGCTTCTGGCTGGCCTGCACCAATCAACATCGAGCCCACATCGCCGTTGAGACCGGCAGTTTTCCAGTGCTTTAACTGCTCTTTAATGTGCTCAGCTGGTCCAACAAGATGACAGGCATCAACCAACTCATCCGGCACCGCCGCCATCGCCTCATCCTTACGACCGGACAAATACAGATCCTGAATCGTCGCCGCCGCATCTTCATAGCCCAAGGCCTTGGTGTAATCATTATAAAAGTTCTTATCACGAGCCCCCATGCCACCAATATAAAGCGCCATATTGCCCTTAATCGGCATTCTGCAAGCCTCAATGTCATCACCCATAATACAAGTCACGAACGGCGCCACATCATAATCCAGCATCGTGCGACCCGATTTGGTTAAGACCTTTTTCGATATGACCTCGGAGGGCGCCTGGATTAGCGGGGTTCATCCAGATGGGGAAGACGCCATCGGCCACTTCTGCGCTGCCAGCAAGACCATTGGGCGTAATCGAGGCCGTATAAATCGGAATCGAGGTGTCCGCTTGTAAAATGCTCTTCAAGGATTTGCCAAGGCCGGTGCCATCCTCGCCAGTGTAGGGCAAGCTGTAATGAAACCCTTCGTGTTCAACCGGTCCCTCACGGGCAAAGATTTTTTTCATGATACTGACATATTCCTTCACCCGGGTGACGGGTCGACCATAGGCCACGCCGTGCCATCCCTCGACCACTTGGGGGCCCGATGCGCCAAGCCCAACCATAAACCGGCCGTTAGACAATTGATTCAGCGTCATCGCGGTCATCGCAGTACAAGCCGGCGAGCGCGCGGGCATTTGCATGATGGCGGTCCCAACCTTGATTTTATCCGTCTGCGCCAGGATCCAAGCAGCCGGTGTGACCGCGTCAGAACCATAGGCTTCAGCGGTCCAAAGCGAGTCGTAACCCATACTTTCCGCCATCTTGATGCGTTGAATGTCGATGTTCAGTACTTTGCCGCCGTATCCGGCCAGTATTCCTAGTTTCATGGTCTCTTTCCTTTTTAATTCAAACTATCGTGTTTATTGCCAAAACAATCGCGGCTTAACCAGATTGAACCCGGGCCCTGTAAACCGGGGTCATGCCGGTTCAACCGATCGATCAGCCGCTCTGGGTTTCAGGATTCCGTCTAACGCTTAACGTTTGCCCTGCTGCATTTTGCGTCTCACCGAGGCCTTGCCGCTTTACTTTTTTGTGCCCGCATCGCATTGATCACCTTTTTTTTGGTTTACCGCCAAGGTCCCTTCCGCGTTCTGCGTCGACTTCTACTGTTACTTTCGCTATTACTTTCGCTTAATTTTAGCTCGGGCCTCGGCTTCGGATTGTCCCCCTCAGCATCCGCCCAAGCAGCACCGCATTAAGCGGTTAATTGCGCCAATAACGCCCGACTGTGGGCCTCATCTTTGCCGACAAAGTTACCCATGGTTCGATCAACCACGTTGCCAAAACGACCCTTGAACAGATCAACAGCCGCCTCAGGCTCACCCACCACCGCAAACTCAGCGAGAATCTCATCGGTAATTAAATTGGCCATGTCATCCCACAGGCCTTGCTTTGACAACTTATTGAGTTCGGGCTGAAGATCACCCCAACCATGAACCCCCAAGACCGGCGCGTAAGCGGGTGTTGAGCCATAAAAGGCAATCTGTTTGCGAACGGCTTGCCGATTGGCGTTAAAGGCTTCCTCGGTATGACCGGTCACCACAAAGCCAGGATAGCTGATCTCGAAATCTGCGCGTGAGCGTCCTGATTTCGCGAGTCCTCGTTCAATGGCTGGCAGGGTCACCTCCCTCAGATATTTCTCAGTGGTAAAGGCATGAATAATGACCCCATCCGCTACCTCGCCCGCGACTTCTGTCATTAACGGTCCGACCGCGGCAAGAAAGACCCTCGGCGCACCAAATTCGGTATCCAGCGGCGTGAACATCGGCGTCATCAGCGAATGGGTGTAGAACTCGCCTTCAAACTGCAACGGGGTACCCTCATGCCAACAAGCCCAGATCGCGCGCATCGCAGAAATAAATTCCCGCATGCGAGCAGCTGGCTTAGACCAGGGCATGCTGAACCGCTTGGTGATGTGCGGCCTGATTTGAGACCCTAGCCCAAGGATAAACCGCCCCTTGGAAACGCTATTGAGGTCATGCCCGATATTCGCAAGATTCATCGGCGTTCTTGAAAAGGCCACTGCGATCGACGTGGTGAGTTCAATTGCTTTGGTTTCTTGCGCTGCCAGCAGCAACGGGAAAAACGGGTCATGGGACGTCTCGGCTGTCACCACGCCGTTGTAACCTAAATTTTCTAGTTTGGCCGCCTGCTGCCCTGCTTGCGCCAAATCTCCCATCAAACCGCCATCAATTTTCATCGTCTGCTCCTAAAAAGTAAATTGATTGCCCGTAAAGGCATTGTAAGTCGCTTGGGCATGTTTGCCTGAAACGCACGAAATAATATGGGTGGTGATACCCGCTTCGCCGTAAGCCCTAATCCGGTCCTGGCACTCTTCTTGGGTACCAATAATGGCAATGTCGTCGACCAATTGATCATCCAGCGCCGAGGTTGTCTTCTCTCTATCTTTCGCCGCCCAGCCTTCTCGGATAGCAGATGCCACGTCTTCATAACCGGCCCACGCCAAAAACGCGTTATACACGGGGGTTGCATAGTAAGGCGCAAAGGCCGCCCGGACCATGTTTCGAGCCGCGTCTTTATCATCGGTTACGATCACCTGGTGCCGACAAACGATTTCAACGTCTTCAAGGGCTTTGCCTGCGCGCTCGGCGCCTGCACGAATGTGCGTCATCATTCGCGGCAAGGCCTCTTTGGGAAACAAATTCAGAATCACGCCATCACTAAACTCTGCGGCAGCCTCAAGCATCTTGCTCCTCAGCGCAGCCATGTAGACCGGTTGCGCCCCGGCTTCAAGTGGTAACTGACGATAGCCACGGCTGAATACCGTCTCGCCAGCATAATCTGACTTCTCACCCCGCAGCATGCTTTGGATCAACTCGACTGTTTCCTTAACTCGGGTCAACGGCTTTTCAAAGTTTAAGCCATGCCAGTTCTCCATCATGGTCTGGCTTGAAGAGCCTAGGCCCAAAATGAATCGCCCCTCGGATAACTGATGCAATACATGAGCCGTTGACGCCAAAACAGCCGGTGTTCGCGAAAATACTGGAATGATCGCCGTGCCGATTCGGCACCGACTGGTATTGAGCGCGACCGCGGCCGCAGTGGTTAAGGCATCAACCCCAGAGCTATCTGCAAACCATAGATCATCATAGCCTTCGGCTTCGGCCCACTTCGCCATCTCAATGGTGCCGGCAACGCCTCTCGGGTCGGGTAGCGTCAACGCGGTTCTTTGGGGTACTGTCATAAGGTTTCTCCTTGCTGCCACTGGCGTCCAGTGGGTTACATTTTTGCGCATTCAGTCTGTTTTGATAACGACCATATTCTGGCATCTGTCCCGTCGACGCACCGTTGCCTACCATGCCATGAGTGCGCTATCTGACGCGCTCTTTGTAAGGCCCGTGATACCCCATCATCAGCGACTATCATAGCCCAGAGGGTTCTAGATAATTTCGGCACTGGATAGAATTTCTTCTGGGATGAGCCCTGGACGCACTAAAGGCTCCTTTTTGGTCTTATCGCGATCGTAACGTTTCGCGGAGGTATACGTCGGCTCGCTTAACACCGCCGCGCCAAACGACTTCTGCCGTTGCACCTCCGGCACTACGCCGTAATTTGTTGCTCGCTGTCTGGGCAATCGTCCCGCAGATCGGATGATACCTTCCATTTCCTCGGGCGAGGTTTCCTGCCCATGCGCCGCGCCTGCGGCTCGAGTGATGGTCTCATTCATGAGCGTGCCGCCAATATCGTTCACACCCGCATTCAAACAGGCCTTAACGCCCTCATGGCCGAGCTTGGTCCAAGACGCTTGGATATTCTTAAATACCGGATTCAAGGCCAGTCGGGCAATCGCATGGATCAGGATCGCCTCTCGAAAAGTCGGCCCCTTCCGAGCATTGCCTTTCAAGTAAATCGGCGCTTCCATATGAATGAAAGGCAAAGCACGAACTCGGTAAAACCGCCGGTTTTTTCCTGTAACGCCCGCACCCTTAATAAGTGCCTGGCAACATGCTCATACTGCTCGATATGGCCATACATAATCGTGGCCGTGGTATTAAAGCCCACCCCATGGGCGGCCTCCATCACTTCTAGCCACTGTGCGGTATTGATTTTATCCGGGCAGAGCGTTGCCCGAACCTCATCATCAAGAATTTCCGCCGCGGTGCCCGGCAAGGTGCCCAGCCCGGCTTCTTTTAACGCAGTCAGATATTCTGGCAACCTAACGCCAAGTGTGGCTGCGCCCTGCCACACCTCCAGCGGCGAGAATGCGTGAATATGCATTTCAGGCGTCGCACTGCGAACAGTGTTGACAATATCCAGATACGTTTGACCGGTGTAGTCGGGATGAATCCCACCCTGCATGCAGACCTCGGTCGCTCCTCGATCCCAGGCCTCGCTGCAACGCCCGGCAATATCTTCACCGGTAATATCATAGGGCCTGCCGCGTAAATTTTCGCTCTGCTTGCCCTTAGAGAAGGCGCAGAACTGACATTTGAAATAACACACGTTGGTATAATTAATATTTCGATTAACACAATAGGTCACCTCATCGCCGACCAAATGCTTTCGGACCGTATCGGCCGCTTGGGAAATATGGGTTATTTCGTCCCCTCGCGCCTGAAACAACCTGACAATTTCACCCTCTGATAAAGCGTTGCCAGCAACCGCTTTGTTCAGGATCTTCTCTAAGGTTGCTGACGCCTTAAGCTTCGGAATATGCGTGACTCGGGCCAAGTCGCCAGCCGGCGGGTTCGGCGTTTCACCTGCCGCCCAGTCTTCACCACGAACATACCCCTCGCCGTCAATCGCGCCTAAAACCATGGGCCTGAGCTTGACATCAATCCATCGATCCATTTGCTTCAAATGCGAAGGATAAACGGCCAGACGCTCAACCAAGATCTTGCCTTCGCGCGCTGTTTCTTCGGCTAAATTTTTAAGGTGCGGCCAAGGCGCTTCAGGGTTTACAAAATCGGGGGTAACGGGCGAAACCCCGCCCCAATCGTTGATGCCTGAATCAATGATTCGATGGAACACGCCAGGACTTAAATTCGGCGGGGCCTGCAGGTTCATCTGACTGCCAAAAATGAGTCGCGCCTGCGCGATGGTCCAAAGCAGCTCATTCAAGTCTGGTTCGGGCGCATTGACCATCAGCGTGTCGGGTTTTGCCCGGAAGTTCTGAATGATCAATTCTTGAATATGCCCAAAAGGCTCGTTCGCGGTGCGCAGCGCCAGTAATGACTCAATACGCTCGCGACGGGTTTCGCCAATCCCAATTAAAATACCGGATGTAAACGGGACGCCCGCTTCCCCAGCCAGTCGAATGGTCTCGAGTCGCTTGGCCGGCGCTTTGTCGGGCGACCCATAATGCGGCATGCCTTTTTCGGTCAGTCGATCGGATGCCGACTCAAGCATAATCCCCATTGATATCGATACTTTACGCAGCGCTGTAAACTCGGACGCTGTCATCAGCCCAGGATTCAAATGTGGCATCAAGCCCGTTTCTTTGAGCACCAGTTCTGCCATATCGTGGAGATAACTCAAGGTTGAGTCTTGACCCAAGGCTTTAAGCCCGTCGCGAGCCGCTTTGTATCGCGCCTCAGGTTTATCACCCAAGGTAAATAGCGCCTCTTTACAACCGGCTTTGGCGCCGTCGGCAGCAATTTTCAAGACTTCGTCTGGCGTTAAGTAAGGGGCTTTTAACTTCCGAGGGACTTGCGCAAAGGTGCAGTAATGACAAACGTCGCGACACAGATGGGTGAGCGGGATGAACACTTTTCTTGAGTAAGACATGGCGTTCGGATGGCTGAGATCCCGGACTGAACCCGCATGGCGCAGAAGCTCGTCCGTTTCGGTGTAGTCAGCAAGCACTAACGCTTCGTGGTCATCGAGGCCTTGGCCTAATGCCGCCTTCTGAAGAATCTCTGTTATGGCACTCATTACAACCCACCTCCTGTGACCGACGATAGTCTGGCGCTCACATCGATTGCCACACAATAACGATAAGTATGGGACTCCGTCCCCTGAAATGCCAGTCGATCCATAAACCGTTTTAAATCGTCCGGCGTGTCAATATCCAAACCCAAACCAGGCAGCTTTAAGACCGTTGGCTCAAGACCGACCGCTTGCGCCGCTTTGACATGCTTGCGAAAGCTATCGATTCCAAACTGAAACGTGACGACCCCCGGCGGAGACGCCAACAGGCAATTCGTGCCACCCAGATCATCTGCGGGCACCAAGGCTAGGCCCGGGCCCTTGGGCGAGAAGCCATCGAGAATAACTTCGATTTCCTCAGGTGTAACCAAGGGCACGTCCCCCGGTAAAAATAGCATTTGATCTATGCCCGCTTGGGTTAAGGTTTGACAGGCATGTACCACTGCGGGAATGAGCCCTGGTTCGGCCGGTTCTGGCAGAATCAGAGCGCCGTAGCCCTCGGCCAACTCAATTGCAGCGGGATCATTGGTAATCACCATGATCTCATCCACCAACGGGCAAGCTTCAACCGCAATCAAAACATCTTCCACCATCGCTTGGCAGAGCCTGCGCCGCTCCTCACTCGACAACAGGGCCGACAATCGCTGCTTGGCATTCTCAAACCCCTTAACGGGAATAATCGCGCGGGTCGTCATCAGCCTGCTAACTCATCAGAAAAAAGTAATACCGCTTCTGCGAGCGCCTGCTTGTCCGCCAGATTCTTCATCACCGTTTGGGTGACTAAGGGCCTCATTCCTAAGGCACTAACCGCGTCAGCGCTCGCTGCATCGGCTTCATCCAGAACGAACCCGTCCACCAAACCCGGGTAGGTTTGTTCATAAAACCTTGCCACAGCGAGCGCCGTGCTCGGCATCTTTAGCTCAGTCATCATTTTTGCGGCTGGCCCTTTTAAGGCCATCCCGGCAACGATTGGTGAAACCAGCACAACCGGGCAATCAATCGCTTTTAACGCTTTCCAAGTTTCAGCCAGGTCAAGGATTGGCGCGACGCTGACAAAGGGATTAGACGGACAAATAATGATCTGGGTCAGGCTGTCAGAATCAATCAATTTTTCGAAATCAGGCGCTCGCCTAGCCGTCTCGATCCCTTGAAATGAAATTCCTTTGATCAAAGGCTCGCATCGGTCTCTGACAAAATAATGTTGGAAAGCGAGGGTCTCGCCATTCTGGCAATGGATCAAGGTCGCGACCTGGTCATCGGTCATGGGTAGCACGTTGGTCGTCACACCCAGGGCGTGCATCAACGCGGTGGTTACCGCGCTCAGCGATAGCCCCCCTGCGAGCAAGGACGTGCGCTGAATATGGGTTGCCAAATCTCGATCGCCAAGGCTAAACCAGGCATCTCCCCCGATGCGTTTGAGCGCCTCAAGAAACTGCCAAGTCTCATCCTGCTGACCCCAGCCGAGCGTTTGATTGGCGAGGCCCGATAGGGTGTACATGAGGGTATCTAAGTCGGGACAGACCCGGAGGCCAAGGTGCTCGAAATCATCGCCCGTATTGACGACCACCGTTAGCGCGTCAGCCGAGACAACTTGGGCAAGACCCAGCGCCAACTTCGCGCCGCCAACGCCACCTGATAACGCCAAAACTTTCGGTGACGTCCGCACCATGATTCGCTCACTCTTATTCAACACTGCAGTGGGACGCTACCACAAAAGCCTTTTTAACTGCTATTGAAACCCAGCCCACAGCAAGATTATCGAAACATATCCATTGTTTTAGGTCTAAGCAAAGGCTTCACGCCCCTTAACTCGGGCGCGCTGGGCGCCACAGGTTGATAACCGCGGACCAACACAACCGGCGCTTTTTCGGTTGTTTGGCCCATCACTAAGGAGGCCCCTGCCGCCAACTCATCCGCCGCCGCGACCTGGGTTACCAGCAATTCACGGCCAAAGATGTCCGTGCCGCCGACATAGTCGTCTAATGCAGTGAGGCCAGCGACCCCAATTGCCAGTCCCACCGTACCAATGCGCCAGGCGCGTCCGATCGAGTCATTTATAATGATAGCCACATCAATCCCCAACCGGTCCGCAAAACCCTGCCGCAGCGCTTCTGCCGACGCATCCGGGTCGACCGGTAGCAGTAGACACAGGTCATCACCGGCAACGCCCGCTTGTTGAATGTTCGATTGATCAATTCCCGCATTGGCGGCAACGAAACCAAGACGGTGCTCAACGATCAGAACGCCAGGCCGTTTACGGACCACTTCATTGGACTCATCCAGTATGACCTGAACCTTTCTTGGGTCCTTGTCCACTTCTTGCGCCAGCAGCACTGCGGCCGGGCTGGGCGTGACGTCATTGAGGTTCACATACTGATTTTCGGCTTTTGAGACGATCTTCTGAGCCAGTACTAAAACGTCCCCAGCCTGGAGGGTTTCGCCCATGCTCGCAAGCCCGCCCAGGATGATTTCAACGAGATCATCCCCCGGTTCCACCATCGGAATGTTCTCGATACCGGTCAGAGACAGTTTCATTCTGCAGCGGGCTCACCGGTAATCACAAGCCCAGCACCATTAATTTTATGGTGTCGGTTGATCGTGATTAAAATTGAGGTGAGGGCTTCCGCCGCCGCCGCATTCTGAATTGGGCCCGCATGCCAGCCCTTCAAACCCAAAGCCTCGACTAAGGTAATGACGGTGTCTCGTGCCGCACGCTTATTACCGGTCACGAGCACATCACAGGCAATCGAATGATCTTCTTGCAGATGCATCGCGCCAACATTCTGGAACGCCGAGACCACAAAGACCTCTTCGCCAAGGTGGTCTTGGGCTTGCTGTCCAGCAGAACCGGATGCCGGCATCTGAACCGTCCCAACTTTCGGTGGCACCAGGGGCACGGTCACATCGATGAGCACTTTACCGATCAATGCGTGCTTAACGGAATCGAGCGTGCTGAGTTGGTGCGCAAAGGGCACCGTCAGCACAACCAGGTCCGCCTGCTCGGCCGCTGATGGATTATCCAACCCAGTCACGTTCAGGTCCGAAAACTCGGCCAAGAGCGCCGCAGCGGCCTCCTGTCCTTTCTCAAGGGTTCGACTGCCGATAACGATGGTGTACCCGGCTCTCGACCATTGCCTGGCAAGGCCACCGCCTAAATCACCGGTTCCGCCCAAAATTGCAATGGTTTTAATACTGTCACTCATGATCTTTCCTTTTTTCTAAAACAATTCAATTGCTTAATCTAATGCCAAACTGACGTGCCCAACCGGGCTTAAAACGGGTCTTTTCATTAACGCTGACCTGAAGAACTGATTTCAATGGATAACGACGCAACCCTATGGCTTTGCGACGTCCCTTGTCGGCTTACACTCAAATTCATGAGTGAGCAATAAGTTCCCCTGTGTGAACAATGACCTCTGCCCTTCACACGGCCCTATTATGAAGCAGTTTGCTCAGTACTTCACCCGGTAGACGCCTCGCTCACTGCAGAAGTGTGATTACGCTCGCAAACAACACTAGTCAACATCAAACGGCCTAAAACTGCGTGCACTGCCTTCAACCCAAAGGGAGGATTAATTGGAAGCCATTTCATGATTCGTGGCTAAAGAAGCGGCGCCGATTAAGCCAAAGCCTCGAAAAAAATCCAGTCTCCAATCTCAATACGTATCCTCATCAACTTAGCTCATTAAACTCAGACAAAAAGCTCAGACAAAAAGCTCAGGCAAAAAAAAGGTGGCCGAAGCCACCTTCTAAAACACTGATTATTTTAGAACTGGTATTTAAAGCCCAAACGCATTTGCCATGAAGACTGACCACTGCCCGTCGCAGTGTAGAGATTATCATCTTCGTCTACACCCGTGATATTGATCCGCCCTGTCTCTCTGTCGAAACCATTGGTCAAAATCTGGCGACTGCTATTATAGCGATACGCTCTAACGATACCGCTATCGTCATCAATTAAATTTCCGAGGTTAATCAGGTCAAGGTAGATAATCGCTTTATTTTCACCAACTTGAGGCAAGAACTCAGGAAAATTAATCTCTTGTGTGATTCTGAGATCTAGTCGCGACGTCCAGGGTCCAGTGAAGGCATTTCTGGGCGCATAAGTTCCCTTGAAACCAGACAGCGCCGTTGCATTGACATGCGCCATCACTGCCGTCGCGACATCAGCAGATGCAAAATTAACCTTCGCATCATCAGCACCGGTTGGAATGTAAGCGAGATCATAACCACCATAATGCCCGCGAGCCCCTGTAATCCCATAACGATTATCAAATGTAACACTGTAAGGTTCGCCGCTACTGCGATTAAAGACTAAAGAGAACCGAGTATCGTTGTTACCGAACAGGTTAGCCGTGTAATCCATAGACACCAAGAACCGATGCTCTATAGAGAAAGACGATGATGTGGTGTCTAGATTATCCCCATCCCATCGTGGCTGATAACCATAAACCGAGCCCGCCTGCGTCGACGTGAGTTCCCAAACATCTTCTGCATCGGTATTGGTATAGGCAGCCAACACGTTCAGACGATCAAAGAAAGACTTCCGCAAAGACACTGTAAATGCGGTCGCACCCCCTTCATCGACGTTGGTCAATTCAAGACTGTTCGAGGTCGCATAGATCCCACGTCCATCTGCTAATTGTCCATTTTGGGTCAACCCAGGATCCCGTATAGCAATCGCTTCATTCACCGTGTCATGATTGAGTTCCAACGTTACGTCATATCCACCCGCCAAATATAAGTCGAGCGCAAGACTGCCACGCCATGACGATGGCGCTTCGAAATCCGGGTCGACATACTGTGAAGCCGAATTAGAACCCGCCGCCGCAATTTCGTAAGTGGAATCCGGACTATTGACCCAAAAGAAACTCGGATCGCCTGCTGGCATTAATCCAATCATCTCTCCAAAACCGCTAATGCTACCATCGTCGTTTCGGTAATCCCCTCTTGGATAATCTGACAAAGGACCGGGGCGCGAGTAGGCGTTACCTAACCAAACATTTGGGAATCGGCCCATAAACAGCCCATACCCACCCCGCACTACTGCTGCCTCGACGAGCCCTGAAGCAAACTCACTAGCAAGGTCGTATTCGAAGGAAAAACGTGGCTGGACGATATCGTAACTAAAAGCCTGCGCATTCGTATAGCCGTAGGCGGCGGTGAAGGCCGTGTTTTCTACTGGTTTAGTCGGCGTCTGTAGTTTGTCCCATCGCACGCCTGCTTGGAGCGTTAACTGATCATTTACGTTCCAAATATCTTGGAGATAGAAACTGGTCTTATCTACGTCAAAGTTAGCGGTGATTGTATCCAGAGCCGTTAAGCCAGCCGTTGGGATTTGGAATCGTAAATAACTCCACTCACCGCTCTCAAAATCGTCGATGCTATCAAACCGGACTTCACCGTTATAACGTGCGAGAAAGGTGTTTTGTATATTAGATTCTTCCATCTCCACGCCAGCCGTTATGAGATGAGCATTGAGTGCATAGTCTGCCTTCAAAGAGAACGTTTGGGTGTCAACTGCGATAAAATTAGCGCCCCGATACTTCTCACCACCGAGCACGATGTAATCCTGATTACCATCATCATCACGATAGGTAATACTAACTTCCGGGAACAAATTCCCCGCGGATCCATCGTCTTCAGTCATCTCATAGCTGGTATATTTTGCCTTGACACTTAACTGATCCGTCAACTCGCCATAGTAGGTAAATGATAATCGCTCGATTTCAGGGGGCTTAGAATAGACCGTTTTTGAAAACTTATTACCACCAATTCCTTGATACAAAAGGTCTTCACTATTCGAGTAATTCAATTCTAATCGATGCTGATCCGTCACGTAATAATCAAGTTTAACGGTGTACTCTTCATGGGATTCTGGAAAACTGAGATTTTCATAGCTGCCGGGATCAAACCCGTAGCGACTGTTCGCGATCGATGCGATTTGATCGAAAACGTCGGCCGTTGCGGCTTCCGACTCATTCAGGGCACCGGAACCCTTGGGCCCGTATCCGAAAGGCTCCGTTCGCTCGAATTCTTCATATCCGAAAAAAAAGAACAACTTATCTTCGATAATCGGCCCACTCAGCGTGAAGGCCAATATATCTTCTTCAAACGGTGGGAAGTCGCCGCCACCAGGCTGCTCACCAACGCCATTTTCATCCCGCTTAGTAATATAAAGACTGCCATCGAATTCATTGCTGCCTGACTTGGTGACGACCGAGATTGAAGCGCCTGTTGCGCTACCGCGACTGACATCGAACGGCGTTATATCAACCGAAATTTGTTCGACAAAATCCATACTGATTGGATTTCTCATGGTACCGAAACCATTTGCATTCAAACCAAACGGATCATTAAAGCTCACCCCATCAATCTGAAAGTCATTGAATCGATTATTGGCACCCATTGCTGAAATCTCAAGTGCTCGACTCGACTCAGCATTAATGTTGACCCGAGGATCCATCCGCGCGTAATCAGCGATCGAGCGTTCTACGGTCGGTATGCCGTCGATCCCTTGGCGATCCAATGTGGTACCGGTGCCAAAGCCTTGGCCACTGACCAGCTTCTGTCCCTTCACGACCACCTCTTCCATACTGCCTTGCTTAAGCAGATTGATCGATATTTTGTCGTTTTGATAAATAGCAAGATAAACCTCTGAAACAACAGAGGGCGCATACCCTGGCGCACTGACCGATATCGTGTAAGGTCCGCCAACCGGCAAGAAGGAGAATGAAAAATTCTGATCATCGCCCAAGGACTTGGAGCGCTTAAGACCATTGCCCTCGTTGACCACCGTCACCTCGGCACCATTGACGTTGACACTTCCCCGCATCGTTGCGGTTGTATCCGTGTCAGCAATACTCACGGCCGCAAGCAGCAGCAATGCGATCCCAGCTGTTAATTTTCGAAACATAATTCATCCTCAAACAGTTTGTAAATCATGAAGGTTATACCCATTTAGTCCATCACCCACTTTTTTAAATCTCAAAGTTCAACCGTCATTCAAATGCCAGTTGTCAAATGCCAGTTGTGGCCCATAAAACGCAACTGACCCTCAAGGGTCATGCCGAACTTCGGAGCCTATTATGCGCCTAATTCATGAAAAGCGGGTAAAGGAAACCGGCCTTTTTAGAAATAAATGGCGGTTTAAGGGAACTTTATTGAAAAGTTGTAGTCCTCGGCTCAAGGGTTCTCACTCTGATCCACGCAAACCCTGTATGACGCTGATACATTGCGAGGCAAATAGCATTGTTTTCCCTAACGAGACCGGTAAAAACCCTTTCCTGACGAGCCCTTTTCGGGAATTTTTCGGCATCACCAACTGATCCGATAGCACAAAAACCCCATCCTCGACCGGCGCTATGGCTTGAAGCGATTGACCTTTTGGGTCCAGCAAGTAGCCCGGTAATGTCTCACTCAATTCATCCAGCAGTCGCTCGAAGCTCAGCGCACTCACTCGCACACCATTCTTCGCCATCGTCATACCGTCTTTTGCTAAGCTCGACCCCGCTGCGAGCGCAACGGCACAACTGTCCAATAACGCGCGCTCGGTGAGGCCCCCAAGATCGCCAAGGTCATCGCCATGGAACGACAGAACCCGGCTGAAGTCTTGGGATTTTTCAAACACCAGATGTAAACGACTGTCTGGGCGGTGGCCGCTCGCGACAAACAGTGCGTTGATAATCATGGCAGGGATAAATTCAACGTGGGCGTCCCGCCCAAGGCTTGCGCGGAATTGCGACGGATCAACGGGTGTTTTGCGACAGCGAACCACGAAATGAATCATGTAGGACCTCGGTTTTCATCGGCGTCTCGAGCAATAACATTGCTCGCCAAAGATCTGGGCAATCATAACTTCTGCGAAAAATACCCGGAATCCTCGGCCTGCGGGAGTATACAGGTATTCGAGCAACCCGACTGACAGGCGTCCCAAATAACGCTTGACCGCCCCCGCCCTATCGAGCCTATGATCCCACAACACGCCTTCCTGGACCCTCATGCCAGACAACGATCGCCTTCAAATGACCTGGTACAACACCAGCAACGCGCTTTGGATGGCCGGCTTCAGCATACAGCAACTGCTGGTCACCTGGATTCTGGTGGGTATTTTGAAGCAATCTCCTGAAACCGTCGGACTTGCGCAGCTGCTCATCGGCGTGCCCGCTCTTATTTTCATGCTTTGGGGCGGCGTTATCGGTGACCGGATGGATGGTCGTAAGCTCTTAATCCAATCCCACTTACTCAGCACCATCCCCCCGCTACTGCTTGCGCTGGCGGTCTACCTTGACCAATTGGGCGTTTGGATCTTGATATTCACAGCGCTCGTTGCAAACTTACTCAATAGCGCCTCAAATCCCGCACGCAATACCATCTTAAATCTTGTCGCGGGCGCGCGCCTGCAATGGGCGATCAGTCTATCCACCGGGATTGGCGCCATTGCGACCATGATGGGCACTCGGGTCGCAGGCAGCATCGACCATCTTGGCCTGGTTGAAGTTCTACTGCTTCAAAGCGCGTGTTTTGGCTTGGGCGCCCTTTTTCTAATCGGGTTGCATGCAAGCGCCCCAGAGGCACAACCCCTGCCGCCCAGTCCAGATGCAAATAGCAGAACAGCAGCCCAACCGAGCATGGCCTCGATTATTCGAGAGGGGCTGGTTTACACCTGGCGTTTTAAATTGGCCCGGGACCTAGTTGGACTGAACTTCTTCTCAAGCTTCTTTAACGCCGGCGCCTGGATGGTGGCGATCCCTTTCATCATCAGTCGGATCTATGCCGGGGATGCCCTGCTGCTGGCGAACATTACGGTCGTATTCTATTTTGGCTCGCTCCTCGCCAATTTCGGTTTACTCAAATTTATGCCCTTGGCTCGACCTGGCCGAGTCTATCTGATCATGCAGTTGAGCCGGGTCCTCGTGCTTTACCTCATCTGGTACGAACCCAGCATGACCTGGCTTTGGGCAGCCGCCGCATTTTGGGGCTTCAATATGGGCGTGACCACCACCATGTCCCGGGTCATGATTCAGGAAATGGCGGAACCCGCCTTTAGAGCCCGCCTCATGTCTGTCTTCACCCTTGGACTCATGAGCGCAACGCCCATGGGGTCTTTGGTCCTCGGCGTCGTGATCGGCCAATTTGGTGAACTCAATGCGCTCATCCCCGGTATGGTGGCCTCGATCATGATTTTCTATTATGGCTATATAAGAAGCGATATCTGGCAATATCGTAGCCCTGTCGCCGCGGCCGTCGCAGCGGGTTAACCTTTCCAGGCCGTTCTAAGTGACCGCTAACGACTACAATGCCTTTTTGTCCACAAAAACTGTGGATAAGTCTGGTGATAACTGTTGCCAACGACCATCAAAGCCAGTGTTTTCCGTGAATCCAAGATTGTTCAATTTTTGATCAATTGTATTTAATTATAATTAATACAATAAGTTACAAGGCATTCATAACGGCGGCATTGGCTTGCAAGTCTAAGTCGTCAACTAAGGGTCAGATGTGCATAACTCAACTATTCTATCGTCAATAGCATGACCGATTACGGCAATTTCTGCTGTTTGAATCCGTTCAAGTCAAGATCTGACCCGACGCAACCGGCAATAAGCCCACTAAAATCAGCGCATTACCGACCCGCCAAATGAACAAAGCAGAACCCCAATGACCCACCATCAATAAAAGGAAACGGGGAAATTCATGACCTGACCTCGAATTTGAACAACAAACGTCATTGCATCGAATCAACTTAACCTTAAAACTAATGACAAACTCGCAAGGGCCCCAGCATGATTAACCTGTATACCGCACCCACACCCAACGGCCACAAAGCATCGGTTACCTTAGAGGAACTGGGCTTGCCCTATCAGACCCACGCCATCAATCTGTCCGCAAATGATCAAAAGTTACCCGCCTTTCTGGCCATGAACCCAAACGGCAGAATTCCCGTCATTCGAGACACCGGCACCGGCGAGGTGATTTTCGAGTCCGGCGCCATCATGATCTATCTTGCCGAAAAAACGGGTAAACTTTTGCCGACGTCAGGGCCCGGACGCTACGAGGTCCTACAATGGCTCATGTTCCAGATGGGCGGAATCGGTCCAATGATGGGCCAAGCCAATGTTTTCTATCGATACTTTCCTGAAAAGATTCAGCCCGCCATTGACCGCTATCAGAACGAAACCCGCCGATTATTCGAGGTGCTCGATACCGCCCTGACGGATGCCGAATACTTAGCAGGCGACTTCTCGATTGCCGACATCGCGAACTGGTGCTGGGTTCGAACCTACCGATGGTCCGGCGTATCCCGAGACAACTTACCCAATCTAGACCGTTGGCTTACCCAAATGAAAGCGCGCCCAGCCTGCAGAGCTGGCATCAACGTGCCCGCAGCCGCACCCAAGAAAATGCTCTCGGGTGAAGCGCTCGATGCCTTCGCTAAAGGCGCTCAAACCATTCTGCAAACCTGAAAGACCCTTAATAGATCGACAGGAATTCTTGAAATGCGACCATTTGCCCTCCGCTGGCAGACGACGGCACGATGATGGGCGTTTTAATACCCGCGTCAAACCAGGCTTCAATGCCCTCTCTGACGGCCGAGGCTGACCCAAACAACGTTGTATCCGCCAACCAGCGATCGGTTAAGAAGTGGGGCACCCGATCGCGATCACCGGCGGCCAACGCGGCTTCAATGCCTTCCATTTCTTCGCGATAACCCGCAGCTTTCCAGTAGGCTCGATAATTCGGAAGCATCGCATAGGACGTTAAGGTCTTACGATTGACCGCTTTGGCAGCCTCGATGTCGTCTGAAATACAGGTTGGAATCATGTTCCCAATAAAGAAATCATCGCGGCCACGGGTCTCATCGCTCAAATAGCCAAGGGATGTGCTCATATGCGAGCGGGCGCCATTGGCAAACACCATGCCATCACCGATTTCTTCCGCCAACTGGATCATCTTATGCCGCAGCGTTGCCAGGATAACGGGCGGCATGGGCCCGACCCTTGGAACGGCTTTAAGCTGCTCGACAAACGCGCGGGTATCCGACAAGGGTTTACCGCTACTCAACCCCCGAGACTTTAATGCTGGGGCATGGCTTACGCCAATGCCAAACCGAAAACGGCCGTCTGATATCTCATGGAGATAACCCGCAGTGCTCGCAAAATCGACAACCTGCCTGAAATAGATCGGCATGATACTCGTGCCAATCTCAATCTCATGCGTTACATGCGCCAGCGACTGGCAGAGCGCCAACGAGTCCCCAAGACTGGGGCCATAAATACCAGGATAACCGCGCTTTTCGATTTCCTGGGCGAGTTCTAAGGTTGCTTGTCGACGACCGGGGACGGCCGCTAAACTCAAAGCGGGTAAACGGGACATGGTTTTCTCCTAGTGTTGATCGGGTTTAAATCTTGATGATAGGTTCTCGACATCAGTGGCGGGTTAACGCGCGTGCAATGGCCGTCGTCAGCGCATTGAGCCGCTGTGATACGGCAGCTTCAACCGCGGGGCTCCAGACTCTCGCGGCGCTCAAACGCAGGGTTTGTAACAAGACGTCGCCCAAGACCCCATACATGTCGGGCCTGACAAAATACGAGTTAGCATGGGTCTTGGTTTCAAAAACCAAGTAGTCGCCATCGCTTGCTGCAACCGAGTCGGATAAAAATAGCCTATAAATTTCAGCCATCATTTTGCCTCGGACGCCCTCATCGACATGCGACATGAGCTGTTCGGCGTCCGGCATCGCTTGATAAAAGTTTTTATAAATCGTTTCGTTCAGCTCGGGGTCGTCCTCGGCCGCGCATCCAAGCACCCGCTCAATCAGCTCTTGTTCAACACTCATTGTAGGGACTCCAAATTAGGTAGGCCAAGCGCAACGCAATTGACTATAATCGCAATTCTAATGGAGGTACAAATTAATGGTCCGCAGAAAATCATTCGTACATCAACAAAAGCTCATGGTCGCTGGCTTCCTGGTCACGATCCTGGCACTCATTGCCTACCTGACCCTTGAAACGGTCACCGATGAGGGCGCCCAGGGCGATTTCATTGCCGGCGTCCATTATGTTGAGCTCGATAAACCCAGACGGATTCGAGGGGATGCGATCGAAGTTATGGAGTTTTTTTCCTACGGCTGTATCTTCTGCTATCGATTTGACGATGATCTTGAAGATTGGGCAACCGATAAAGGCGGCCAAGTTCAGCTCATCAGAACCCCCCTCATTGGATCAGATCAATGGCGCTTATTAGGGGCACACTTTTATGCAATTCAAGACCTCAATGGCCCAGTTGAATTGCATCAAGGTACCTTTAGAGCCATCCACGACTTGGGTAAAAAACTCAATGACCCAGAGGATCTTGCTGATTTTGTCGAAAGCAATTCTGATATTGAAAAAGCGCGATACCTCATCCAGATCGAGTCCGCGGCGGTTAAAAGCAAAGTCAGCCTAGCCGATCGACTGTCTCGGCAAGCCCGTATTACCTCGACGCCACAATTGGTGATCCAAGGTCGTTACCGAATCAGCGTCACGCAAGATGTTGGCTCGAGCCGCATGCTGGAAATTGCAGACCACTTGATCGAAAAAATTGAAGCCGAACGCCTGGCTAGCCAAACGGCTAGCGCGGCGCCTCAATCTTAGGAGCCGAATCGATATCGAAGCTTTACCACAAAGGCATCGGTAACGGGTTGCTGATAACTGTCTGAAAAGATCGTTTGGAAATCTCGCTGAAGCAACAAACCAGACTGGTTCGATTGGCGGGTATAAACAACAAACAGATCACTTAAGGGCGCGATCTCCCAGCGGTATCGCCCCTGAAGACTCACCTGAGACACAGCGAAATCTGGCACGCTCGCATCTAAATCAGGACGACGCTGCAAATCCCCAGGCTGATCAAGAATGCCATACGCTTGTTGCGCGCGTGCTTTAACGCCAACCCACTGCAACACAAACTTTAACTGCTGCTTGGCGCTAATAAAATATTCCAAGCCGATGCCCGGCGCCCATTGCTGCGCGTCAAAAGTGCCCATCGTGCGGCCCTGGCTATGCAGCAGCCAGTCCGCTCGATCTAAATAATTGAACATGATGTCCAGCACTAACCGATCATCTGGCCGCCAGGTTGCATACAAACTATACACCGCGCTATCGCCACCCAACTCCTCACCCTGGTAACCAAGCTTGCCGCCAAGACTAAATGGTTTGGAGCGATTCGAGGCCCAGCCGACGCTGGCCATTTGACGCGCCTCGACTCGGTAAGCCCCGTTCCCAAAACTATTGAGATCATCATAGCTTGCCGCCATGACATCTAACCGAAGCACCAGCTCTGCCAAATTATTCAGCACACTTCGGTTCGAGAAAAATAGCCCACCCTGGGTGAAAAGATCCTCTGAATTTTTTTGGACAAAGCCTCGAATGTCGAGCTGGTTTGATCGCGCCCAACTGAGATCCGATCGCGTTCGAGTATGCGCCTGACGGATTCGAAAATTATCATTACGCTGCAAGAACCCAAAATCGTTGACATCAACGGCGTCATCAAAATACTCGATTCCCAACCGCTGGGTCACCCCCTGCCTGAGGGCATACTCAAAATCGATGAAGCCGCCAAACCCGCGATCGACGCCGTCTTTATCGGATGTAAAAACCTGAGCATCGGCTTTAAATTTGCCATTTTCACCAAGGTAATGCCCATCAAGGCCCTGAACCAGCGCATCGCCTGCCTCGTTGAGCACCATCGTCGACAAAAGTCCGAATGATTTGTAGGCGCCGCCAGGCTGATCTTCAAAAAGTAACCGCGCGGCACCATATTCACTGCCTGAACCAACCGCCCGGCGAGTCCCTTGACCACTTTGAACTAGAAATTCAGGGTCATCCTCGAACGCCGCCAACACGCCATACCGGAGTTGCCCATTCTGTCCTGTCACCTTGACCGCCCCCAGTAAATCATTGGGCTGAATCTGATCCTTGGTTCGGGCCGTCTCACCAACCCCCAATATTGGCAAGACCGGCTTACCGCCAATACGCCGGGTATTCACCAACGTGTAGGGCGCACCCTTATTACCCACACCAGCGCCTCGCGTATCCGCCCGAGGGGAGGCTGTAAACACTTCTTGCCCCTCAAGGAAAAACAAGCGCTTTTCTGGGAAAAAAGTTTCCGTCGCAGATAAATTGATGACCACATCATCCGATTCCGCGACCCCAAAATCAGGATTAATGGTCGCTGTTAACTGTAAATTGGTTGACGGTCGCCAGAAAAAATCCGCCCCAGCACGATAGTTCGTCTTGCCATCAATTCGATCCTGAGTGACTGATGCCGAGGGGAAAATGCTGTATTGCTGCTTCGGCTGGACATCATCAACCGAGATCGACTGCAGGGCTGAGATAAAACGAGGCACCGTGTCTGGTAGCGCCGGCCAACTCCAACGCTCATCTTTGTAGGCAACGAACCGCTCCATATACAACCCAATCCGTCGAGCGCCGGGCTGTTTGGGCATTGAAACCACGCCCCAGGGAATGAACATTTCAGCCACCCACCCGGTTTCTGTTTCACTGGTTGCGCCCTCCCAAGCCCCATCCCAGTCACTCGTAAACTGTTTTTCCGGCAGCAGCGTGCCATCCATTTGAGAGTTCCCTAGGTTAATACCAAACCAATAACCGTAGCGCCCCTCGCCGGAGGTATCCAATACCATCCCCACGCTGTCTCGTTTGATTTGACGGTTGTCTCGACTGGACAGCCGCGCCACTCGCGTCTCAGGCGGTTGCTCGACCTGCACACCCACATACAGGCCGCGTTCGTTGTAAAATAGACTGACCCAGGTTGCATGCGCCGGCTTGACCAAGGTATCCGGCTCGATCACAACAAACTCATCATACTGATCGAGGCTTGACCAGACAGGCTCATCCAGCTTGCCATCAATTTTTATAACGGCTTCGCGATTGGCAATCTCTAAGGTTTCGGTCGGACTCACCGACACCTGCAACGCATGAATTGGCATCACGACAAACAAAGCAAGGACAAGAACAACTCGGTTCATATTCACCTCTGGGTTCTTTCGAGCCAGTGGATGCATCCGTCTGGCGGTCTAAACATAATGCACCATGCGGTCGGTATTCAAACGATTAACACCCTTTTTGAGCAGATGTTTCAGGCCACACAATTCCCCGTGGGCCAGATGCGCTGTAATGCGCGACCAAATTGGCCGGATACACTGCATTTTGGACGGCCCATCTACTGCGGTGCTGGCCCTGGATAGGATTCCCGGAGCACGCGTTTGAGCACTTTGCCATTGGCATTCCTTGGGATCACATCCGTAAAGGCCAAGCCTCTCGGCAATTTAAAGCGAGCCAACTTACCATCGCAAAAACTCAAGATCGCGTCAGCTGCTACATCGGATGACTTTGGCACAACGATCGCAAAAGGGCTCTCGCCCCACTTCTGACTGGGCTGGCCAATCACCGCCACCTCGATGACGTCAGGATGACTCAGAATCACGTTCTCAATTTCAGCCGGATAAACATTTTCGCCACCAGTGATAATCATGTCTTTGATTCATTTGACTGTCAAAGCCTTCTTCATCAATTGAAAAGCCTCTTTCCGGTCCACAACCAACCATCTTGAGTAATGGTGTCGGCTGTGGCTTCGGGCCGATGCCAATACTCAAGCATGATGTGGCCACCCTTTACCCAAACTTCCCCCTGCAGGCCGGGATCACAGTCAGCGCCCGCATCATCGACAACCCGCACCTCGGTATGAAAAAAAGCTTTCCCGGTTGAACCAATCTTTTGCAGCGCATTCTCGGCGCTGATTACACAAGCAGGCCCACAGGTTTCCGTTAGACCGTAGATCTGATGGATTTCGATCCCCAATTTTGAATATTGTTCAATCAAGCTCACAGGCAGTGGCGACGCGCCGCTTTGGATCCATCTAAGGTGATCGAATGTAAACTGTTCCCGTGGGACCTGTATCATGAAATTGAGCATGGCGGGCACTAACAAAGACACCCCAATCGCCTCATCTCGAATCAACTTCCAGGCTGACACCGGGTCGAACTCACGCATCACGACGCTGGTCACACCACGATAAATATTCAAAGCAACAGGCGTTAGCGCGCCAACATGAAACAATGGCAGTGCCACCAAGTAGCGATCCCCGTCACGCAGATCGCAACTGGCCTCAAAGGTCAGCAGCGCCCAAAAAGACGTTGTATGAGAATGCACCACACCCTTAGGTAGCCCTGTGGTGCCTGAGGTGTACATGATGTAAAGCAGGTCATCCCCACTCGCAGTCACCACCGGTTCAACCACATTCCCTTGGGCGCAAAACTGAGCATAATCCGTTGCAAAGGCGAGGCAATCGCCAACGCTTGCGACTTCAAGCCAGTGCTGCACGTCGGTCTGATCACCGCGTCCATGTAAGTCCGCAATGACCGTTTGGAATTCTTCGCCATAGATCAGCGTTTTTGCACCGCTGTCCTTGATAATAAACTCAAGCTCATCCGCAACGAGACGCCAATTCAGCGGCACCACAACCCCGCCAATCTTCGCGACCGCGATAAAAGCCTCGATAAACTCGGCACTATTCATCAAACACAGCGCGACCCGATCACCTTGTTCAACGCCCAGTCCACGAAGCTGATGACTGAGCCGATTAGCGCGCTGATTGAGTTCCAAGAAGGATAGCCTGGCGCCGGTCGCGGCATCGACATACGCCTCTCGATGAGGGCTAATGTCCGCACGGCGGGTGAGAAAGGATCCGATATTCACATTCATTCAGCGCTCTCCTAGGTCTTCGAACCCAGCTCAAAATGATCCCGAGTTCAATACACACTTCAATTATTGAGCCTCGCCCTAACGCATAGGGTCAGCTCACAATGCTTCTTGATATTAACTCTTTCATAATTTCACTGGTGCCACCATAAATTCTTTGGATTCTGGCATCCAAGTAGGCGCGTGATATGGGGTATTCACTCATATAGCCATAGCCACCAAACATCTGAACGCACTGGTCTGCAACGCGCCCCTGCATTTCGCTGGCGGCCAGTTTCAGCATCGAGGCTTCCGCACTGCTCAGTTCGCCCACAAGAAATTGTGCCGTGTACTTTTCCGCCATTGCTCGGCAGAGCTCAATATCCGTTTTCATCTCGGCCAGCTTGTAGCGCGAATTCTGAAAGGCTGCAACCGATTGCCCAAAAGCCTGCCGCTCGGTAATGTACCCAACCGTCAAATCAAACGCCCCTTGGGCCGCACCGACGCAGCCAACGCCTAGAATCAAACGCTCCCTCGGCAACTCGTTCATCATATTGACAAAGCCTTGACCTTCACCACCGAGAATATCATCCGTCGTCACAATCAGATCATCGAAAAACAATTCCGAGGTGTCCCCGCTGTGGAGCCCCATTTTGTCTAGATTTCGGCCGCGATTAAATCCGGATGACGCGCAATCAACCGTAAACAACGTCATCCCTTTGGCGCCTTGGTTTGGATCTGTCTTTGTTGCCAGCACAATCAGATCACAATGCTGACCATTGGTAATGAAGGTTTTTTGGCCATTAATCTTGAAATGATCACCGTCACGGGCAGCATGGGTTTTGATCCGTTGTAGATCACTACCAGCACTGGGCTCGGTCATACCGATCGCGCCAACAATTTCGCCCGAGACCATGCCCGGCAGATATTTTTCTTTCTGAGCCTCGCTGCCAAGATTCAAAATATAAGGCGCAACGATATCTGAATGCACCGACAACCCACTCGCCAGGGCGCCAAAACCAAATTTTGAGACCTCATCGACGACCAGACAGCTGAGCTCAAAGGACACGCCGTAGCCGCCGTAGGCCTGAGGCACATCAACACATAAGAAGCCCTGCTCACCGAAGCTGCGCCAAAGCGACCTCGGCCAAATACCGGCTTTTTCCCATTCATCGTAATGGGGCGCGACCTCAGCCTTTAAAAAGCGGTGAAGATTATCAACGAACAAGCGCTTTTCTTGGGGATCCAAACTAACCGGCTGATTCATAACGGGACTCGATCAAATAGTTGATGCGCATTATAAGCTGGTCCACACAATGCCGTCGAATCCGCCATAAAAGCCGTTTTATGGTCGAAAAATGACCTTGCTTTTACGGGTTGTCTATCTCGACCCGGTCGCGCAAAATGAGTTAACGTGCGTGCCAAGCGCCTTCAACCGTGAACGCAAGGCACTGAGAACCAAGAGGCCGATTATGCCCAATATTGATATCACCAAACCTGCCAGCGGGAGTCGACTGGTTCAGGCTGCGGGGCGATCACTCTTAGTTGGCCAACCACCGGAAGTCCTCAAAGGTTTAAAGCTTTCTGGCCAAGAACATTTTGATGGCGTGGTGCTAATCGATACCCGGGAGCGAGATGGCTCGCTCATGAATCATGTGGAATTTTTGCTGTACCACTTTTTGTTCAATCTTGGCGCCTATGCCAGTGGTGAGAAACTGCTGCTCATCGGCGACGACCAAGCGATCAAACAAGCCAAACGACTCATGAAGATTACCTTGCTTGGCCCTGACCCAGATCAATTCAAGCAGTGGAACAGCGATCCCGCACTGGCCCAAGAGTGGCTCGGTATCTCTGATGACGCCGCGTTACGGGGGCCTGATCAACAAATCTTAACGGTCGATGACTTCTTCACGACTTATACCTTTGATGCCAATCAAGTCCAAATTGGGGATCTCGTCATCGAGCACACCGGATTTGATCAATACCGATTCTCCAATGGCTGCGAAAGCGAAGATCTTGATCTCAGCGAAGACACTCGAATTCAGCCCAGCTATCCAACGCTGAAGGATTATCATTCTGCGGGCCTTGCTAAATTTTCTTTGGAAGTCTTGGGCGGCGCTTCGGGCTTTTCTCCGAACGAACCCTGCACCGGGCTTGCCCTCTGCCATAACGGTGAATACCTCTTGGTGGACGCCATTCCTTTTCTGGATGAGCATTTGCTGGCGCGGGGCATATCAAAAAATCAAATTTCAGCGTGCTTTTTAACCCACATTCATGACGATCACTGCGCCCTCTTTCCGCTGATGCAAGCGGCACGGGTTATAGACATCATCACCACCACCGAAATCTTTGAAATGGCCATCGAGAAACTTGCCCTGGGATTAGGCTGGCAGGACACCGTCATTCGAGAGCACTTTCACCATATCCCGATTGACCCCGGCCAACCCATTAATCACTTCGGCTTGATTATCAAAGCGCATCACACCGTCCACAGTATCCCAACCATTGGTGCGACCTTCACGGTTCGCAACGGCCAGCAGACAAACGAGATTTGCGTGGTGGGTGATAATCATGCGCTCCAAAAAGTTCAATCGCTGCATGAAGCCGGAATCGTACGGTCAGAGACGCTCGAGCCGCTGCAACACCTGTACCAAGCCCGGTTCAATCTGCTCATTGCCGATGGCGGCGCGGGCCCACTCCATGGTGATCCCGCAGAATTCACAACGTCACCCGCCGAGCGGATCGTCTTTGTTCATATTGATGAACTGCCGGGACAGTTTGCCGCGACCTTTTCTGTCGCCAGCGCCGGCAAACGTTACACCTTAATTGAAGGTGATCTGTCGTTATACGCCGCGCTGATTCATCACTATTTAAAAACTTGGATCGGGGATGTCGGTCCAAATCGCTGGCTTCGAAGCTTGGTCACAAACGCGGCCATCAAGAATTACAATCAAGACGATGTTGTTCTCGTTCAGGGCCAAGAATCCAAAGGTTATGTGTACCTGATCCTAACGGGCTATTGCTCGGTGGTGCATCACAACGACCACGATACCAAGACGATCGCCACCCTTCAGGCTGGGGATTTATTAGGCGAAATGGCAGCCCTCACTGATCTAGGCGCTCGAAATGCCTCGATTGTTGCGCAAACGCCGGTAACAGTATGCCAATTCTCTGAAGATGCCTTTACTGCTTTATCGAACGACCCAAAGCTGCGAGCACAACTGACCAAACGGTGGCAGCTACGTCCCATCATCAAGAATCTAGCGTTCTTCAAAGCCTTAAACTCAACCGTCAATGAACAAGTCAGTGCGATTTCCGAACTCGTTGAGCATCCGTTAGGGGCGAGCATCGCCTTTGACAACGCGCACCTCTACTTCAAAATTGACGGCGAGCTCAGCAGCGACAACCCCTTGATTGCGAGTAATGAGACGTTAGGCTGGCAGCCCTTTGGCCTGGAGATCGTTGGCCAGGCGGTCGCTGAGACAGCGGTCAAACTAATGGTCATCACCCGAGAAGATTTTGAAACCACGCGACGATCAACGCCCCAGCTCAATTATCAATTGCGCAAGCAGGTTCAACAACGATCGAGCGAACCCGCCCCATGGGCGCTGTCGATTTAAGCCTCTCAAATAACAAGAACCCCCAACCCGATTTATTCGGAGCGGGTTTTATCCGGGAAGTTCTGATCGAAGGCTAAGCGCCGTCGAGTACTGTCCAGTTGGCTCAAACGCTCGGACTCATCCCAACCCAGCAGTTCTGACAACAACTCGCTGATTCGCTCAAGCCCACGCTCACTCAAACTGGGCTCGTAGAGCGGTGTACGCAACCGCCGATAAACCACGTCCTCCAAGGTCCGAGCATATTCCTGGGTGACGGCCCAATGGACCTGGCCCATGATCATCCGGGCACCCGGCGCGATAGGATCCCGACCACAGGCCAATACCGCTTGCGCTTCGTCGCCATAGCGACGAACCAGGCGATCCAGAATCTGCGCGTCGACATTTTCAGAATCCAGTAACGGCCCGAGCAATCCCTCGGGTGGCCTAGGCTGACTGGCCCCCGGAAACCAGGCAAGGGTGGATTGAACCGCATCACGAAATTCCGGATGCTGCCGAACAACCTGCTGAACAACCGTCTCAGCCATTTTCAAATAACCGGTCAATTTACCACCCGCAATCGTAATCAAGCCCTTTTGGCTCACCCAAACTTCATCTTTGCGCGAAATTTCTGTCGTTTTCTTACCTGATTCGGTAATTAATGGACGAAGACCCGCCCAACTGCTGAGCACCTGGCTCGACTGAAGCGTTTTGTTAAAATGGGTGTTGACCACGCCGAGCAAGTACTGGACCTCTTCATCGAGCACTGGTGGCCAGGTCAGGTCCGATCCCTCATAAATCGTATCCGTTGTGCCCACGTAAACAACCTCATCGGTTGGAATCGCAAACACTGGACGACCGTCATCAGCAACCAAAAGACAACATTGACTGATTGTTAGATCTGACCGAGCAAGCACCACATGCACGCCTTTACTGAGGATCAAGGACTTCGGTGTCGGCTCATCCATAGCCAAAACATTCGGTACCCAAGGCCCGGCGGCATTCACCACACAGGTGCTTTGGACCTCAATCGGGGTCTTTGAATCCTGATGACGAATGATCACCCCAGCCACCTGGCCTGCTTTTTCGAGCAAGCCTTCCACCGGTGTATAGCTCAGCGCAATGCCGTCCAGGGCGCAGCCCGCCCGAACGTTTGCGATCACCAATCTGGCGTCATCGGTTAGATATTCTCGATAAAGGATCCCGTAAGGAAATCGACTGCGATCCAAGGATGGCTCTGCCGCTGCAAGCGCGCGGCCCCAAACCAGGCGGTGTCGGTCCTCGGGCTTGACCTGCCCCAAAAATTCATAGAGACGAACCCCAATCAAATATTTTAAGCAGGTGAACCAATTCGGGGCAACCAACAATAAATCGATCGGCTCAGCAAGGTGGGGCGCGAGCTTTAGCACTCGCAACCGCTCGCGAGCACCTTCTCGAACCAAGGCCCACTCGCCGTTTTGGAGATAGCGTATCCCACCATGAATCAGCTTGGTGGATCGACTCGACGTGCCATTGGCAAAATCCTGAGCGTCCAGCAATAACGCCTTTAACCCTTGCAGCCCGGCTTGTCGAAAAATACCCGCACCGGTAATACCGCCACCGATGATAATCAAATCAAACTTCGTCTCAGCGAGGGTTTCGGCGCTGGGTAAATCCTGCATGGTACTCAACCTATTCCTTGGCTATTCTTAAGCCATGACCATTTCCATTGATTTTGCTGACCCGCAGCAGTTGTCGCAGATTAGCGACCTTGCACACTCGATCTGGCGGGAGTACTACCTTGGGATCATCTCCGGACCACAAATCGAATTCATGCTGGCGGCGGATTATAGCCTTGATCAATTACAAAAGGATCGAGCAACGGGCACAAACTTCCTAATCCTCAAAAAAAACAGCCAGCCCATCGGCTTTGCCGCCTTTCAGGCCTTGGATCCATCATTCGTAAAACTCGAAAAGCTCTACCTTGCAACGCAGCACCACGGCAAAGGACTCGGAAAACGCTTGCTTGACCAAGCCGAACAGTGCGCGCAAGCACTCGGGGCAACGGCACTATTTTTGAATGTCAACAAACACAATGCCCGCGCCATTGCGGCCTATCGCCGAGCCGGCTACACCCATCATCAATCGGTCTTGGCACCCATCGGCGCTGGCTTTTACGTTGACGATTACGTGTTTCAGAAACAATTCACGGCTGCTTCAACCTCGATTGAAGTCGGAACCCCTACCCTTCAATCGAGATCAACGTTTCACCAAAACAAGGAGACCCTTGATGAATGACTTTAAAGATAAGGTGGTTGTGGTTACGGGCGCTGGCGGCGGACTGGGTCGAGTGCAGCTCTCTGATTTGCTCGACGGGGCGCGCGCCTTGTGATCAATGACCTCGGCGGCACCGCCGATGGGGCAGGGCAGAGCGACATGGCCGATCAGGTGACGCAAGAAATCAGAGCCTTCGGCAATATTTCAGCGCGATATGTCTCGGCGGATATGTGCGATGGGCAAGCCTGCCGCGACTTGATTGCTGAAGTGGGGCGCTGCGATATTTTGGTCAACAATGCGGGCATTCTACGCGACAAATCTTTTAAGAAAATGACCCTGGATGATTGGGATATCGTCATTAATGTCCATTTAAACGGCACGGCTTACGTAACCCACGCTGCCTGGCCAATCCTTTATGAGAAAAACTACGGCCGGATTGTGCTCACCAGTTCGACCTCGGGTATTTTCGGAAACTTCGGCCAAAGTAATTATGGTGCCGCGAAAATGGGCATGGTGGGATTGATGAATGTGTTGGCACTCGAGGGTGCCTCACACAACATCCGGATCAACACGCTGGCCCCGGCTGCCGCGACTCGACTGACCAACACCATACCCGGACGTGACGAGGATCTTGAACAGCCCGATCCAGAAAGAGCCCCACACCTGGTAACCCCCGCTGTTTTATATATGTGCAGCGAGGACGCGCCAACCGGAAAGATTTTTCAAGCGGGTAATGGCCGATTCAGCATGGCAGCGATGTACAGTAATGAGGGCGTAAACCAAGGCGCCGATGCTGACTTTGAATCCTTTTTAGCCGCCAAGGATCAGATACTCGATCTCAATGAGGCCAAGCAAGGCTGGTGGCGCCGGCGTGGGAAAAGTAGCGCCTAGCGCCGCTGAACCCTTCGGGCGGTAAAAGCCCCTTGCATCAAACAACCCAAGCGCGAGGGAACCGACTCAATCGCGCTCGAGACGCAGCGTGTTTTTGATACTGGGCAGTTGATCTCGATGATCATGACTGACATAGAGCACCGTGGTTTCGCGGCCCTGTATTAACTTTTCGATCAGGGCGAGGACCAACCCTCGATTAAAAGCGTCCAGCCCCAAGCATGGTTCGTCGAGTATCAGCAGTGCTGGCTGCTTGACCAGCGCGCGCGCAATTAAAAGCAACCGCTGATTGCCAAAACTTTGCTGGGTAAAGGGTTGCTGCCGGGCCCCGGTTAAACCGATTAACGCAAGCCATGAAGCCGCCGCTGACTTTTGCGCCGCAGTGGGGCGTTGGTAAACGCCAACGCTATCAAAGAATCCAGAGATAATGACGCTCTCAACGGTCCCGCTGACGCGATACGCTAAATGTAATTCAGAGGAAACAAACCCGATGTACTGCTTGATCTGCCAAATACTTTCACCACTGCCCCGCTTGAAGCCAAATACTTCCAAATCATTGGTGTAGCAATGCGGACTATCGCCCGTAATCAGGCTGAGCAAGGTGGTCTTACCTGAGCCATTCGCGCCAGAGACTTGCCAGTGCACACCGGGATCAATGCGCCAATTGAGACCATCAAAGATGACCCGATCTTCAAAGCGGACGCGGATATCGCGCATCTCAACCAGTGCTCGCTCAGCGGAAAGCCCTGGCACCGAACTGGGCAAGGGGGCTGGCAAAGCTTGCGCTTCATTGGTTAAAACAACCATTTGACCAAGCCAAGATCTCGCCGCCGTCGGATCCATGGGACCTTGATAATCAATGCGTCCGCCTGATAAGTACGCGACATGATCAATCCAGTCAGGCAATGCAGCCCAATCGTTTAGTACCAGGAGCACCGTTTTACCGCCGACAAAATCCGCAAGACTGTCCATGGCCACCTCGCGACTGCCATCATCAAGGCCCGCTAAGGGTTCATCTAATATAAGCAGGCTAGGCTTTGACATTAAAGCCATCGCAATAGGCACCAGCTGGCCCGCGTTCGGCCCCGTGCTGACGAAACCGCTGGCCCAACAAAGGCTGGAGTTGAAAGCGGCGGATGAGTTCGGTCAAAACTTTGTCGACGGGATTGAGTTCACTTAGAATGTCGGCGACCGACGAGCCTTTAAATTTATCATCAGCACCGTCATATTGATGCCGCTCACGGTCTATAAGCGCTAGGTGTGCCGCCGCTGACACCACAACCGCATTTTGGGGAATTCCGCGCGCCTGCCCTGACTGAATCCGGCCGCCGCCTTCAATAAGCCCGAGCAAGACCGATTTCCCTGAACCGTTGCGACCCGCTATAAACCATTTCTGGCCGCTTTCAATCTGCCAGCTGATTGGCCCCAGGGTGCCCGTTTCAGAAAATCTGAAGGTCGCTTGATCGAGCGTCACAAGCGGGCTCATACCGACCTCGCCCAGCTGGATGAATCATCCACAACGGGCTCTTTACACGATGGCTTTCATCGCTGTCATGTAACCCCGAAGCGTTTGCCCAATGGCTTCCACGGGATGACTGCGGATTTCTTGGTTTACGGCAATCAGAACCTGGTTATCAACCCCTACATCATTCAAACCCAAGCCCCGACCAATCACATCAGTCTCGAGCGGCGCGATAAACTCCGCCAGTAAAGGCAAACAAGCGTGGTTGTATAAATAACAGCCGTACTCGGCAGTGTCTGAAATCGTACTGTTCATTTCGAAAAGCTTTTTGCGCGCAATGGTATTTGCAATCAGCGGAACCTCATGCAGGCTTTCGTAATAGGCAGATTCTGCTTTAATGCCCGCGGCCGTCATGGTCTCGAAAGCCAGCTCAACCCCAGCCTTAACCATGGCGATCATCAAAATACCTTGGTCAAAGTAGGTTTGCTCACCGATGTCAGCATCGGTCACAGCGGTTGTTTCAAATGCGCTCTGGCTGGTTTCATGGCGCCAGCCTAAAAGTTTGGCATCGTCATCCTGCCAATCCGCCATCATGCCGCCGCTAAAGGTCCCGGTCATGATGTCATCCATATGTTTTTCATACAGCGGACGCATGATCTGCTTCATCTCATCGGAAAGATCAAACGCGCGCAGCTTCGCCGGATTGGAGAGCCGGTCCATCATGTTGGTAATCCCACCATGCTTAAGCGCCTCGGTGATGGTCTCCCAACCGTACTGGACCAACTTTGCCGCATAGGCCGCATCGACGCCTTTATCAACCATCTTATCGAAGCAGAGCAGTGAGCCCGTTTGAAGCATTCCACAAAGGATGGTCTGCTCGCCCATGAGATCAGATTTTACTTCGGCAACGAAAGAGCTCATCAAGACACCGGCCCGATGGCCACCTGTGCCGGCAGCATAGGCCTTGGCAATGGCAAGGCCTTCCCCTCGCGGGTCATTATCAGCATGAACCGCAATTAAAGTTGGTACACCAAAGCCTCGCTTATATTCTTCGCGGACCTCCGTGCCGGGACACTTAGGCGCCACCATCACAACGGTTAGATCTGCCCGTATCTTTTGACCTTCTTCAACAATATTGAAACCATGAGAGTAGGCGAGGCAAGCGCCGTGCTTCATCAGAGGCATGACCTGCTCGACAACCTGCGTATGCTGCTTGTCGGGTGTCAGGTTAAGCACTAAATCAGCTGTCGGAATGAGTTCCTCGTAGGTGCCAACGGTGAAAGCCATTGCCGTCTGCATTCAGGAAAGACTGACGCTTTTCGTCGATCGCGGATTGCCGCAAGGTATAAGCGACATCAAGCCCGCTGTCCCGAAGGTTTAGCCCTTGGTTTAAGCCTTGGGAGCCACAACCGACCACCACGATCTTCTTGCCACGTAGATAATCAACGCCGCCTTCGAACTCGGAGGCGTTCATGAACTCGCACTGACCTAATTGCGCCAATTGCGCTCGCAAAGACAGAGAATTGAAATAATTGGCCACGTCGCGCCCCTTGGAAAAAAAGAGGCCTAACTCTAAGGGAAAACCGCCTGAAAATAAATTACTTCATCGACTTTGTTCGACCGCAATGACGGTCTTCGGAGGCGAGTTAGCCGTTAACAGCACGCTAAACCGGCGCCATTTGATCAATTCAGCCCGCCAGCGAGCCTAAACCGCACCCAATCAAACTGATGAGGTCCACTACATGGCAATCGCGACACACCAAACGACGGGGCCTTCACGCTCATTGATAGGCCTGCAGCGGACCACCTTCAATGGTGATTCGATGCATGCGCCGAGACTGACCTTGGTAGTCATTCTGAGCAAAATGCCAAGTGGCCCGGTTATCCCAAAAAGCAATCGTCCCCGGTTGCCAATCAACCCGTTCGACTTGGTCGTCCGCCACCGCCGACTGGTAAAGATCGTTCAACAAGGGCGCTGACTCCTCCTGAGTCCAGCCCTCAAACCTAAGCGTAAAGCCTGGGTTCACATATAGGACAGGACGACCGCTCAAGGGGTGCCGCACGACAACGGGATGAATCGGGTCCGGCAAAGCATCGGCTAGATCCGGCCGGCCCATCCTCGCCTGACTAATATTCTTTTGCATGTACTCGGATTGGTTACCAAAAACATGCTTCGCAGAATGCACCGCATTCAGGGTCAACAGTACCGTTTTCAACCCATCAGACAATTGATCGAAGGCGCGATACATACTGGCGAACCACGTGTCCCCGCCAGTTTCCGGCAGCACTCGCGCGACCAAGATCGAGCCCAGAGCGGGAATCTGATCATAGGAGTGATCGGTATGCCAACCACCGCCGATGTTCTCCTGTTGATCCGGTTCTTTTTCAACCATCGCGATTTGTGGGTAATCCGAATGGGCTTTGAAAAATCGATTGGTATTAACCTGCCCCCAACGCTCAGCGAGCGCCAAGTGGTCCGTCTCTGCCAGGTCCTGACCTCTGAAAATCAGCAAGCCATGCTGCGCAAAAGCTGTTTTGAGTTGCACGTCCTGCCCATCCGTCAGGGTCTTCACATCCACCTCGGTGACTTCTGCCCCGACCGCATTCAACGGCGTAATTTTCATGAACCTTGCTCCCTTTTGTTCTCATCAACCCGTCGTCAGGGGTCACGCCTTATCATGACGATACTCGAAACCTTGATCAATCGCTTCATGACGACCCTTGAACTCTAATCTCGGGCGCGCAATGCCCGCTCGCGTTTCATCAAACGCGGCGCGTGCGCCTGATGCGCATAATCCAACAGGGCTTAAGCCGGTAAGGTTATCCAAATCATGTCTGGTTATGACTCAATCCCATCAGCGCCCTGATCGAGACCATTGCCGCGGATCATTTGCTGAATCTCATCGACATAGTCCTGCCCTCGTTCGGAATACCGCAGCAAACCATCTGCGACCGCCTCGCCGGTAATCGGTTTGTTGGCAGTCCGAAGATCAGTTCGGCGTTGACGGAGCAACGCATAGGCCGGGTGACTATTTAAGGTCAGCAGGTAGTAGGCGACACCCGCCTGAACCGATGCAAAAGCCGCAACTTGATGCGTTGATTCAGCGCTGGCTCGTCGGGGCTTCACACCGCACCCTTTGGTAAAGCACCAAAGGCCAAAAAAATTTCGATGGTCTTGGGCGAACCGAGACGTCCCCCAGGCGGATTCATTCGCTGCTTGCGCCAGCGCCAACCCTTCGGGCACCTCATCGACGCGCATCAGTAAATCGTTCAGCACCGCACGATCAGATAACGTCTCCCGATTGGGAACCCGATACTTCTTAGCCAGGCGCCGAATATCCAGGGCATCATCGCCTGAATCAATGCCAGCAGCCTGAGCACGGGCCTTGATCAACTCGAGCATCTGACGCTCCGCCCGGATATTGCCATTTTCGATGCGGACCCTGGGCCTGACAAAATCGAAAAACGCCTGTTTTTTCTCAGCAACCTCTTTATAGGCGCTAAAATCAGGAACGGCTTCCGGCGGCGTGGGTTGAAGCCAGAAAATCGCAATCACCCCAAAGAAGACCAATAAGGCGCCGAACACCCATTGGCGCTTGAGACCAAAGGCAACCTTCATCGCGGCTGACCCGAGTCAAACCGTTCTTTTAATAATCGTTTGATTTCTTGGTGCCGGCGCTCATCGATTTGATAACCTAAGTACATCAGCACGCCGAGTACCGTAAACACCGAGGTGGCGGGCCCCGCGATAAACCCAAGCAGCCAAACCGTGTCGGCTGGGACCGAGCCCATCAAAGCCCCCCGAGGGAATTGAATCAAATCCAGTAGCGTTCCACCAAAAACCAACCCCATCGAACTGGTTGCCTTGACCGCAAAGGAACGCGCCGAGAAAATCACCCCTTCCCGGCGAAAACCGGTGTCCAGTTCGTGTTCATCCGCAATATCAGCAAACATCGAATTCAGGGTTGCGAAGATGATCGGCGCGAGGGACGCGGTAACCAAACCGCTCAAAATTAAAACCGCCAGTAAACTTTGACTGCCCTGTGCCGGAAACCATGAGACGCCTGAAAGCGACAGCACAATCGGGATATTAATGTTCACAATAACCAATAAGGCCGAAACAATTAGCGTGCGTTTTTTATCGAGCCATCGCGTCATCATTGGCAAGAAGGATAACGACAGAAACAAACCGAAAAGCTGTGCCAATGGAATCCAGCGTAACTGCTCGGTGGTTAATCCCCAAAAGTGGAAACCCATAAAAGGATTAAACACCCCTTCAACCGACAGGACCAACGTGCTCAGCATCATGCCAAAAAAGATGGCTCGAAATGATCGGTTATTAAAGGCGTCTCGAAACTCTCCAATCAAATCAGCTAACCGCATCAATTGACGCGGGTCCTGATCGACGTGACGAACCAACCTGGGAATCTCGCGACGGGTGCCGACCACGCAGACAATAATGGCAAAAATCATTAACCCAGCGGCCATTAAAGACCAGGGCTGATACGCAGCTTTATTGAGCAACCCCGGATTAAAGACTTCGGTGGTTGGGAAAAACAAGGTGTATGAGATCGGGACAAACAGCGCCCCACCCAGAAACCCGAAAAACGTACTCATTGCATACAATGTTGAGCGCTGGTGATAGTCCTCGGCCAACTCAGCGCCCAAGGCCAGGTGGGGGACGTGATAGAGCGTCAAAGAGGCTCTCACCAAAACCGCAAAAACCAGCAGCCAAAGAAAGTGCGCCCAATCGGAGGCCATGCCAGGTGGATTAAACAGGCAATAAAAACTCACGCCAAGCGGCAGCGCTGCCATCAGAATCAACGGATGTCGCCTGCCAAACCGGGTCCGTAACTTGTCCGAAAATGACCCAATCAACGGATCTGAAACCGCATCAAACATCAGCGCTATCGCCAGCGCAATGGAGGTTAGCGTTGCCGAGACGCCGAGCACTTGATTGTAATAAAACAATAAAAAGACATTAAACCCAGCGTTTTTAATGGCCTCAGCAAACTGCCCGAAACCAAAACTAAACATGACCGGGAATTTTAATCGATGGATCGTCATTGACTACCAAATTAAGCAAAGACCGCACAGTCTCTGACAATTTTCTTGTCAGCACAACGTCAATGACGTGCCACAGCGCAGACGCTGCTTTGTGATGCCCTCGCAGCTTAAGCGCCTCGCCGGTGCGTGGCACCGCAACCTCCAAATTACGGCCGCGTTCGAACCGGTTCAGCGGTTCAGGAATCCCGCACTTGGGTTAGAGGCACCTAGGATCAGCGGTTGTGATCCCGCGCCAACCTACCCCTCACGCCGCGCAATCAACCTGGTCGTCCAGCCATTCATACCGGTTTCGTCGTTCTTCGAGGGTTTTCGATCAGGTTGCCAGGCCCGAGATCAGAATCACCAGAATGACGCACGGTAAAGGATATTTGAGCAACCCATACCAAAGCCGGAACTGCCAAGCCCGTGGAAAGACCACCTCCGCAGCAAGCTGATCTCGCTTTAAAACCCAACCCGCGAAGACAGCAATCAGCAAACCCCCGACCGGCAATAACAATTGATTGGAGATAAAGTCGGTCAGTCCATTTAAATCAAATCCGAGGATTTGAAGCGTGGACCAAGTGCTGTAGGTCAAGATGCTCACCAGAGACACCAGCATTAAAGACAGGATCATAAGCCAGGTGCTTTTGATTCGACTGATGCCAGTGACCCGAGCAAGGGTTGCGACTAAGGGTTCCACAAACCCCACCATCGAGGTCATCGCCGCAACCGACAAAAGCAAGAAAAACAGGCCACCCACCAGCGCGCCCAAGGGCAGTTGTCCAAAGGCAATGGGCAGCACTTTAAAGATGAGGCCAACACCACCGGCCGGGTCTAGACCGTAGCGAAACACCAACGGAAAAATCATCAACCCTGCTAAGAGGGCAATGGCGGTATCCGCAATGATAATCAAGACCCCGTACCGCACAATCGACTGCCCTGGCGGCAAGTAGGCGCCAAAAATCATTAACCCAGCCATGGCAACCCCAATTGAAAAGAAGGCTTGCCCGATTGCCGCTAAAAACACCTGGGGGGTAATCTTCGAAAAATCTGCTTGAAACAGATAGTCCCAACCCACCCAAAAGCTCGGATGAAACGCGTTATACGTTACAAGCCCAATCATGAGCACAAACAACAACGGCATGAGCACCCGCACGGCGCGTTCGATGCCTTTTTGAACGCCCCCAGCGATGATGACGCCGGTCAGCGTCATCGCAACCGTCATCCATAAAAACATGACCATGGGGCTTGCCAAAAGGGTCGAGAAATACTGATTGGATGCGGCCTGATCGATCGAGGCGAAAGCGCCGCTTGAAACCGACCAAAGATAGTAAAGCACCCAGCCTGCAACGGTTGCATAGGTCGCCATAATTAGAAATGCCGTGAGCAGATTCAACCCACCCACCCAGCGCCAAAGCGAGGCGGCATCGGAAGCTCTTGCAAGACGGCCGAAGGTCTGGATCGGGTCGCCCTGACCCCGTCGACCGAGCGCAATCTCAGCCATCACAATCGGTAGCCCAATGATGAGCACACAGCCCAGATACACCAGTACAAACGCCGCGCCGCCGTTTTCGCCAGTGATATAAGGGAAGCGCCAGATATTGCCCAACCCAACGGCAAACCCCACGGCGGCCATTAAAAAACCAAAGGGCGTTTTAAACGTTTCTTGTTTGATAAGCCTTATCCTTACTAATTAATTCAGCGCCGTCTATTTTGTAATTTCCCGTGTTCGTTTTGATGCAGACCGCCATCCCTTAGAAAAACCAGACCTCATCGGCAGCCGGGGTGCTTTTTACAGGGCGCCCGGCGTTCAAGGCGCGTTGTCGACGCATTGCGCGCGCCTGCACCCAAAAAATCTTTCGAGGCAACCATCGTACAAGTAAGCGCCCCGGTAAACAAAGAGGCAAGACCCTGAATCCTGTTGCCATCTGAAAACCCAACGGAACGCCCGAGACGCGTCAATGCTGGGTAGCCGCCTTGAAATCCCCAGCACCCGGCCCAATCCTTTCGTCAAAGCGGCATGACTTTGTTACAAGGACTGCTCAACACCTTGGTAATCTTCCTGTCTCGACTTGCGGGATTCTACGTCGACAAGGTTGTTCTCAAAAATCAGCGGAGCTTGGGCATCGATTATGTCATCACCTGAATTCTTGCTTAGATTTTCCGGTTGTACCTTGCAATCCTCATCGCCCTTTGATTTTCACGGCGACGAGCATTCCGCGCCGATGAAGGCGGGGCCCATTTAGCCGGTAAGCAAAAAAGGATCAACGCCTTGAAGAAACGTCAACAGGTTAGCGAGCCGCAAGATTTACCGAGCGCATTTGCAGCGTTTGGGATCTCGGGGTCCAGGGGGGGTATTAGTCAATTGTTTTGCAGTCACCCGCCACTCGAGCACCGCCTCAAATCTTTACAATAAGCCCAGATTCTCTAAAGGAATCCTGTATTGAGCCAAGGCCCGGAGTTCGATAGGGTATCCAAACTTAAAACCTAACCATCAAAGAGCCTTTCCCTATGCCTGAAGCCAGCGACATTACCGATATCCGTCACGCCGTCCGGCAACTGTGTGCGAAATTTGGGGAGTCCTATTGGCTCGAACTCGATCGAGACAGAGGCTATCCCACAGAATTTGTTCAAGCCCTTACCGACAGCGGCTTCCTGACCGTTTTGATTCCCGAAGTGTACGGCGGCTCTGGTCTTGGGGTCTTTGAGGCCGCCATCATCATGGAAGAAGTCTGCCGCTCCGGCGCCCATGCTGGCGCCTGTCATGCGCAGATGTACGTCATGGGCTCGGTGTTACGGCACGGTAGCGATGCTCAAAAACAGCATTATTTGCCCAAAATTGCCGCCGGCGAACTGCGGCTTCAAAGCTTCGGGGTGACTGAACCCACAACCGGCACCGATACCACCAGCCTTAAAACCACAGCGCGACTGGATGGGGATCACTATGTCGTGAATGGCCAAAAGGTGTGGATCAGCAGAATAGAGCATTCAGATTTAATGGTGCTACTGGCGCGCACGACCCCAAAGGAAGAGACCAATAAGAAAACTGAAGGTTTGTCGGCCTTCATCGTTGATGTCGGCAAAGCCGTCGGCAATGGACTCGAGATCAGGCCTATTGATTCCATGATCAATCACCACTCGTGCGAATTGTTTTTCGACGATTTGAAGATTCCTCGTGAAAACCTCCTGGGCGTTGAAGGACAAGGCTTTAAAGTTATTTTAGATGGCATGAACGCAGAGCGAATTCTGATCGCCGCTGAATGCGTCGGCGATGGCCGTTACTTCATCGACAAGGCCAGCCGGTACGCTACCGACCGGATCGTCTTCGACCGTCCGATCGGTCAAAATCAAGGGGTGCAGTTTCCCATTGCGAGATGCTATGCAGAAGTCGAAGCCGCGTGGTTAATGGTCGAAAAAGCGGCTCACCTATTTGATGCAGGCGACGCTTGTGGCGCCGAAGCCAACATGGCGAAAATGTTGGCCTCCGAAGCCTCCTGGCGTGCGGGCGACGTGTGTATGCAGACCCATGGCGGCTTTGCATTTGCCAAGGAATATCATATTGAACGCAAGTTTCGGGAAACTCGTCTTTATCAAATCGCGCCCATCTCAACCAATTTGATTTTGAGTTTCATCGGCGAACATGTCCTTAAAATGCCGCGGTCTTTTTAGGGCTTATCCGTTGGGATTTGGCGTGAACGCATCACCCACCTGAATCCGACCGGTGTCCCGTGGCGCAATATAGGTGCCAAACATCACGCCGCCGGCATACCCGTTATCTCGTCGTCGATAGCGGCTCAGCGTTCGCAGCGGTTCTTTGCTGGCGGTCTCGGAAGCTTGATCAAAGGTCGTCACCGCGCAGCGCTCACAGGCCGTAACTTGTTCAAAGGACAGCTCGCCAAGGGTAAGCACCGCAATATCATCTTCGGCGTATGGATCAAGCCCCGAGACGACGATATTCGCTCGAAATCGATCCATCGGTATGGGGGCTTCCAGGCGCTGGTTTAAATCATCGAGCGACGCTTGATTGGCTAAAAGCAACGGCGCGACATCCACGGTTTTTGACTGCACCGTGCCTTCGAGGCGCGCAAAAACCGGCAGCGGAATCGATATGGCCTCGCCCGATGCCGCTTTCACCAAGCGCAACGGTTTGCCGAAAACCTCAGTGAGCCACAGCGCAACCGGTTCACCAAGATCGATCACGGCCACTGTTCTACCGATCAACGGCATCGGCTCGGATTGCGGACATTCCTCAAACGGTACTCGAAAGGAGTCGCCGCCTTTGAACGACAAGGTCAGCTCCCCCGCTTGCCAAATAGCTGACAGATCTTTGAGCGCCGGCAGACTTTTTTGGCTTTGCGGTTGCCCGGCGTCGGTTACAACAAATTGTCGATCGCCCTCAAAACCCTCTGTGGTAACATCAGCCGCTTCAAGGGTTTGACCCCGACACCCCTTGATCGGGTAAATCCATAAACTGTCAACGCGCATCACTTGCCTCCCATGAGCCTATTCACCAATCGATAAGATAGTCCACCATGAGCCAGACCGCCACGAATAATACCAGCGTCACCATCTTGGAACGATTTCGTGGCCCCCCAACCTCAGGACATGGCGGTTACGTCAGTGGTCGATTTGCAGCGTTTGGCGATCTTGCCCCGAGCGAAAGTGCTGAAGTGACCCTGCGCTCCCCCATTCCACTTGATCAATCGATGTCGGCGCTTTTCGAGGCCGACAATCCGCGTACTTGCCGGATTCAGGACCAGGATACCCTGATTGCTGAAGTGCGGGGCGTGATGCTCGACTTAGACGTCCCGGCGCCACCCGACTGGTCTGAAACCCTCGCAGCCGCGCCGCGATCAGCCGCGCTGATGCCCAACATCAACCCGCTCTTGCCTGGCCAGCAAGGTTTTCATCCGATCTGTTTTTGTTGTGGCCCCGAGCATCCTGAAGGACTGAGAATTTTCGTCGCCCCGGTAGATCGTCAAGTTTCTGGGATCTGGGAAACCCAGGCCCATTGGGGGGATGCCGCAGGGAACCTACCGCACGCGTTCATCTGGACCGCGCTCGATTGCCCTGGGCAGTATGCCTTTCTGGCGGAAGGTATTCGCACCGGTCTGCTGGGCCGCATGACGGCCAAAGTACTCACAGCCCCAAGGGCCGGCGCCCGGCTACAAGTGACCGCCTGGACCATTGAGGTTTCCGGCAAAAAGCACCTAGCAGGTTCTGCTCTATTCGATGAACGGCAAACCCTTTTGGCCTATGCCACAACCCTTTGGATTGGCAGACAACCCTTAACGCTCTAGACAATCCCAGGATCCGCTAAGCCAACTGCATCGCACGCCAAGCCGTTTGACCCATCGAGACCGCCGAACGGGTAAAGAGTGCGAGTAACAGCACGGCCACAATCAGGTCCGGATAGGCCGATCCCGTCCAGTAGACTAAGACAGCCGTCACAATCACCCCAAAGCCCTCGAACACATCATTTCGGGAGCACTCCCAGACTGACGCCATATTGACGTCGTCTAAGCGATGCGGCGTCAGAAGCATCAGACAGACCCCGTTCGCCAGAAAGTTTAAGACCGCGGCAAGGCCCATTGTTGCAACGATTGGCGTCTCTGGGCTCAACCCCTTCATCACCAATTGCATTAAAACGGCAACCGCCGCGACGCCAATCAAAACACTTTTAAAGAGTGCCGCCTTCGCTTTGACTTGCACGCTCGCGCCGACAACCGCAAAACTCACCATATAGGCTAATGCATCACCGAAGTTATCGAGGGTGCCAGAAAGCAGCGCGGATGATCCGCTCATCACGGATCCAGCAACCATCATGAGAAACGTCGCGATATTGATCAGCATCACCCAGATTAAGACTCGACGCTGCCGAGCGTGCAAACCGCTGACCTCTAGCAACTCATCACAGCAACCCTGACTCATTGAGGCGCCCTCATCATTGAACCCGTTCGGACTTTTATCATATCAAGAACCCAGACCGCCCGCGTGGTTGTATCCCCATCTGAATTCAGCTACAAAGAAATGCTATCGACTGAAGATCTAGGAAAAAACGTTGAAAACCTTACGAAAATCCATCACCCCAGAGGCCAATGACACTTGGGAATCGATTGCCGAGCAGCATCTGCCTTTGCTTGATCACGAACAAGCCGTGGCCCAACTCCAAAGCTGGAAACCTGCATATTTTTGCTCGCCGGACCATTAATCAAGGTAAGAATGACGCCGGCACGCAGCCCTCGAACCCGATTCTACCGAGTGACATCCTCTTTTTAGAATCACCCCAAACCCAACACGCGGAAGCCTTAAGTTGAGCGCGACCATCTCAAGGGTAAGCCTAGGCGCCGCGCACGAAGGTCATGCTGAATTGCTCGTCACCCTTTCTTATGATGATGGTGGTCAGTCGCAAATCCCGCTGGACCCGAAAACTTGTGATCTGCTAATGACGCGTTGTGCGGCAGCATCGATCGATGATCTCGTGGGTCAAGACTGGACGCACATTCGCGATGCCTTAACCGAATCCTTTAACGGCGCTTAAACTGCCAAGAAGCTCAAAAGAACAACCCCAGGAGTAATACAATGGACTTAATCATACGAAATGGCACGATTGCCGATGGTTCAGGAAACCCGTTATTTTCAGCCGACATCGGTATCACAGGCGATCGGATTGAAGCGATCGGTGTGATTACACAGCAAGCTCAGCAAGAAATTGATGCCTCAGGCAAAATCGTCAGCCCAGGGTTTATTGATCCCCATACCCATTTTGACGCTCAACTCCTTTGGGATGGCGCCGCAAAACCCGCCATTGAACATGGCGTCACGACCATTGTTCCGGGCAATTGCTCCTTGTCTTTGGCGCCGCTCAAGGCCGAACATCGGATGAAGCTCGTTGGCATGTTCAACCAAATTGAAGAAATGCCGCACAAAGCTTTTTCCGAGGGTGTGACTTGGGATTGGGAAACCTTTGAAGAGTTTGTGACGCGTATTAAGAAAGACCTGACCATTAACGTCGCGCCATTAGTCGGCCACAGTGTCTTACGCCTGTGGGTCATGGGTAACGAATCGATGCATCGCACGGCCACAGCGCAAGAGACTCAAGCCATGCAAGCGCTTTTGAAAGAGTGCCTAGACGCAGGCGCGATCGGCCTTTCAACCAGCTTCATTGATATGGACGAAACACTTCAGCCAGTGCCGAGCCGCTATGCTGATGCGGCCGAACTTGATGCATTATGCGCTGTGTTGGGACAACACAATCGCATACTGCAAGCCGTTCATGAATTTTACGATAACGATATCACCGTGGCGCGAATTGATCAGTTAGCTGACATTAGCCGCAAGCATCACATCACAACGACGCTCTCGCCGCTTTTCCTGAATGCCGACAATGCCGATGGCGTCGCGGCCATTATGGCGCGGGTTGATGAACAGATGGCCCGCGGCGCGAAAGTCTGGCCACAGGTCCAAACCCGCCCAATCGACATCAGCTTCTCGTTTGAGGTTCCGAGTTTGTTATTCATGCGCCTGCCAACTTGGTACGGTCTCATCCGGTTTGGCACCAAGGCCGACATCCTCGCAGCCCTGCTTGATCCAACCCGCCGTGCCGCGCTGACGCAAGAAGCTCGGCCCATGATGCCGCTCTGGTCCGCTTTGGTCTTACGTCGTGTTCAGTCCGAAGCCAACGCCCAATTAATCGGTAAAACCCTCACTGAGATTGCCAGTGCCCGCAAGCGTGGCATTCCGGTGGTGCGTCGCGCTGAAATGCTTGCTGAATTGATGCGGTATCGCCATGGTGTTGCCATCGCCGGCACGCATGGCAAAACCACCACTACCAGTTTGATTACCGCAATCTTTGC
>CAJJAX010000037.1 GCA_905182155.1 uncultured Pseudomonadales bacterium
ATAGCGAAACGGCCATGGGGCGAGCTAAGTCTGAAAGCCTTTCGTCTGCGGTCTTTGATGTTGAGATGCATGAAAAGGCCAAGGCCATGCTATTGATGCGCTCGAAACTCCAAGATGCGATTGATCAAAAGGTTCTGCTGCCCTATTTCCAACCGATTGTTGATCTGAAAACGCTCAAAATTGTCAGCTTCGAGGCTTTAGTGCGCTGGCCAACTAGCGGGTGAGGGGTTTATTCCGCCAGATGAGTTTATGCCTTTAGCTGAGAAGAGTGGACTGGTGTTGCTGTTGGGAGACCTGATGCTCGAGACGGTCCTGCCAACAACTCAAGGCGTTTAACTTAAAAGCAATTGAAGGCTTTTCCATTGCCGTCAATATCTCCTCAGAGCAGTTTTCTGAGGCCTTGGTAGATCGTTTGGATCAGTTGATTTTGGAATACGGCTTAGCGCCCCAGCAAATTGGCTTGGAGATTACTGAAAGCGTGGCCATGAAAGCCATCGATAGTAATTTAAAACTCCTCGAAAAATTCCGGGCGAGAGGTCACAAAATCAGTGTGGATGATTTTGGTACGGGTTATTCGTCGTTGGCCTATTTAAAGCGATTTCCACTCGACACGTTGAAAATTGATCGAGCGTTTATCCAGGAGCTAGCGCGGGACACCGATGACTTTATTATCGCAAAAGCCATCATAGATTTGGGACACAGTTTGGGGCTAAAAATCGTCGCCGAGGGTGTGGAGACGCAAGCCCAACTCAAGTTGCTCCAAGAGTTGGGCTGTGATCTAGGCCAAGGCTTTTATTTCCAGAAAGCCAGCACGGGTGAAATGATCAGCCAATGCTATGAACGCGGTCTGCCGCTGGGGCGTGCGCAAACGCTCTAGTCGCGGCCTGCGTTAAGCAAGCAGCGCGCCGCCGTCAATGTCGATCACAACTCCGGTCATGTAATGGTTCGCCATGGAAAGGATCAGCGCTTCGGCCACTTCTTCTGGTAAACCCACTCGACCGAGGGGCATACCCTTGCCAATCGCGGTCATCGTTGCAGCTTTTTTGTCACCAAAGTGATCAAACATCGGCGTATCAATGATCCCTGGCGCAACCGCATTGACCCGTCGCGGTGCCAGTTCCTTTGCGAGCGCGCGCACAAGACCTTCAACTGCGCAGCCAGTACAAGAAACCGAGATCATGCCAGGATTACAGCGTCTTGCTGGTGTGCCCGAAACGAGGGTGATCGACCCGTTATCTGCAAGAAATGGCACGCCAGATCGGACGACGTGGGTGTAACCCCAGAACTTATCAAAAGCCGCTCTAAATTGGTCATCCGTCTGGTCCATAAACGGCGCCGTGGTTCGCGTGGCACCGGTCGCTGCACCAACAAGATGATCAATATGGCCAACTGAGGCAAAGAGTGCTTTCAAGCCATCTGGGTCGTGGTGTCGACTTGTGAAAACGTAATGCCGGGATGCAGCGCAGTCGCCTGCGAGATCTTTTCTTCGGTTCGGCTCGCTGCCCAGACCTTAGCGCCCGCGTGTTGGGCCATGACAGCTGTGGCGAGACCAATGCCGGAGGTGCCACCAATAATGACGACGTTTTTTCCTTCCAGTGACATAAGACGGTACTCTTAAATGAATGGGTGAAGACGATAACAGCTCAATTAAGACTTTAGCAAAGTCAGTTTTCAGTGCAATGACAAGCGTAGGGCCCTTTAAGGCAAAAGGCGGCGTAAGCAGTGCAAGCAAGAGGTGGTTGGTATGATCGAGGGTTAGCAGCACCCGGTGAGTCGAGGGATGTGCAAGGCCGGGGTGCGGAGATTGCCGATGCCTCATGGGGCTCGGTCGGTCGCCAGGGCGTATTGCTGATTCATGGGCGTAACGCCCATCGCCGTTGGTGGCAGTTCGTTGCGCGCTTTATGGCGGATAATTTTCGGGTCGCGGCAGTGGATCTGTCCGGTCATGGCGATAGTGCGTGGCGGTCCCAATATTCCAAGCCGCTATTCGCTGATCAAGCCCGAAGGGTAATGGCGGCCGCGGGCCTCGGAAGCAAACCCTTTGTTGTCGCGCAGAGCTTTGGCGGTTTTGTTGGTCTGGACGTGCATCAACGCTATGGCGCGGATATCGGCAGCATTATTGTTGCTCATTTTACCGCGGCCCCAGCGAGTCGATATACTGAGTGGGGGCTTCGTAAAGCCGCCGCCGGGGCAGCGGCGCGTCGCACGCGGACCTATGAAGACGGTGATGCCGCGCTGGCGCGGTTTCGGTTAATTCCCGAACAGCCTTGCGCCCACCCTGGTATTGTTCGTTACCTCGCCGAGCATGCCCTGCGTCAGGTCGACCCAGGCTTTACCGAGTAGCTTGACCCGACATTGTTCGACGAGCTTGAAATGGGCATGGATCTACCAGACCTCAATCAACCTTTGATCGCCATTCAATCTGGCACCGAATGTAAGCCGACGCGCGTTAAGGTTTCGAGTAGGGCGTCAGATCGGCGGCGGCTTTTATAAATTGGCTGGGTTGAGTCAATTGGGATGAATGCTTTGTGCCAAAGTGATTTAGATCGACAGCCTGTCAGCGGTATACTTTCGTTATAATCTGCGCCTTTCGGCCCAGATTAAAAAAGAGCGCGCGTCTTAAAGCGCTTTGATGACCACAGGGTTTGTTCAGAAGAGAACCGTGCAAGACCAGTCCGCGCTCAGATGAGCGCATTGCCTGCGCGTTGATTCGCTTGGCGCGGCATGGCCGACGTGCGAAAGGCTCGGAATTCTAGAGTTTAGCAATTTAAGACGCGTCGGAATGAACTGCTTTGGGGTGTTATATTGAAAGATTGCGTGTCTAAAGGGTTAGGGTCTATAGACCCAGGGTCCTAAGGCGTCGTGTTTAAGCGCTGGGATCCAAGCGTCGAGGGGTGCGTGGCAGTGCAGAGGAAGGCGGTGGATAAGATGAAAAGCTTGAGCGGTTCAATGAGCACTTTGATTCGTAGTCTGAGCCTGTTCGGGCTCGTTTGCTCCGGTGCAGCCGCGGCAGACCCGGTCCGGGTGATTATGGAGACGACATACGGCGCCATCACGCTCGAAGTTAATACGGATAAAGCGCCCGCAACGGCCGCTAACTTTCTGCAGTATGTTGATCAAGCCGGTTATGACCATACGATTTTTCATCGCGTGATCGACGGGTTCATGATTCAAGGCGGGGGTCATTATCGTGATTTGACCGAATCCCCATCCGGCCCGAGTCTTTTCAACGAGGCGGATAATGGGTTGCGAAACGAAGTTGGCACGATTGCAATGGCCAGAATGTCCGAAATAGATAGTGCCACCAATCAGTTTTTTATCAATGTTGCCGATAACCCGCGATTAGATCATCAGCCAACAAGCTGTAGCCGATCGGATGAGGCAGCGGCTGCGGCACGAGCGGAACGCGGTCTATTCAAGCCAAAGCGGTGTAAGAGTTTCGGTTATGCCGTGTTTGGTCGAGTCATTGATGGTATGACCGTCGTGAAAACCATTGAGCAAGTTGCAACGGACGCTCAAGGTGGCTTTTTTGATGCCCCTAAAGAACCGATCACCATTATCTCGATTAGGCGGTTACCATGATGATACAGACGATAAAGATGAAACGGGCGCCCGGGTGCTCGCCGCGAGTGTTCGGTTGGTTTCAGCACCGCGCTGCTCAGTCTTATGTGCGCGCCTGCATTCGGGATGACCGAAGTTGGTCAGGGTGGTTCCGGCTTGTCGCCGTCACCAAAGCTCGTGGTGGTCATTGCCATCGACCAGTTGCGTCGTGATCGGTTGTTTGAGTCGACTCACTCCGGGCTGGGGCGCTTGGTTCAGGCCGGTCGGATTTTCACGGATGGACAAGTCGCGCATGGCATTACGACGACCTGTCCAGGCCATGCCTCGATCTTGACCGGCTTAAACCCAGAACATCACGGCCTACCCAGTAATTCATTTTTAGACCGTGCCACAGGCAAGGTTCGCTATTGTGTTGGCTCTGATGATCCGGCGCACTCCGTGTTGGGCGGCAAGAAGGGGCGGAGTCCCACTAATCTCCGAGCGGACACCTTAGGCGATTGGCTCAAAGCCAAAAATCCCGAGCATTCGCGTTTTCTCGGTTTCGGCTAAGGATCGAGCTGCGATCACGCTCGGCGGAATGCATCCGGATGCGCGTTTACTGGTTTGACTCGGCACAAGGGCGATTTACAACCAGTGGCTATTATGAAAACGCGTTGCCAAGTTACGTCTTGGCGTTCAACGGTCAGGCGCCGTCGATCGATGGGTTTTATGCGCGGTTTTCCGGAGCGCTGGGACCATGCCGCGGGCGCGGCGCGAGTCGACGACTATCACGGTGAAGATCCCCGGTATGACCGCGTCAGTGGGCACCCGCTCAAAGCTGGGACGGCTGAGGAGATTGCAAAGCAAGTTTACGCGTCACCCTTTATCGATGAGGCCACGATCGCGTTGGCGCAATTAATGGTGACCGAGGAGGCACTTGGCCAGGGCTCGGCGTTGGATTTGTTATCCATTAGCTTGTCTGCCACGGATACGGTGGGTCACTTGTATGGGCCTAGAAGTGCTGAGGCAGCGGACGCACTCGATCGATTGGATCAGATGCTCGGCCAGTTCTTGAGCGGCTTGGATGAACAACTGGGCGCCAACAATTATTGGGTGGTATTGACCGCAGATCATGGTGTGGCGGAGCTGCCTGAGTGGGCCCGTGAGAATAACGCGTTGAACTGTCCATCTGATGAAGGCCGGCTGACGCCAATCGCGCTTTATCTTGGTTTGAATTGGCATCTGTACCGAGCTTTCACCTGGCCGTTTGGGGATCCGAGAACCTTACTGTCCAGTGATGGGGGGCATCTGTATGTTCAGGAAGCCGGCTTGTTGAAATTCGGCTTGACCCGCGCAACTGTGGTGGCAGAAGTGATTACGTATCTTGAATCAAAGCCTGAAATCGAAAAGGTTTGGGGCATTGAGGCGCTCTCGACGGCCTCCGGCGAACTGGCTGAGGCAATGAAACGCAGTTTGGTGCCGGACCGCTTAGGTGATGCGCTCGTTCAAATGGCCGAAGGCTGTTTGATCGACGAATTGGGCACAACCCATGGGTCCCCCCATAACTACGACCGGATATTCCAATCGTTTTCTATGGCGCCGGGATCGAGCCGGGCAAGATCCCCGGGCCTGCCTATAGCATCGATATTGCGGCAACGCTTGCGCATTATCTTGGGGTGGTACCCGATCATCGACTCGACGGCGCGGTGCTCGATTTAACCGGTAAAGCCCGGCTTCAACCGGTCCCTGATGACTAAGTTCTCACGCATTGGGTCTGGACAGGTCCTAAATCTCGGGGGATGATGCTGTAATCCGATAACGCTTTGATCCATTGAAAAGGAGGCAAGCCTATGCAGATTCAATCGCTAACGCCACATTTGGGCGCCATCGTGCAGGGTGTTGATTTATCCGAGCCTATGAGCGGCGAAACATTTCAGGCACTCAACGCGGTTTATTTGGACTGGTCTGTGCTGGCATTTCCAGATCAGCAGTTATCCCAGGCCCAGCATAAGGCCTTTGCGAGTCGTTTTTGGCGCTTTGCATACCCATCCCATGCATGCCCGTCAGCAGAAGGGCGACCCTCATGTGTTACGGGTCGCAACCAATGCACAATCAGCCTATACCGCAGGTGAAGGTTGGCATACTGATGTCACGTGCGATGAATTTCCGCCGCAATGCTCGCTGCTTTATGTCACCGAGACGCCGGAGGGCGGTGGCGGGGATACCCTGTTTGCCGATATGTACCTCGCGTTTGAGTTGCTCTCGGATCCGATGAAAGCCTTCCTGTCTGGGCTGACCGCAATTCATGACGGCGCTTTGCCCTATGTGGGGGCTTATAAATCGGTGCCGCCGGAAGGGGGGTATCCAAGAAATGAGCATCCGGTTATTGCCCAGCATCCCGAGACGCACCGACCGGTGCTCTACGTCAACAGCGGCTTTACCAGTCGGATCAAAGGGTTGAGCGCTCGGGAAAGCGATGCGTTGTTACAGCTTTTATTCCGCCATATCGAAAGTACGCCGAAATTAACAGCGCGGGTTTCGTGGGCTCCGAATACCTTGGTGCTTTGGGATAACCGTTGCACCCAACATCATTCTGTTTGGGATTACTATCCGGGCAGTCGCTATGGCGAACGGGTATCGGTGGTTGCAGATGAAAGGCCCGCCGCTTACCAGAAGCTGCTGGGCGCGGCCGTTTAAAACGGCCGCGCTGCCCCTTTGATTTGATGCGCCGCTGGGCCGACAGCTATGTGCAATGGCCCTAATTGAATGACTGAGTTTGAATAACTCGGGTTGAATCGGGCCCCAAACCGCTGACCTCAAACCTTTGCTGGCGTGCAATGGGCTTTGCCGGTTTACAACGCGGCTAACCCGTAAACCTTTGCTGCAGTGCCATAAAACAATTGATCTTTGACCTCGCTTGAGAAATCGCCAGCGATTTTCTTCAACGCGTTGTACAGAGGGTTGTAGCCAATGGAGCGTTTATCAACGGGGAAATTACTCTCAAACATACATCGATCAGGCCCGAAACAGTCAATGGTATGTCGATAATAGTCTCCATGAGCGGCCACAATTTCATCGGAACTGGCGGGCTTGTCGCGCTCATCCCATCCCCAACCATTAATCACCATGGCCAATCCACCTAATTTAGCCACTATATTCTTACAGCGAGCAAGTTCTGCAACATCCGCTTTCCATTGCGGAAACAACTCTTTTTGTTTGCACGGGCCAACCCCGAGGGGCGTGCCGAAGTGATCCAAGATCATCACGGTCTCTGGGCACGCTTGGGCAAGCCCTATAAAATCTTGGTTTTGATAGTGATAATGCCAGGTATCGAAGGTCAGATTGTGCCGGCCCAGTTCCTGTATACCACGGCGATAATCTGGGTTCTCATACAAATCCTTCGGCGCTCGGCCGGGTATCGTCAGCGTTTCAGGGTAAAGCGCGTGCGCCCCAGCGTGCCGAACCCCACGAAATAGGCCCTGGCCTGCCGTTCGATGTTGCTCAAAGAGTTGCTTAAGGGTTTGGCTGGGTAACCTGAGATCGATCTTGCCGACAATGCCGGCGATGGTGGCCTGCATCGGGTCGCCCCGACTGAACTCGGCCTGCTGGGCGACAAAGGCGGTTTCGCCAAGCGAGCGCGCCTCTTCCGGCCCATGGGTGAGGTATTCAGCCCCGCATTCTACAAAAACGGTCATCTTAACCTGGTGTCCGGCGCCGGTGTCCTGCCAGAGGTCATGGACTAAATAGTCGTTTTCTGGACGCCGCCACAAATGATGGTGCGGATCAATAATCCTTTGATTCGGCTCGATGGGGTCTTCGGAAACTTGATCTAGCCAGGCTTGGGTACCGTTTTGAGGAACCATTGTCTGTGGGCCTTTCGATTAAGGTGGGTGCTTGGAGCGTAACGCGACCGTCAAGTTAAAACAAACCGGGACCACTCAGTGGCGCCGCCCCAAAATGGGTTAAACCCAGTTATACTCTTGCCTTTTCCGTGATTATCTAAAAAGGAGCGTTCGTGAAAGGATCAGTACATTATGAAGTGCGTGGGGGAATCTGCGCTGTTGAGCATCGATAATCCGCCCGTCAATCCCTTGTCATCCGGGGTACGTCAGGGTTTGTTCGACGGTATGACCCGTGCTTTGGCCGACGATCAAATTAAAACTGTGGTTGTGACCGGTCTAAATAGAGCCTTTATTGCGGGTGCGGATATCAGTGAGTTTGGTGCAGCCGCATCACAAGGCGCTGGATTGAATGAGGTTCTTGCGTTGATGGAGGGTAGCGACAAGCCTGTCATCGCCGCGATCAATGGAACCGCCTTTGGTGGCGGCCTAGAAGTGGCCTTGTGCTGTGACTACCGGGTTGCCTTGGCAACGGCGCCATTGGGCTTGCCCGAAGTCAAACTGGGTCTTCTGCCGGGCGCTGGCGGAACCCAGAGATTGCCAAGACTGATCGGCGCTGAAGCGGCGATCCCTTTGATCATTTCCGGAAATCCAGTGCCGGCGCCTGCAGCCCTCAAGTTGGGGATTGTTGATCAAGTCGTCGACGAAAATGTGGTTGAGGCCGCTTTGAGCTTTGCCGCGGACCTCAAAGGTCGAGGGAGTCCTACTCGAAAGATCAGAGATCTATCGGATAAAGTCCTCGCAGATCGAAACCAGCCCGATTTGTTTACCAAGGCGGCTGCAAACCTTGATAAAACCCATCGCGGCCAATTTGCCCCGGCTCAGATCCTCAAGTGTATTGAGGCAGCCGTAACCTTGGATGATTTTGATGCGGGTATGGCGGTCGAGCGAACGTGCTTTGCGGCGTGTTTAGGTGATCCGCAACGAGAAGCGTTGATCCATATCTTTTTCGCGGAACGCGCGGCGAATAAAATTCCGGGATTATCGAAGGATATGCCGCTCATCGACGTTCAAAAGGCTGCGGTCATTGGCGCCGGCACCATGGGCGGAGGTATCGCGATGTGTTTTGCCAATGCTGGCATTTCGGTGCAACTCCATGACAATGATCCAGAAGGCCTCAAGCGGGGGCTAAAAGTCATCGAAGGCAATTATGCGAGAACGGTTGCGAAGGGCCGCTTGACCCAGGCAGCAATGGATCAGCGTATGGCGCTCATTCAACCGGCAGACCGCCTTGAGGATTTCGGCCAAGCAGATGTTGTGGTCGAAGCCGTTTATGAAAATCTGGATTTGAAGAAAGAAATCTTCGCAAAACTCGATGGCATTATGAAGCCCGGCGCGTTGCTTGCCAGTAACACTTCCGGCTTAGATATTGACGCCATTGCAGCGAGCACGAACCGGCCGGAATTTGTCTGTGGCATGCATTTTTTCAGTCCAGCCAATGTGATGCGTTTGCTTGAGGTGGTTCGAGGGGCGAAATCGTCACCAGAAGCCCTCGGTACCGCGATGGCATTGGGCAAGCGACTCGGAAAAGTGAGTGTTATGGCAGGCAATTGCCCCGGCTTTATCGGCAATCGAATGATCGGTGGTTATAGCCGTCAGGCAAACTTGATGATCCTTGAAGGCGCAAGCCCTGAACAGGTCGATACGGTGATCTATAACTTTGGTTTGGCAATGGGGCCGTTCGCAATGGCGGATATGGTGGGTCTCGACCTCGGTTGGCGTGCAAGAAAAATGCGGGGTGGCTCGAATGACATTATCGCTCGGATCCCGGATGCGCTGTGTGAAATGGATCGGTATGGTCAGAAAAACGGTTTGGGGTATTACCGCTATGAAAACGGCGATCGCACCCCGGTGGTCGATCCGATTGCGCTTGAGGTGATTGAGCGCGTTTCCGAAAACTTAGGCTATGAGCGGAAGCACTTCACTGATGACGAGATTCTCAAACGGTGTATTTATCCACTGGTTAACATTGGTGCGCAATTGCTCGACGAGGGTCACGCCTTGCGGGCGGGCGATATCGACACGGTTTATGTAAATGGTTATGGCTTCCCAAGCCATGTTGGTGGTCCCATGTGGTTTGCCGATGTTCAAGGGCTGAGTGCAGTGCTGGCGGATATTCAGCGATTTTACGAGGAAACCGGTGATGAGGCTTGGAAACCTGCGCCGCTACTTGAGCGACTTGTGGCCGAAGGCAAGACCTTTGCTTCATTGGATCAGTAGCGCGGCATGAAAGAACGGTTGCGTCTGCCAGCGCTCGCAGCGGTCTTGAGTAAGCCTATTAATCCGTTCAGCGAATTGGTTGTGCGGCAGTTGTCGACTTGGCAAAAGATGGTCTATGGGTTTGCGGCAGCACTTTTGGTGCTGCTCGGGCTGCTCGGGCTGCTCGGGCTGCTCGGGCTGCTCGGGCTGCTCGGGCTGCTCGGGCTGCTCGGGCTGCTCGGGCTGGGTCGGTGGTGGTATCAAACGCCGCTCGTGCAGCGATTTCGTCGAAAACAGCAACAACTTAAACAGGCTTGGCCTCGAGTTTGGCGGCGATCCGTCAGGGGCAGCCTGACGGTGGTGCTGAACGCGGCGCGGGGCCTTTTTCGTTTGATTGGGCAGTTGGGGTCTTGGCTTGGGACTTGGGTCGGCGAGCAGGCTCGGCCGCGCTTGCGGCGCTGGTTTGCTCGAAGGTGAGTGTTCTGACGGACTTGTTTGTTTTATACCGAGTAGGAATGCCGGTTAGGAAAGGGCTTTGATGGATTTTTCTGCAGAACAAAACTACTTTGAATTGTGGCAAAAGCATTATGACCCAACCCTTGCGCCGCAGGATTGGCTTGCCGCCTCTGGCGCTTTGGCAGGCTCACTGTCGGAGGTGTTTATGGCTGGTTATCAAGCCGCAATGCGTTGCCAGTTTGGTATTGAAGACGCGGCCTGGGCGGCATTTTGTGTCAGTGAAGGTGTCGATGGTTTACCCCCTGTCGTTCGGGATGATGCGGGGTTACTAACAGGCGTGAAAACTTGGGTGGCGGCCGCGTCGGTTGTGACCTCGTTTTGGGTAAAAGTTGGCCGTGGGCGCGACGCGTTTTACGTTGTGTTGCCTCGGGATACTTTGGGTCTGAGTTTAACGCTCAGTCGCAATGACGGGTTTTTGCCGGCGCTCTGTGTGGGTCACCTGCACCTGGAAAAGGTTCGCCCTGGCCTCCCCAAAGAGTTGTCTAAGCAAGCGCTCAAACAATTTCCCAAGCTCGAAGCCAGCTGTATATTGATCGCCTTTTTGGGTTACCTGGCAAACCAAGGGTTTGGCTGGGCCGTGGACGAGCTTGCAATGAAGCGTGAGGCCGTCATCGTGCAGCGAAGTGATTCGGCGTTAGCGGCGCTGGCTTTGGTCGTTCAAAAGGCCATTGAAGCAACGCCAGAACTGTCAGCTCGGGTGCCCGGTTGGGATCAAGATCGGCGGCTGATCGAGATGTATCTTGGGATGATTTTGAAACGACCTCAATAATGGTTATGGATTCGGTGGCAGGTTTGTGCCGAGATGTTTTTGGAGTCGTTTTAAAAACACCTGCATGGCTCGCTGGGCTTGTAGATCGCCTGCGCTTTCGGCCGATTCAATCCCAAGGCGTAAGGTCTCAGCCGCGCTGGTAAAGTCCTCGCAGGCCTGCTGGACTTGGGCGAGTTGTTTGTAGGCCGCGGTATACTTTGGCTCAAGCTCAAGACATCGTTTGAGGTGACGCAGGGCTTGGGCTAAATGATCCTCAGGTTGCTCTTTGAGATAAGCTGAGGCGAGTCCAAACCTTAGTAGGGCTGAGTCTTGACCTTTATTGAGGAGCTGGGTGAGCGCGGTGACATTTGGCATGAGCGTTGTCTTTGAGATCCTGAAAAAAAGAATAGTCTAAACGAGTGTATGACGCATTAAGATTGAGACTCTTCAGCGGTCAATGCGTCCTAGGAGGCGAAAAAATGATGCACGAGGTCAGTCAAGACCCACTCCACTGGCGGGGCGAAGTTCTCGCCCTAAATAACGACAATACCCCGCACGTCAATGCGCTCAGCGAACAAAGCCTTGATGTGCTGATTGAACAAGCGGCATCGTTTCGGGTGATGGTTAGCCAAGACAATGCGCTATCAGGATTCGTCCTACTCCTTAGGGAAGGACAAGCCTACGAAAGCCTCAATTATCGTTGGTTTTCCGAGGCCTTTGAAGAATTTCTCTATGTTGACCGGATTATTATCGCCCCCCCATGTCGCGGGCAGGGCGTGGCGCAGGCCCTGTACGGTCATGCAACGGATTTGGCGCAGGCAATGGGGATTAAAAACCTGACTTGTGAGGTTAATTTGGCGCCGCCTAATCCTAGGTCCCTTGCGTTTCATCATGCACAGGGTTTCCAAGAAATGGCGCAACAAATGACAGACGGCGGTCGCAAACGCGTCTCGCTGCTGCGTAAGGCCATTGATGCTTGAACGATATCTGGGTCATGTCGCCGTTGCGGTGGCGCTCTTAATCGGCGCGGCATTCTGGCTGATGCAAGATAGCGAGCCAGCACTTGTCGAATCGAACGAGTCGGTGGCGCCAATTGACGCGCCAGTGCGCACCCGAGTGGATGCCATTATGACCGAGTGTGTTCGCAAAGGACGGACCACCCGAGTCGAAGGCCTGGTGCGCAATCTTGGCTCCATTGATGTCACCCGAGTGACCGTACAAAGTATTTGGAAGCGCGGTGATGGCTCGGTTGCCGATACCGGGTTGGTTTATGCGGTTGGAGAGGATCAGAAGTTGGGGCCTGGTGAAACTGTGATATTTTCTGACACCACGGATTTAAGAGGCGTCGAGCGCTGTAATGTCCGAGCCCTGGATTGGTGGGCCGATGAGTGACAAGCCAGCCCCCAATGCTCGCCGCAATCCGCAACAAGATCCACTCGGCGCCGTCCAGCATGCCTCGAAAGATCCTGTCGAAAGTAGGGTGTCAGAGGCGCTGACGCAAATTGAGTTAGACGGCTACCAAGGCCGAGGCTTCGCTGTGCGTCGGAGCGTGTTTTCGAGCGAGGAAATCGCGCAGCTCAATGCGGTGATTGATCGCGTCGAACAAGCGGTTGTTCGTCAAAGCCATTTGGGACGTGAATACATCATCGATGGGCGCCGATTTATTGATCTCGACGCGCATACCTTGCAGTTTGAGCCAGCACCGTTCGACAACGATTTAAGGGTGTTAGAGCCGGCTCACCCACTGTCGGCAGACTTGCTGGCATTGTTGATGGATGCACGCCTCGTGTTGCCGATGAAACAGTTAACGGGTTGCGATGAGGTGTCGCTGTGGACGGATAAAATTAATTTTAAGCGACCTGGTGGGTCGGAATTTGGCTGGCACCAAGACGCGCCCTATTGGATCCATGATGCGGCGCAGGTGACGCAACTGCCTAACGTCATGGTGACCTTGGATGATGTTATGCCCCGCGCGGGTGGTTTTCGGGTGATTCAAGGCAGTCATCATGAGGGTATTCGCCCGGCTCGGAATGATGGTAGCCAGCTTGAGGGCTTTTATACCCACGATGATGAAGTGGATTTCTCGCGGGTCGTTGAATTCAATGAGCCGGCAGGCAGCGTCATTTTTTTCGACCCATTTTTGATTCATGGCTCAGCACGAAACCAATCGACTCATCGTCGTCGCGCGCTGATTGCAACCTATCAACCGGCTAACCTGCCGTCCTTGAAAACCAAGCAGGTCGTGAATCTCGGTTGATCGCGTCCTTTACGCTTCGTCGAAGTGCGGGTTGAAAGCCAATTGCAGTGGTGTGTCGTATCACTCGTGCGGAAACGCGCGCATTGACCGCCCCAATCACGGAAAAGGACACACGCTACAATGGCTGCCGACCGCCAACCCAAAAAGGTACTGAGGCTGGTCTTAGGGGATCAGCTGGATGCGCATCACAGCTGGTTCACGCAAGTGGATCAAAATGTGCTCTATGTGATTGCTGAACTGGTGCAGGAGCAGCGCTACGTTCAGCATCATATTCAAAAGACGGTCGCATTTTTTCTGGCGATGGAACGCTTTGCGGACCGGCTTGAGCTCGAAGGTCACCGCGTTCATCATTACAATTTAGATCAAACCGCTCAGTTTCTATCCTTAACCGAATTCTTAGCCCATTGTGTGCAGGCACACGAGATCGATCGTGTGGAATACCAGCTGCCCGATGAGTATCGGCTTCGCCAGCAGCTTGCGAGCTGGCAACCGGCGCGAGTCGAGGTCAAGGCGGTCGAATCCGAACACTTCTATCTAACTGAACAGGGTTTAAAAAAACAGTTTAAAGCCGGTTCTGCGCATCGCTTAGAGCCCTTTTATCGGAAAATGCGCCAGTCTTTTAACGTCCTGATGAAGGACGGATCCCCCGTTGGTGGACAATGGAATTTTGATAAACACAATCAAAAGGCGTTACCCAAAACCGTCGTGATTCCGGCGCCATTTTTGTTTCAGAATTCGGCTTTGACCATTCAGGCTCGACTCGACCGGCATGGGATTAAGACCTTAGGTCAGATCGGGTCGCATTTGATTTGGCCGGTGGATGAAGTTCAAGCCGAGGCGCTGCTTGCTGATTTTTGCCTTCGATTGTTGCCAAACTTTGGACGCTATCAAGATGCAATGACCAGCCGCGGTTGGTCCCTTTTTCATTCTAGATTGTCCTTCGCTTTAAATAGTAAAATATTGAGCCCCAAGCGGGTTGTTGACGCGGCGGTTGCCGCCTTTGAACAAGTTGATTCAAGCGTTGGGTGCGCCGAGGTTGAAGGTTTTGTTAGGCAAATCCTAGGATGGCGAGAGTTTGTTCGCGGTATTTACTGGGCCAATATGCCGGACTATGCCGAGCGCAATGTCCTGAACGCCGAGATGGATCTGCCGAGCTTTTATTGGACGGGCGATACGCGCATGGCGTGCTTAAAGCAGGCGATTGACCAGTCGCTTGAGCATGGTTACGCGCACCACATTCAGCGCTTAATGATTACGGGTAATTTTGCGCTGATGTTGGGGGTGGATCCGAAACAAGTGGATGCTTGGTACCTTGGCATTTATGTCGATGCCATTGAGTGGGTCGAAATGCCCAATACGCGGGGCATGAGTCAGTTCGCCGATGGCGGCTTGGTTGCGTCGAAACCCTACATCAGTTCTGGGAAGTACATCCAGCGGATGAGCGATCATTGTCGCACGTGTGCCTATGATGTGACTGCCCGCACGGGCGAGATGGCATGTCCTTATAATGTCTTGTATTGGGATTTTCTTGACCGTCACAGGGCGCGGTTTGGTCCCAATCCGAGAATGCGTCTGATGATGAATCATTACGAGAAGATACCCGTATTGGAGCGTGACCAGATTCGTTCGGCGGCGCAAACGTTGCGGCAGCAGCTAGCCTAGTGCCTGCAGTTTCGAAGGTACGTCGCGAGCAATGGGGGTCGTCGCCGGTAAGGTTTGATGAGAATGCCTGAGGTGCCCGACCGCGCTTGCGGGTTGTTTTGGGCGGAATCGGGGCGGGTCGGCGCAGTCTAATGGACGGGGGCAATGGGCAGCTGGCCTGCGGTTGACGGCTGCGCGTCTTGGCCCTTGTGACTTGAACGGTCCGGTTGATATTTTAAGTGGACGCGACAAGGCGCCCTGGTGAGCCAATCATAATGCTCAGAGATTAGTCCGCGGCACAAACCCGATTACGGCCCGTGTTTTTGGCCTTATAAGCCGCGGCGTCCGCTCTCTGCCGCAGCGAGACCAGGGCCTCACCAACATGGCTGAGGGCAATGCCAAGACTTGCCGTTAAGTGTCTGTTTTCGCCCAGGTCAACGTTGGAAATCACTAACCGGATTCGATCGGCGAGCGCGAGTACAGCCGGTTCATCAAGCTGGTCTACCACGACCTCAAATTCTTCGCCGCCGGTCCGGCTGATAATTTTGACCTCATCGCTGAAGGTATTCACAGCTGAGGCAAGGACTTGCAGTGCCAGATCCCCAAATGCATGACCATGGACATCGTTGACGTGTTTGAAGTGATCGATATCGATGGCGATGACCGCCACCGGCTCTTTATTGTGATGGTTCGCTTTTAACAAGGTCGCGAGTTCTCGCATGTGGTAGCTGCGATTAAATAAGCCCGTTAAGGGATCGCGATTGGTGAGATCGTTGGTGAGTCGAACGAACTGAAACACAACGAGCGCAAGGATCACCTCACCGGTGAAGGTCAGGCCATCGCCGATCCACCACCAAACGGGCGCGGCGTTAAAAAAAATACCGGTTGCTGCATCTAATAAATTGCCCGTTTGGAGGGCGAATAAGCCAATGAGGACGGCGCGGCGTTCGGCCAAGGAGACTTTAATGAGGGTTGCCGCGATAAACATGACGAAAACGGATAAAAATGATGCGGCTTCAAATCCAACTTGATCCAGTTCGAACCGATAGTCACCGGAGGTCGTGAACAAATGGCCAATAAGAAGCCCGGTGAAGGCAAGATTCACCAAGACCAAGAACAACGCTCGATCACGCCGCGCAAATTTGATCTGCATTTCCTGCTGTGTCTCTAGTGCCATGAAATTCAGTTTAGACCTGGTTATTTCCGAAAACAGTGCTCAGAACCGGGGTAAATCTGTTTAACCCGAATCGATGCAGCCTTGATACAATGTTAACAGTACAGCGTGTTAATGGCACATAAAGTAAGGGTTTTCATGCTCACAACCGATGCGGCGCAACGCGCGATATATGAATCTGCGGATTACGTTATTGATGATGATCCACCGATTGTGTTCCAAATTGGTTCGGTTCATCACGGCTTGGGCCTGCTGTTGGCCAGTTTCAACGCGCAATCTGCCTGCCTGCTTGCCGCCGGCAATCCCCGAGGGCAGATCTTGAGCGATGATGACAATCTGGATCGTCGGATGCAATTGTTGTCTAAGGTCGAGCAAGCAAGATTGAATTATTTCGTGGCTCGGGCTGAGAATGCGCAGCAGTTCTGGGCGCAGGACAGTTATCTTATTTTCGATATAGACCCCCTCGATGCAAACCGCTGGGCCCGGGAATTTGATCAACTGGCTTGGGTCGACATACCGTCAAGCGGTTGTGCTGCGCTGATCTGGTTGGATTAATCTGACTTCGGGTCGTCTGTGGTCCAAATCCTGTTGTCATTGCCTGCGGCCCAGGCGGAAAATGAGATTCCATGAATCTAAAGCATGCGCCTTCGCGTATACTCACTGATTTTAAACGATCGTTTGAAAGTAGGTCAAAAAATGGGTTCGGCGCGGTATCGAAGAACCTGTCTGGCGGTTGTTACCACTGACAAGACGATCACGATCCAGTCATTAACCGGTCATTATCAACCGCGAAGGCGCCGATTGGTATGAGTGTAGGCATGAATCCGAAGCCAGAGAATATTGCGTGTGACTCGAACGACACCCAGGCCCGGCTGTTGAATGCTGCGGAGTCCTTGTTCATTGATGCCGGCTATGCGGGGATGTCTGCCAGAGCCATTGCTCAGACGGCGGGGGTTAATATCGCGGCGATGGGTTACCACTTCGGATCCAAGCACGGTCTGCTCGAGGCGGTGCTGATTCGACGGGTCGCGCCGATCAACGATGCGAGACTCAGGCGCCTAGCCAGGGTTTGTGAGCGAGGCCCCGATGCAATCGGGGCGATCCTGCATGCTTTTTTATGGCCCGTGTTTTACACCGAGAATGAAGCCCCGGCTCGACGGCTTATGGGGCGGGTCATGACAGAACCGGCTGATGTTGTTGAACCGTTGTTAGATCTGGTTTTCAGTGACGTCATTGAGCAATTTGTCGCCGCCGTGGCCGCCTGTTTTCCAAATGAAGACAAGGGCCTGATTGCCCAAAAATTCTCGTTTGTCGTGGGCGCTTTGAGTTTTACGCTGCTGCGACCATCGTCACCGCTTTTTGGATCTGTAACAACAACCGATGTGTCGTTTAAACGGCTGTTAAAATTTAGTGTGGATGGGTTTCAAATAACGCCCACAAACCGCTCAATTGAAAAGGATATTTTATGAGTTGGATCGCCCGCTTTTGGAACACTCGCTTAAAGCCAATCTTATTACCCGTTGGGGTGGCAGCACTGGGTTTTATATTGTTCTTTATTCTGCTGGCGACCGGACCAAAGCTTGATTCGCAACCACCGGTCGCAATCAAACCTTTGGTGCAGAGCCAGGTCATCGAGATCAGCACTCTGCAGTTAACGGCGGGTGCATTTGGCACGGTCGAGCCGCGCAGTGAAACGGATTTGGTGGCGGAAGTTTTGGAGGCGGAGGTGCCTCTGGGAGTTGGTAAAGAAGCTTTAAAATACGCCGGTGAGGTCTTGATTGAGGTTGATCCCTCGGACTATAAAATCGCCTTGGAGCTGGCCAGCGCGGTACTGGCCAAAGCGGCTAGCGAGGTCAATTTTGCTCAAAAAGATTACAACCGCCAGCTCGATTTAAAACAGCGCCAGTCGGCCAGTCAAGCCCTTGAAGACGGGGCACTAAATCGCCTGCAGTTTGCCAAGGCGAGCTATCGAGAGGCGGCGGCGAGAGTAGAAAGCGCCGAGGCAGACCTAACCCGAACCCGGGTGATTGCACCTTACCAAGGGCGGGTTCGGAGCGAAAAAATTGATATCGGTCAATATGTTGCAAAGGGGGTGGCGGTCGCGAAGCTTTATGCCACCGATTACGCTGAAGTCAGACTGCCGATCCAGGATCAAGAACTTGCTTATTTGAATGTGACCTTGTCAGCGCAAGGCATTGCCGAAACATCTCGGCCGAAGGTCTATTTGAGTGCGAATTTCGCGGGTCGGATCCAGCGTTGGGAAGGTGAGATTGTTCGAACCGAGGGCGAAATTGATGCCGTAACTCGGATGATTAACTTGGTGGCTCGCGTGGAAGCACCCTATCAAACAAGGTCTGGTGATCCGCCTTTGGCTGTTGGGTTGTTTGTCGAGGCCGAGATTTTAGGTCGAAGACTGCCCGGCGTTGTGAAACTGCCAAGAACGGCGATGCGAGACGAGGATGCGGTTTTTTTGATCGATGCCGAGCAACGCCTGCGTCACGCCACCGTGAATGTGGTGCGCCGAGAGGGCGACTGGGTGTTGATTGATGAAGGGCTGTCAAATGGTGATCGGGTTTGCTTGTCTGCCATGGACGATGCCGTCGAGGGTATGCAGGTCCGGATTGTTGAGTCCAATACTGAGGTGAGTCTGCGATGAAAACGATCATTGCGTGGTTTGCTGAAAATCATATTGCGGCCAATCTTTTGCTGATTTTGGTGGTGCTCGCTGGGGCCTCAGCGCTTTTGACCATGCCGCAGAAATCGTTTCCAGATATCGACGTGCCGATTATTACGGTGTCTGTCTTGTATCTCGGCGCCGCACCGGAGGAGGTCGAGCAAGGCGTCTGTGTTCGCATTGAAGAAGAGTTAGAAGGCGTTGAGGGGGTTAAGGAAATCAGATCCCAAGCCAACGAGGGGATTTGTACGGTCTCGGTTGAACTGTTTGAAGAGACCGATAAATCCAAGGCGCTTGATGATGTCAAAAACCGGGTCGATGCGATCGATACTTTGCCCACAGAAACCGAAAAGCCCGTCATTAATTTGATCACGAGTGTTCGGAGTGTGATGGACATTGCGATCACTGGGCCAAAAGATGAGCGCGCCCTCAAAGTGCTCGGACAAAGAGTCCGAGATGATATTGCGGCTTTGCCGAGTATTACCCAAGTCGCTTTAATCAATACGCGCCCGTATGAGGTTTCAATTGAGGTGTCGGAAGCCTCTTTACAACGAAATGGTCTGACATTAGATCAGGTTGCCAGCGTGATTCGACGGCAGTCTTTGGATGTGCCGGGGGGCGCCATAAAAACCAGTGATGGCGAAATTCTGCTACGCACTAAAGGCCAGGCCTATAGTGGTGAAGACTTTGAGAATTTACTGCTGAGCAGCGATACCGAAGGCCGGCGGGTGTTTTTAAAAGATGTCGCAACCGTCTTTGATGGGTTTGAAGATACCGATCAAACCCTGCGTTTTGATGGGGAACCTGCCGCGATTATTCGGGTGTCTCGGGTCGGGGATCAGGACATTCTGAAAATCACAGCGGAAGTAAATCGTTACTTAAAGACCGCGTCCAGTGGTCTACCAGAGGGCGTTACCTTAACCGTTTGGAATGATAATTCTAGGCTGCTTCGGGATCGACTCAGCACCTTGCTTGACAGTGCACGCCAGGGGTTTTTGATGGTTTTGATCCTGCTGGCGCTGTTCTTGCGACCCAGGCTGGCCTTCTGGGTGAGTATTGGGGTCCCAGTGGCCTTCTTAGGCGCCTTGTTTTTAACAAACTATCTGGGGTTATCCATTGATGGGATCTCGCTGTTTGGGTTCATTTTGGTGCTCGGCATTATGGTCGATGATGCCATCGTGGTGGGTGAAAACGTCTTCTCCGAACAGCGCAAGAGCCGAACCCTGTTAGAGGGCGCCATTGTCGGCACTCAAAAAATATCGGTACCGGTTATTTTTGGGGTCCTGACGACGATCTGCGCCTTTGTCCCCATGCTGCAGGGTGTGGGGAGTTCCGGCCAAATCGGCGCGGTGATTGCGACGGTCGTTATCTGCTGTCTGATTTTTTCTTTGATCGAATCCCAGTTGATTCTACCGGCGCACTTGGGCCACCAAGATGTCAAAACCGAGGCTGGGGAAATTTATCTGCTGATGGTTCCGGTGGTTGGCATCTTGCTGCTGGAATTTGCCTGGGATGTTCCGAGTTATTTTGGATTGGCGATTGGCGTGGTATCCCTCATGATTTTACTGCATACCTTTTCATTGTCCCAAGGCATCGCTCAAAGTTTGGTGCGCGCGCAAGAACGTTTTTCTGAGCGGGTTGAGGTCTTTATTAATTGCCGCTTTCGGCGATTGGTGGCCCTTGCGGTGTCGGCAAGATACACAACCCTTGCGTTGGCCTTGGTGTTTTTCCTCTCCGGACTGGGTGTCATTGGTAGCGGGCGATTGCCATTTTCGTTTTTTCCGCCTCTGGCCTCAGATCAAGCGATCGCACAGTTGACCATGCCCTTGGGGACCTCGGCCGCGGCAACGGCGGATGCGGTGCTCTACCTTGAGCAATCGGCTGAAGCCCTCGCCGAGCAACTTGCAGCGCAGTTCCCCAAGGCGCCGCCGGTTACGCACATTTTGTCAGCCGTTGGCAATCAACCTTCGAGTCGAGGCGGCGGTGGTCCGAGTGGTCCGAGTGGGGGGAGTGCTGGCGGGGGCCATTTAGGCGAAGTAACCTTGCAGCTCACGCCGAGCCAGGCGCGAAGCCTCGATACCCGAACCATTGCCAACCTCTGGCGCGATCAGGCAGGCTCGATCCCTGGGGCGGTTGAACTCAAATTTAATAGTTCGTTGTTTACTGTGGGGAACGCCATCGATATTCAGTTGTCGGGTGAGAATGTGGATGAACTTCGGGACATTGCCGCATCGATAAGAATGAAGCTCTCGAGTTATCCTGGGGTGATCGATATTACTGATTCATTTCGGTCTGGTAAGCAGGAGCTCAAACTGTCGATGAAACCCGAGGGCGATGCGGCCGGTTTGTCTTTGGCACAGTTGGCAATCCAAGTTCGGCAGGCGTTTTATGGCGAAGAGGCTCAGCGAATTCAAAGAGGTCGGGACGATGTGCGGGTCATGGTGCGTTACACCGATTCCGAGCGGCGCAGTGTTGGGGCGCTCGACCGGATGCGGGTTCGAACGCCGGCAGGTTCAGAGATTCCTTTTACCACCGTTGCAGAGGCTGATCTTGGCCGGGGCTACGCGAGTATTAATCGCACCGATGCGCGCCGGGTGGTCAATGTCACAGCGGACGTTGATCGCAGCGTCATTACCGCAGAAGAAGTGTTGAGTGACCTCAGCGGCAGTTATCTGAATGATCTATTGGGTGATCATCCCAGGGTTGCGCTCAGTCTCGAAGGAGAGCAGCGCCAGAGCGGAGAATACCTGGTGAGTTTGGTCTTTCCTTTTTTGATCGCGCTGTTTGTGATTTATGCGCTGCTTGCCATTCCGCTGCATTCCTATACCCAGCCCATCATGATTATGAGTGTGATCCCATTTGCCTATGTTGGGGCAATCTGGGGACATCAAATCATGAAGCAATTTGATCTCGTTGCGGGCATCGCCATGATGTCGATCCTTGGGATGATTGCCGCGGCTGGGGTTGTGGTGAACAGCAGTCTGATCTTAACGTATACGATAAACCGCTTCCTGACCGAAGGCGTGAGTCTAGACACTGCGGTGGTCGATGCGGCCGTCACCCGTTGTCGACCGATCATTCTGACCTCGTTAACCACCTTTGTTGGCCTAATGCCGCTCATGTTCAATACCAGCGTCCAGGCTCAGTTTCTCGTGCCGATGGCGGTGTCACTGGCGTTCGGTGTGACCTTTGCAACGGTTGTGACCTTATTGGTTGTGCCGGCGATCTATCGAGTCTTTGAAGATATCTCCGTTGTGCTGACGGGGCTTCGTTCGCCGGCGGTAGTGGCAAGCGAATCATCACTTTGACGCCAAGATAAGGGTGAGGAGTTTTAATGCCATTGCATACATTTAGCCAGCCCAAAGGTCGGCTCGAGTTTTTTGAAACCGAGGCCCATCCTTTACTTACGAATATGCTGGGAGATCCAATCTCTCGGACCGTTGGGGTCTATGTGCCGGAAGTTTGTCGGGCGGACGAACGTTATCCAGTGCTCATTGATCTTGCCGGGTTCACCGGCAGTGGCTTGTCGCACCTTGCCTGGAAGGGGTTTGGTGAAACACTGCCCCAGAGGATCGATCGACTAATGAGTGCGGGCGAGCTTGGACCTGCGGTGTATGTCTTTCCAGATTGTTTCACCTCGCTTGGGGGCAACCAGTATGTGGACTCATTTGTGATGGGGCAGTGGGCGACCTGGTTGCACGAGGTGTTGGTGCCCGCGGTGGAGGCTCGTTACCCAGTCATCGCAGAACCGGGGGCCAGGGGGCTTTTTGGCAAATCCAGCGGCGGGTATGGCGCGCTCCATCAGGCACTCAATCATGGTGAGCATTGGGGTGCGGTGGTGTGTCATTCGGGCGATATGAACTTTGAACTGTGTTATGGCCGAGAATTTCCAGAGGTGTTATTGGCGTTGACGCAGTCGGGTCTGAACATTGCAGGCTATATTGAGCGATTACACCGTCGCCGCAGAATAGCGGGCGGTGAGATGCATGTGCTCATGACGCTTGCAATGGCCGCGTCTTATGATCCGGATGCCGACGCGCCTTTCGGCGTCCGTTTGCCAGTTGATCTGCAGACCTGCGAAATCGATGACGCAAGATGGGCAGCCTGGCAAGCTTTCGACCCCATCATTGCCCTAGAAGCCCCGGAGGCCCAAGCGAAACTGCGTTCGCTTAAAGGGTTGTTCATCGATTGCGGGATAAGAGACCAATACCATCTGCTTTATGGTGCTCGCAGGTTTAGCGCACGCTGCGAGGCCCTCGAACTCGATCACGAATTCGAGACCTTTGACGACACCCATTCAGGCATTGATTATCGAATGGACCGCTCGCTGCCCTGGTTGGTCGACCGACTAACCTAGTCGACCCATCTGGCTGGTTTTTGTTTTGATGGGCTGCGCGCTGCGCATTCTTTACACAGCGTCGAGCATTTCAATCTTGGGTCGCCCGGCCATGTGCGGCCCCATCAACGCGCCCAAACGCTTGAAAGACTCGGTTTGATTGTGTGCTTGAAGCGCAGCCTCATCAGCATATTGTTCCAGAACCACATAGGTTGTGTCGCTTTCACGGCTTTTGTGCAGGGCGTAAAAATGATTGCCAGGTTCATTGGCTTGAACCGAAGCACTTAATTCTGAAAAGATCGCTTCGAAGGCAGCTTGTTCGCCCGCTTTGATTTCTAGGGTTGCGATAATGCCGATAGCCATAAGAGTACGCTCTGAGAAAGTTGCCGCAATTGTCTTAGTTGGGCGTGCTGGCGTCAAATTTTACAGATCAAATGGATTGTAATAGGCCATCCTTGGGGTTGGTACTGGATGGCCTCTGGCAGAAAGTGAGCCAACAGCCAAAGCATTAAAACCTGAAACCTGAAACCTGAAACCGCGAAAGCGTAAGGGATGCGCCGTCTGTTATGCGAAAGGTTGATGCCTTGCCGCATTAAATGACACAAGTTCAAAAAGGGATCTGTTGGGCCGCCCTCATTGGTGCACTCACTCAAGGGCTTGAGGTTCTGATCTGCCAGCAGGTCATTGCCAGCAAACCTGCGGTGGACAACCTCACGCCAAGGTCTTCACGGCCGGGCGATAGCGTCGCGTTCTGATGCGCAGTCGCTTTTCGTTGCGTCTGTGATGAGTATCTTGCCCGCGCCGGGCAATCTTCTAAGACCGATCCTTGCGGCGTGAGGGTCTCTCAAACGGCAGGATCAGGTGCTCAAGACCCTGTGTTTGCAAGGTTAATGCGAGGTTCATAAGCTCGCCGAGTTTACCGGTTGGAAAGCCCTGCTCGGAAAACCAGATTAAATAGGCCTCAGGAAGACGATGAATCCGAGTGCCTTTAAACTTCCCAAACGGCATCGTGACGTTCGCAACATCCTCTAAATCATTGGGTTGAAAGTGCATGCCGTTTATAATCCCGTTTTGATGAGGAGAGCCTGATGCCAAAAGCAAGTGAAATCAAGCGGGGGGATGTGGTTGAAATCGAGGGTGTGCCCCACGTTTTAAAGCATCTCGAAACCAAAAGTCCATCTTCAAGAGGTGCGGTGACCCTTTATAAATTTCGATTTAAGAATTTACTCACGGGGTTGAAAAAAGAGGTGAGCAGCAAGGGCGAAGAGCAGTTTGGGTTGATTGATTGCCAACGAGTTTCGGTGCAATTTTCTTACGTTGATGGCGATGAATACCACTTTATGGATCTTGCTGACTATACGCAGTACAGCCTGAACCGTCCTGATCTAGAGGATCAGTTGGGTTATTTAAAGGAAGGCCTTGACGACATCACAGCACTGATTATTAACAGCCAAATTGCCGCCATCGAAGTGCCCCAAGTGGTAACGCTTTTGATTACCGAGACGGCGCCAGGACTCAAAGGCGCGAGTGCGAGTTCAAGAACCAAGCCCGCAACGCTCGAGACTGGCTTGGTTGTTCAGGTCCCTGAGTACATTAGCAACGGTGAGCTGGTTAAGGTCAATACAACCAACGCGAAGTTTATGTCACGGGCTTAAACGGGGCATTGAAGGATCCTTTGGTTTAGGACCGCTTCAATTGCGCTTCGGCAAAATCGCGGATACTTGCGTAATCGGCTTTGCCGTTCGGCGCTCGATCAAGGTTCTCTTTTTGGAACACATGCTTGGGCAGCTTGTAAGCTGCCAGTTGCTGTCGCGCCCAGGCTTTGAGTTCAACCGGATCTAATGTTTGGTTGTGCCGGGTTTGGATCACGGCGGTGATGGCTTGGCCCCACTTCGGATCGCTCAGCCCCACAACCAGCGCGTCGTCGATGGCATCGTGAAGTTTAAGGGCCTCTTCGACCTCTTCTGGAAAGACCTTCTCGCCTGCAGTATTAATACAATTGCTACCGCGGCCCAGCAGGGTCAGGGTGCCATCTGCTTCAACCTGGACCCAATCCCCAGGGATCGAATAGCGCTCCCCTTGGATGATTTTGAACGTCTTCTCGGTCTTCTCTGCATCTTTGTAATAGCCCAGTGGCAGGTTGCCTCTGACCGCGACCATGCCGGTTTCGTTATCGCCCGGCCGAACCTCGCGGTGGTCTTCCGTAAAGACCCGACAGTTTGGTCCGATGGTAAATTTGGCGACGTCGATGTTCTCATCTTTGGTCATGACTGAGCTACCCAAACCAATGGCTTCCGAGGACGAAAAGCCATCGACCAATAGTAGCTTTTCGTTGTGCTCTAACAAGCCCGCTTTGATTTCTCGGGTCCACATGACCCCGGATGACGTGATGACCTTTACGGAGCTGATGTCGTAGGCCTGCGGCTGATCATCGAGTGCCTCGAGCATGGGGCGTGCAAAGGCATCCCCAACGATCGTGACCGTGGTGACGCGATGTGCCGCCATTGCCTTTAGGGCTTGCACCGGATCAAAGTTGGTATAGGGCAAGGTGACACAGGTGCCGCCCATGGCCATTGCGCCGATGGCTGAAAGCAAGCCAGTACCATGCATCATGGGTGGTAGCGGGAGATTCACCGGGCCTGTTTGTGATTGGATGCGGGTTAATAGTTCCGCCAGGTTTTGGCTCGGTGGCATCGAAAGACGCGGATTACCGCCAGCGCCCATGACTTTAAACAAATCGTCATGTTGCCACATCACACCCTTCGGCATGCCCGTGGTACCGCCGGTATACAGGAATAATAGATCCTCCGGAGAATGCGCGACATCAACCGCGTCGCCATCGCCCAAGGTTGCTCGGCGTTCGTAGTCGGTCTCCAAGACTTCGGTGTCAACGGTGCTGTCCTGCACTTCAATCCACTGGGTAACGAGCGGTAATTGCGCTTTGATTCGATTCACAGACTCGGTGAATTCTTGTTGGTAGATCACAATCGTTGCGTCGGAATTGTCGAGCAGATAAACCAGTTCGTGATCGATGTACCGGTAATTCACGTTGACATGGGTGAGCGAGGCTTTAAAAGCCGCCGCAATCCCTTCTGAGTACTCTGGGCAGTTACGCATGTAAAACGCGATTTTATCGCCGGGTTCGGCGCCGCCCTCGAGGAGCGATCGCGCCAGATTATTGGTTCGAAGATTAAAGTCGGCATGGGAGATAACGCGCTCGCCGTGGATCAGGGCGGGCTTATTGGGATCAGTGATCGTCGCGACCGCGTTTAAAATGTCTCCAAAATTCCACTGCATGTTATCAGCCCTTTTAAAACGTAATTTGCGACAAGATGCCTGATCATACCTAAAATTTCGGTGGACTAAAGCGCTTATCGACAACGACGCGGGAAGTCATAATCGGTTTGGCATTCAAAGCGGGCGGGCTCGCTATCGCCTGCCGAACGAGCCGCTCAGGGACAGCTGGATTCAGCGAAGGCTTGGCCATCCTGCTCCACGCTGAACCTGGTTCAGGGGCCGTAAACGGCGTGTAAACAGCGGGTAAAAGAACCGTCAACAGGCACAAGACGTCCTTCGTCTGGGTCGGATTAAGACCTCAAAATCTTTGGTCGGTCGGCAGGGCCCAGGATTCCCCCGGGCCCTCAAGCCGATGCTGAGCCGTCCCAGTTTGTGTGAGGACAAAGCTTTGCTTTAGCTGCCGGTGAATTGTCCGGGTCGTCGCTCGGACACGGCTTTGACACCTTCTTTATGATCATTTGTTTGCTGTAAGAAGAATTGTGCCCGGCCTTCGATATCGGTTGTTGCCTTGACCGCATCGGCTAATTCACCGCGAACCTGATCCCGAACGGAAACAACTGCGAGCGGCGCGTTTTCTGCAATTTCTGCTGCCAATTCAATGGCCTCTGCTCGAAGATTCTCTGCGCTGCTCATAATATCCGCCAGCCCCCAATCAAAAGCAGTTTGACCGGTAATTCTGCGACCCGTGAAGAACAAAAGATTGGCCTTCTGATGGCCAATAATTCGAGAGAGGGTATGGGTCAACCCAAAACCCGGGGTAAACCCAAGCTTGACGAAGTTCGCGGTCATCCGGGTTTCTGGGGAGACGACTCGAAAGTCAGCCATCACAGCAAGGCCGAATCCACCGCCGACCGCGGCGCCCTGAACGGCCGCAATCACGGGGGTTTTGCTGTGAAAGAGTCGCACCGCCTCGGTGTAGAGCGGATTGGCTCCGCCGGTGTTGGCGGTTTGCTGCCGGTTTGGGCTGCTGAAGTTTGCGCCGGCACAGAAGTGTTTACCATCAGAGCAAAGCACGATCGCGCGGGTTGCAGGGTCTTGATCAATCGCTTCAAAGGCATCGGCCAAGTCTTTGATCAGATCTTGATCGAAAAAATTATTGGGCGCTCGGTTGATCTCGCAGATTGCCACAAAGTTGTCGAGTATTGTGACGGACACATCGCCATAGTTTGATTGCATGAGGTTCTCCAAAGTAAAAAAAAGGTGACTGAGCCACCCTTTTGCTGGTTTAGACCCAGGTCTACGTTATTCCCAGGGCCTGCGGGTGGGTTGAATGCCTTTCGGCCAGTGGCTGAAATTTTCTCGGACCGCGTCGCCGATTTCTGAAACCGCCCAAGGCCCGTCAGTATTATCTTTCTGGCAGACCGTTTGCGACTGCCAAGAAAGTAGCTGCACCGTATTGCCGGTCGCAAGGAAGGTTCTGCCGGTCACCTCTTTCGCATCGTCAGAGCCAAGCCAAACAACGAGGGGTGACACTTTGTCTGGCGACAGCAAAGCTTCCATGTTTTGCCCTTGTGGGAAGATGTCTTCGGTCAATCGCGACCAAGCCGCGGGCGCAAGAATATTGACGCGAATGCCGTACTTGAGGCCTTCCTGAAATAAACACCGTGCAAATCCAGCAATCCCTGCTTTGGCGGCGCCATAATTGGATTGGCCAAAGTTTCCAAGCAGCCCAGAGGTTGATGAGGTGACAACAATGCTGCCGCCATGACCTTGTTCGATCATTTGATGGTAGGCGGCATTCACCGTGAGGTAGGTCCCGCGCAGGTGAACATCGATGACAATGTCCCACATGTCGTTGGTCATATTTTTGAACGATTTATCACGCAGAATGCCCGCGTTGGCGATCAGGAAATCGATTTTCCCAAAGGTATCGACAGCCTTTTGGATCATGGCTTTGGCATCTTCTTCGTTTGCGACGTTGCCATAATCGGCAACAGCTTGGCCGCCCATGGCTTTGATTTTTTCAACCACCATGTCTGCCATAGCGCTACCGCCACCGGCGCCATCACGACTGCCGCCTAGATCATTGACGACAACCGCCGCGCCTTCTTTGGCGAGCAGTAACGCGTGTGTTTCACCCAAACCGCCGCCGGCGCCCGTGACGAGTGCGACCTTGCCATCTAATAACCCCATGTACGTGTTCCTTTTGCTGTCTATAAATTGGTCAATAATGCGAAGTTAGTAAATCATACTGCAAGGACCAAGACCAGTCGCTGCCAGCGTTTCCGCACGGCGTGAGTCTGTATATTGGCTTAATTTGAGGTGCCGAATCGGTACCGATGGCCTTGTTTGGCCCAAGAGTGAAAGCCAGCCTTACGCGCGAAAGCTTTAAACCCCTGCCATTGGTCGCCATAGTGGACCAACACTAATTTTTCTTTTAGGGCGGCAGGCAAGGTTGCGAGTTCTTCGATGCCAGTATGGACGCCGCCTGTGAAGAGTTGGCAATCGTGAAAAATAATTTCAGGGTTAAACTTGGCGTCAAATTCAGTCAGCAATGCTGGATCAAACCGGGTATCGCTGGTGAAGAGAATTCGCTCGTCAATCAGAACGCCACAACTCCAGGCGGAAGTGCGCCAAGAAGGCGCCGAGTCTGGAAAGTGTTTTGTCCGAAATAATTTAAGGTTGATACCGCCAAATTCAGCTTCGAAGGTATCGCGGCTAAAGGCCTTGAGCTTGCGGGGGCGAACAATTTCCCAAAGGTCCTTAAATTTAAGGGGTATGGCTTCTGAGGCTTCGGCGCCGCCGCGCAAAGATTGCTCCCACAAAATCTTTTCATAAGCCTGGGTAATAATCATCGTGGGCTTACGCTTTTTGACATACCGGCCAGCAAGCTGAGCCTCTTCCAAGCCGCCAATGTGATCTGCGTGACTGTGGGTAATCAGGAAGTTGTCAATGTCCGTTAATGGTGTGCCGTAATCGTGAAATAAACTGTACGGACAGTGGTTGCCGCAATCGATTAAGAGGTGGGTTTTGCCTTTGACAATAAAAAGATTGGTTTGATTGAGGGTCTTTGAAAATGCAGAACCAACCCCGAGGAATACGAGGTCTAATGGCCCTTGATTGGTGAGAGCGAGCTTTGTGATGGGGCGTTTCGATATGTGCATAATTTGACGAATTCAGTAGAGGTGTCTTCAACGTTGGGCCAACGGCCTGACATCGTTTGGGTTGCGCTTCGGCCCCGGGATCTCTATTGAGATGACGCAACGTGGGCGGTTTGGCCCTTTCCCATCGTTCTACCGTGATCGCATCCGGCTTTTAGGGTGAATCGCTCCGAGCAAATCCTTAGGCTTTCTGTGTCAGCAAGCATCGTTATCTTTTATCGTCTCGTGCCCGAACAGACTAACTCGATTGATGCGCCAAGCCTTACATTAAGGGAGCCCAACTCAGATTGCCAGCGCGAAATCGAGGTTTTGTTCACCACCCAATTAGGGGCTGGCGCAGGCTTGGAATGCCCCTAAGCGCACTTAATTGCTGGCATCGGCCTGGCGCGCTAGCCGGTTCCTGCTGCGGCGAGGTTGGTTAGGACATTTTTTGAAGATGGGCTAATATTGGTTCCCCAAAATTGAGTTGCAGCCTATTTCCTGGGCCTTGAGGGAATCAGCGGTAAGGCCTTTGCCAGGGTAGTAAGCAACCAGGTTCCGGGCGTGATCAGCTGTCATAGGCGCCTGGCGTAAGCAAGGGCCAACGGGGTTTTGGCCGGCGTGCTTTAGAGGCGGCTAAACGGTAATAGAACCATCCTGGTGGATGGCGGTTAAAAAGATAGATCGCAAACGCGCGTAGAAAAGGTTTGTCATGAATCAGAATAAAGGTTTCTCATGAATCAGAGTAATGGTGCTGCATTTGCAAGCTCGCGAGATGAAATGTTGGTTCAACGACTGTTGTTGAATGCGATCAATTGCACGCAATCAGATAATTTCTTTAGTTATTTCGATTTGTTCACGCCCGACGCGGTCTGGATGATGCCATCAAACCGACACGATGTGTCGTTGTCGGAAGCCAAGCGATTTTATCGATTTACGGATAAATTTCGATTCGAGCAGCAAGTCACGATTGATGAAGTTCAAATTTTTAATCAACGAGGATTCGCCAGGATATCGTTTGACGGTTATTTAATCGCGAAACGTGATTTGACCGCACCGCCGATGCGGTCCATCAGTCGGCACCTTTGGTTGTTTGCTCAGGACGACAATGGCGATTGGCTGTTGACGCGAGACATCTGGAATAATCCGAGGGAGCAGGATTAAATCACCCATCGCACCGACAAGGGTAAACGCGTCATTGCGTCAGAATCAGTTTGGCCGCTGAAGGGCGGCAGATAAATCCTTAGGTTAACAAGGCCACACCAAGGCCGTTGGCGGCGCCAAAGGGTTTTGCGGCAGACCATTGGCCCATGATGCGAACCATGATTGCCAATGCTTATTGCTTAAAAGGAGTGCTGATGACGGTGTATGACTTTGCAATTGGTCAAACAAATCCAGAGACGTTTCCTGCAGAAGCCTTTAAACGGGCGGCATTGCGGGCGATTGATCTAGAAGGCGCGGCAATGAATCGTTACCCAGGCGGTAAGGGTCATCTAGGACTGCGGCAATTGATGGCAAGGCGCGAATCCGAACGCGAAGGGGTTTTGGTGAATCCCGAGAATATGGCGCTCATGAACGGTTCGATGCAGGCGGTAACGCTTGCAGGCCAAGCCTTAATGTCGGCGCCGGGTGATCTTGTGATTACGGAAACCTATACCTATTCAGGCACCATTGCCGCCTATAAAGGCATCGGCCTTGAGCTCGTGGGCATTCCAGTCGACGCCGATGGGATGCGCATTGACCTGCTGGAGCAGCGATTAAAAGAGCTGCCGGTGAAGCCGAAATTCATCTATACCTTAACGTCTTATCAAAATCCGACCGGAACAACCATGTCACGACAGCGGCGATCAGAGCTCATTGATCTTGCGGCGCGACATGATCTGCCCATTGTTGAAGACAATTGTTATGGCGATGTTCATTTTGAAGGTGACAAGCAGCCGTCGCTCTACGCTCTGCAGCCGGATCCTAGGCACATTTACATTGGATCGCTGTCTAAAATTTTCGCGCCTGGAGTCCGATTGGGTTACCTGCTGGCTGAATCGCCTTATTTTCAGAAAATCGTGTCGCGACGACATGATGCGGGCAGCAACTATTTTGCGGCAGCGGTTTTGGCCCAGTTTTACCAAGAGGATCTATGGGGTCATTGCAATAATGCCAATGCGGTTTTGCTCAGAAAGCGGGATCTCTTATTGGCAGCGCTGCAAAGCGCACTCAAGGATATCTGTATCTGGTCGCGGCCGACTGGCGGGCTGTTTCTGTGGCTGCGTCTGCCTGAGGATGTGGACTTAGTAAAGCTAAAAGCACTGTCAGCGGAGCGTGGTTTTTACTATGCCGAAGGTAAAGACTTTCATGTCGAAGGTAAAACGGTTCATTTCATTCGGTTGGCATTTGGTCATGTGCCGGATGCCTCGATCACCCAAGGCATCCCGGTTCTTGCAGAATGTATAGCCCGGTGTCGCATGAGCAATGCCAGTGGGCAGTTCACAAGTTTGTTTGATGATTGATCGCTGTGTCGCTTATTGGGCAGGCCAAGGGATGGTGCACCCTGGTCCGGCAATAACAGCTTGAACATGCTGCCGGATCAACGGGCGCCCCTGTCTCAAAGCAAATTATTTTGGTTGCTTCAGATGGCGGGCTGGACCGGGTGGATGATTGTGTTCGGTCTGCGAGATGCGTTTTGGGGTCAACCGGTCACTTTTTATCTCACGCTGTGTTTGGAGGGGGGTGCTGGTTTTCTGCTCACGTGTTGTTTGCGATTGGTCTATCGAAAAGTTGGGCGGGTGACCCGCGCATGGGGTGCTCGCGCAACGGCCGTGCTTGTTGCATCGGGCATTGCAGCCCTGATCTGGCAGCCCTTAAAGAATTACTCCCAGATTGAGCAGCTTTCAGAATTCGAGGAGCTCTATCATTTTGGCGTTTCAGCTTATTTTGTGGGCGTACTGAGCTACTCTTATGCCGTGTTCCTTGGCTGGAGCGGTTTGTACTTTAGTTTGAAGTTGTATTTAAGGTTGGGTGAAGAGCGTCGGTCGCGAATCCAGGCGGAGGCGCTTGCGGTTGAAGCGCAACTGAAAATGTTGCGTTATCAGATCAACCCTCATTTTTTGTTCAATACCTTGAATGCGATTAATAGCTTGCTGCTGCTTGATGATGCCCCGCGAGCGCGGGTCATGATTCAACGGCTGAGTGAGTTTTTGCGTTATAGCTTGGAGGGGGAAGCTGCGGCCAAGGTGACGCTGGAAGAAGAGATTAGGTCGGTTCGCGCTTATCTTGAAATTGAATCCGTGCGGTTTGAGGATCGCTTAGCGATTCAATTGAATATTGAAACGGGCCTGGCATCCTGCTCGGTCCCCAGCCTGATTTTGCAACCGTTGGTTGAAAATGCGGTTAAACATGGGATCACGCAATCAGAAAAGCCCGGCACAGTCTTCGTGTCGGCGAGTCGGGGCGACAATCACTTAATGCTGATCGTTTCGGATACGGGGCCTGGCTTTACGGTTGATGGGCATCATCAATTGGAACCCGGCTTGGGCTGGAAAAATACAGAGCAACGCTTAGCGCTGCATTATGGGGATCAGTTTGTTTTGGAGCGTCGTCAGCGTAACGGTGGGGGTGCAGAGGTAATGATTCAAATCCCGATCGCCTCTGAAGGCGATTTGCTATGAACCAAATGTCTGCCGTGGTCGTTGATGACGAGCCGCTGGCGAGGCGGGGGCTGATCCACCTGCTCGCCAAAGAGCCGGGTATCAAGGTTATCGCTGACTTTGGTCAACCTGAGCGCGCGCTCGAGTACATTGAGATGCACCGCCCGGACGTGGTCTTTTTGGATATCCAAATGCCTGGGATGTCCGGCCTTGAGCTGGCTCAGAAGATGACGGCGCCGCTGCCCAGCTTGGTTTTTGTAACAGCCTTCGATGACTATGCGATTCGTGCGTTTGAACATCATGCGGTCGATTATTTGCTAAAACCCATCGCCCCCCGACGTTTATCCAAGGCGGTCGCAACCCTGCGCGCTCGGCAAGGCGTGCAGGTCGAGAATGAGCGTTTGAAGGCCGCAATCGCGCAACTGCAGCAAAGCCAAGCCCCAACGGTTGCCAGGGCTAAGGTGTCTGATTTTAATGCGGTGTTGGTCATTAAAGAAGTTGGCAAAACCACTCGCCTGGCGGTGTCGAAGATCGACTGGGTGGATGCGGCCGGTGATTATATGTGTGTTCATGCGGAAGGCGAAACCCATATCCTTCGATCGACCATGGCAAAGCTGCAGCAGCAACTGGATCCCAGCGTATTCTTGAGGGTGCATCGGAGCGCACTGGTTAATGTGAATCGCGTTCAAGAAATTGCGGTACATGCCAACGGTGAGTATCGATTAACGTTGGTATCAGGCGATGTGCTCAAATCCAGCCGGCGCTATAAGAGAGAAATTCGAGTCCTGATGTCATCAAATTAGCGCACGGGCCTTGCCTGCTGATCAGCTGTCTGTTGCGTTTAGCGGCCGCGGCTTCCTGGCAGCTCGGCCGCGGATGATCTGTGGTGATGACGCGCAACGTGAGCCCATAGGACGATGGCCCTGCAACGCACAGTGGGTTTGACAGCGACGGCTTTCAAAGACAAAGCACCGCCGTATGATTCGCGTCGCGCGATGGGGGGGTTAGCCAAGATCTATTAATGTATCGCCAAGTGTTGTCGGGTTATGGGGTTGTTGATCACAAGCGGTCGGCGCAGCGCTTTTTCGACTAGATTGTTGAACTCAATCAAAGGTTTAAGCCTGTTGGGGCTGGGTTAAATCAGACTGACTTGGGCTCGGAATGCTGAAGGCTCACAGCCGCTTGGGGGCTGCGGCGCGTGACAGAGTGATCCATAACGTCTGGCGGGGGCGCCGAGCGTGACTGAGCGGGTAAACCGCGTCAGACGTCGGTGCTTTTGGCGGACTCAGGCCGGGACCCGGCGCGTTGTTTTGGCGCGTCACGCGGCGCGGATTTCGTTTGTCTTTCTGAGAAATCAGGCGTTAAATGAGCGTCAGGTTTTATATTTTAGGACAGTCGACGACGGTTTCTAAGGTTTGATGATCGCTGGGGCTTAGCCCACTCAAATAATTGAGGCGCCGTCATCGGGCAGGTCAGGTAGATTTAGTAGAAATGAGGCCCTGAATTGAGTGGGCTTTAGAATCTTAAGAAATTAAAAAGGCGCTTTAGGGCCTTTTAATGGGGCGCGAATTGTTAACTAAAGATGCTACCTTGAAGGCTCGGCAGGGGTCAGAAGAAGACGTTGAGGTGGCTCAATCAGGCGCTTTCGAGCACCTATTGCCCGATGCGTCGTTTTTGCTGTATGGCGTCTTCTCGCAGTCAGGGTTTGACCTCGAAATCACCAATCCTGATGGCATCACGCACATCGTTCCAGATTATTTCAGTTTTCCAACACCGCCCAATTTAATGATCGAAAGCGGCGCCGGGTTGTCGCCTGCCATGGTCAACAGTTTGTTCCCTCGCTCGTTTGGTCTGGATGTGCTGTTTGCAGGACCCGCGCCCTCGGGTGCAGCGTTGGTTGAAATCGGCTCCGTTAAGCTGGTGGTGGGTTCTGTCACCGTGCGGCACGCCGATGGCAGCCAAGAAACGATCAAAAAGGGCGCGGTCTTGTATCAAGGCGACGTTCTGGTCACGGGCGCCGGCAGTTTTATCAAGGCCGAGATGCGCGACGGCACCAAGTTCCAACTGGGTCAAAATGGTGAGGCGGCCTTAGACAAATACGAGTTTGATGAAGCGGCCGATGTTGGCCGGTTTGAAGCCACTGTTCGGGTGGGTGGTTTTTATTATAAGAGTGGCAAGATTGGCGAGTTGCCCAGTTCCTCCGCGCAAGCGCATACCCAGCTCAATACGCCCACATCCATTATCGGCGTGCGCGGTAGCGAGCTTGAAGGCGCGGTATACCCCAGTGGCGAAACGGTTGTGGTACACCGTTCAGGCGTGCTCGATATCACGGATATCAATGGGCAGAATGGGGTGACCCTGGATACACCGGGAAATACGGCCGTTGTGGTGTTGAATGGTCAGCCCGCGTTTACAGCCGAGCCCACTCAGCAAGCCCAGCAAGCACTCCAGGAATCCTTGCCGCCCGGCGATGGTAGCGTGGCGGAAGAAGACGCCCTGGAATCTGAGGCTGAAGAGGTTGTCGAGGAAATTGTAGAAGAAGCGGCGATTGAGGCTGAGGAGGTTGTTGAAGAAACCGCAGAAGAGGAAATTGTCGAAGAAGTTGTAGAAGAGGTCGTTGAAGAAGTCGAAGAAATTGATTTAGAAGAAGCCGGCGACGCCGAAGAAGAAGTTGAAGAAGCAAGTGACGACGATGATATAGACAGCTTGGGCGTTGATGATTCAAGCGTTGAGAGCCAGAGTGAGTCCGAGAGTGCGGAAGACTTGGTCAGCAACGAGGCTGAGGCCGACATTGGTGAGGCCAGTGATGATGAGGCTTTATCGACCGTCACAAACCCTGACACAAGCGTCGAATCAGCGACCGAAGAAGCAGAGGTCGTGCTTGAGACCTTGCAAAGCCTAGACAGTAATGTCGAAGGCCAAGACTCCGGTGCGTTACAAACCCTGGGTACCGCAGCAACGGCGGTTGAAAAATCTGTCGTTGAGGTAGAAGAAGTCGCGGCAGAAGAGCCGCAAGAAGTGATCGCGCCCGACAATCCTCCCGAGGCCTTGGCGGACCAGTTAACCGTGGTTACCGGCAGTTCGCTAGATGTCACCGATCAATTGCTGGGGAATGACTCTGATCCCGATGCGGGTCAAGTGCTGTCGGTCATCGCGGTCAACAGTGAGCGGCAAGATGCCGTGACGTTGATTGACGGCCGGGTGCAGTTCCAGCCCGATGAAAGCCTTTTACAAAGTCTTGGGGCCGGTGAAACGACAACGGAAACGCTGTCGTACACGGTTGAGTCCGGGACCTCGAGCGCCAGCGCGGAAGTGGTGATTGTGTATCAAGGCAGTGCTGATGCGCCGATTGCCAACAATGACATCGCCGAAACCAACGAAGATGCACCGCTGGTGCTCGCGGTGCTCTCAAACGACAACGATCCGGATGCGGCCGATACGCTGGTGATCACGGCTGTCGACAGCACCAACGCGCTCGGAATTATTTCAATCTCTGAAGACGGACAATCACTCCTTTATGAGCCGCCGCAGTCCTTGAGCGAAGGCTCCGTTGATGACGTTTTCAGTTACACCATTAGTGATGGCGACACGACCGCCACGGCAACGGTTACAGTCACTGTCGAGGGGGTTAATGATCCGCCAATACTGGTTTCAGATCCAACGGGCTTCACGCTCGAATTGATTCCTGAAGCCGGTGAGATTTCGATACCGCTTGATGCAATCTTTGCCGATTCCGATCTCGGCAGCACCCTAACGGTTCTAGCATTGGACACTGAGTTAACTCGGGGTTCGGTTCGGATAGGCTCTGTTTTATATGATCCTGGTGATGCCTTCGATTATCTAAAAGAAGGTGAGATTGGCATTGAGCAATTTGGCATCACGGTGCAAGACGAATTTGGCGAAACCGGACAAGGGGTCTTTTCTTTTCAAATCGAAGGTGTAAATGATGCGCCGGTTGCGCTGGTTGATACTGCCGAGGTGCTTGAGAACGGCGCGATTGATCTTGCGGCAGCATCGAGCGTGCTCGGTGATGACGT
>CAJJAX010000038.1 GCA_905182155.1 uncultured Pseudomonadales bacterium
CACCACACACATAAACCCGTGCCACATTCCCCGCGCGCGATTCTAAAACGTCAGATTGACCGGCTGGCCGCAGCAGGCATCATTGCCCAAACCGCGACTGAGCTAGAATTTTTTCTATTTGAGAAATCCTTTGAACAAATCCGCAAAGAGGGGTTTCAAGACCTCACCCCGATCAGCGGCTACAATGAGGATTACCATATTCTGCAGACCACGAAAGAAGAGCATGTGATGCGGCCATTGCGCAATCATCTGTTTGCCGCTGGCGTGCCGGTGGAAAACTCGAAAGGTGAAGCCGAAGCGGGGCAAGAAGAGCTTAACATCCGCTACGCGCCAGCGCTCGATTGTGCCGATCACCACACCATCGCCAAACACGCCACAAAGGAAATCGCCTGGCAACAGGGCCATGCTGCCACATTTCTGCCAAAATGGCATCACACAAGGGTGGGCAGTTCCTCGCATGTTCACCAATCGCTGTGGTCAACGGATGGCGAGAGCCTGTTCTATGATAAAGATGCTGATTTGGGCATGTCGCAGACCATGCAGCATTACGTGGCAGGTCTGATTAAATATGCCCCAGACTACACGTATTTTCTGGCTCCCTATATCAACAGCTATAAACGCTTTGCCAAAGGCACGTTTGCGCCTACCAAAACCGTCTGGTCGGTTGACAACCGCACTGCCGGTTTGCGGGTACCCTATGGCCCGCCCGAAGAAGGCCGGGTTGAAACCCGCGTTGTTGGTGCGGATGCCAATCCTTATTTATTGATGGCGGCGATTTTATCGGCGGGGCTCTTAGGGATTGAGGAGGCCATTGAGCCGACCGCAGCCAGCGAAGAAGACTGCTGGGAGCTAACCACCAATCTACCCGATAATTTGGATCAGGCGCTGGTCAATTTGGATGAGAGTACCAAAATGGCGGCAATAATGACTCGCGAGTTTTTGGATGTTTTTGCATCGATCAAGCGCAACGAATTGCAGGATTACAACATTAGAATTTCCTCCTGGGAGGTGAGCTACCTTGGGAGTATGTTGTAGGTGCGCCCGATTTTGGCGGGAGGCTTGTGAGTCGCCAGTCGGGCGGCCGCCCTGAAGTTGGGTTTGAGTCGTCTTGGTATCATGCAACTCGAAATGATCAGGCTGATCGAGCAACGCTCACCGAAGATTTGGACTGTGATGTCTGCGTCATTGGTGGCGGGTATACCGGTCTTTCTGCGGCGCTGACGCTTTCTGAAGCCGGGTTTAAGGTGGTGCTCCTTGAGCAATACCGGATTGGCTCGGGCGCCTCGGGCCGCAATGGCGGCGTTCTGGGGATTGGTCAACGCAAAGATCAGGAAGACTTAGAGCGAATGGTTGACCCAGCCTGGGCGCGTCAACTTTGGCAAATGGCTCTGGATGCCAATGCCCTAGTGCGCCGCGCGCATTCATCAATATTCAATCCCATGCCACTTGTCTGACGGGGAGTTAACGCTTGCGCATCGAGCACGGTATCAACAGGATTTGTGGGACCATACGGCGCACCTGAAGGCGCGATATGGTTACGAGGATTGTCATCCGCTTAACCGTCGTGAGGTGTCGGACCGGATAGGCAGCCAGGCTTATTTTGGCGGCTACCTTGATACCCGAGCGGGCCACCTACATCCGCTTAACTTGGCGCAAGGGTTGGCCAAAGCGGCAGAATCTCAGGGCGCCCAGTTGTTTGAACTGTCCGCTGTTACCGGCTTTGAAGCGGTTTCTGCGGACCGTATGGACGTTAGAACCACAACGCGGCGGGTACGAGCCCAGAAGGTCGTGCTCGCTTGTAATGGCTACTTAAAACGGCCTTGCGCCTGAACCAGATGGCTATCAAATGCCCATCAATAATTTTATGGTGGCCACCGAACCCTTGGGCGATGCTTTGGCGAGTGAGATCATTCGAGATAACCAGGCGGTGGTGGATACCCGGTTTGTGGTGAACTACTTTCATCTGTCGGATGATCAAAGACTGATTTTTGGCGGGGGTGAAAACTACACCCGATTTTTCCCCAAAGACATTCGAGCCGTTGTCCGCAAGCGGTTGTTGGCGATCTATCCCTCAACTTGCTGACGTTGATTTGCCCTATGCTTGGGGCGGCACGTTATCGGTAACGATGAACCGCATGCCGAAGTTTGGCCGATTGGGGCAGAACCTTTACTATGGTCAAGGCTATTCCGGACACGGTGTTGCTATGGCGAATATGGGGGGGCATCTCATTGCCGAGGCAATCAAGGGCCAAGCCGAGGGCTTCGATTGTTTGGCCAATCTGAAACACCGGAAGTTCCCCGGTGGTCGCTGGCTGCGTTGGCCTGGTTTGGTTGCGGGCATGCTCTTTTATGCGGCATTAGATCGAGTATAGGTAGGTTTCTTTAGTCACAGGAGGGTTTCCAAATGATCGATAGAGTGAGTCGGAGTCATGCGCGGCCCGATTTGTTGGGTTCGAGTAGCACCTATCAAAGACCTTTCAGGTGTGCCAGCTATCCTTTTTGCGACGAGCCTACACCCGAGAAATTCAAGGCGCAGATCTCGTGGTATCGGGTTTGCCCTTTGATCTTGCAACCACGTTTCGGCCCGGCGCACGATTTGGACCCCAAGCGATCCGTGCGGCGAGCGTTCAACTGGCTGAGATTGCCGATTTTGCCTTCCCGCTGAATGCGAACCCGTTTGAAATACTGGCCGTTGCCGACTATGGCGATGTGGATTTTGTATCAGGCTATCCGGACAAAGCGGTTGAGGTCATCGAGGCCCACGCCAAAAAGTTGCTCGCTGAAGACGTCACCATGCTGACCTTCGGCGGTGACCACTTTGTGACCTATCCGCTGTTGCGCGCGCATGCTGAAAAGTATGGCCCGTTGTCGTTAATTCACTTCGATGCCCATGTTGATACTTGGCCAGATGATGGCCAGCAATTGGATCATGGCTCGATGTTTTTTAAGGGCGCTCAGAGAGGGTTTGATTGATCCAAAGCGGTCTGTGCAGATTGGTATCCGAAGTTTCAGCGAAGATGATTACGGCTTCACCGTGATGTCGAGTCCTTGGATTGCAGAAAATGGGGTTCGAGCAACCGTGCTGGAAATTCAAAAAGTGGTTGGTCGGAATAAGGCTTATTTGACCTTTGATATCGATTGTCTCGATCCAGCTTACGCGCCGGGCACGGGCACGCGCCGTTGCGGGTGGCCTGACAAGCCTTCAGGCGTTGACCATCCTCAGAGGCTTGGGGCATGTGGATATTATCGGTATGGATGTGGTTGAGGTGGCGCCGGCCTATGATCATAGTGAAATTACGGCCATTGCCGCGGCGACTTTGGCGCATGATTTTATTTGTTTGAAAGCCTGGCAGAAGCGGCAACGCAAGGACTGATTCAGCTTGCCGAAAGAACTAGTCGCTGACGTCCGGCGGGGTCAGGTTAAATTCTTGTAACAAAGCCACAAACGCGGGTTTATGGTCTGCCAGTTCCTCATCGGTGAGGCCCTTGAGCTCATAGGGAAGCGTTAACCAAGCATCGACTGCCTTCAGGACATAATCGGGTTGCAAGTGGGTCTCGCGCTGTTCAGGCCGGTGAAATAAGCAAGCTGTTCGGATCGACGATGGACAGTTTTTCCTCAGCCGGGTTTGGAGCTTTTGAATCACGGCAGCCAGGTTGCGGCCACTACCAAAGACATCGTCGACCAGCAGTAAACGGTCTGTGTGTTGGAGCGTTTCGATCAGGTATTGGGTGCCATGAACGCTAATGGGGTGGTCGGGATCCATCCGATGCGCCTCATAATCCTTTCGGCCAGCATAAGCGGTTCTAATGGCAATGTGATCGGTGGCAACGCCAAGGGTTTGCAAACATTCCTGTAAATAAATACCAACCGTACTGCCCCCACGCCAGAGCCCGACGATGAAGGTGGGTCGAAACCCAGAATTAAACACGTCGACCCCCAGCCGAAAACTGGCTTCAATAATCTGTTGCTCTTGGAGAAAGGTGTTTGGCTGCATGATAAGCTCTGCTGAGTCAAAACAGGATACCGTGCATGTCGAACAAGTGCTATCTGGATGCCCAAGCGCTGTTAGAAGACAGCTGGCGATTGGGAGCGATGATGACAAGCGATGGGTTTGTGCCCGACTTTATCGTCGCCATTTGGCGTGGCGGCGTGCCGGTTGGTATTGCGGTACAGGAGTTCCTGGCGCGTTTCGGGGTGGCCGCGGACCACATCGCGATTCGGACCGCAAGTTATGAAGGGATTGATAACCAGCGCTCGCAGGTTCAGGTTTATGGTATGAACTATCTGATTAAGCAGGTGCGGGCTGAACATGCGCTGCTGATTGTCGACGATGTTTTTGATACAGGTCGCAGTATTGAAGCGGTGATTGACCAGCTGTCGATCGCAGCGCGACGCAACACGCCAACCGATATTCGAATTGCGGTGCCGTACTTTAAGCCCAGCCGAAATCAGACGGCTCGCACCCCAGACTATTATGTGCATGAAACCGAGGCTTGGCTGAAGTTTCCGCATTCGCTGGAAGGGCTAACGGATGCCGAGATTGCGGTTCACCGGCCATCATTGGCCGCCATTCTTGCCACAAAACGGGATGATGGGTCGTCAGGCCATGGTGCGACGGTTCAGGGGTCAAGCCGGTCGTCAAAGGTTTAATAAGGGTCAGCATTATGAATAAGCAGCACGGAATTGGCGAATCTGTCACGCTCGATGATCCGGGATTCATTCATGAAACCGCAAGACTCCAAGGTAAAGTCTACGTTGGGCCAGAGGTCTCGATCTGGACCTATGCGGTGACCCGATGCGAGCAGTTTGAGATTCACATCGGTGCGCGCAGTAACCTCCAAGATTTTGTGATGATTCATGAGGGGGTCTCGAGCGGTACCCGGATTGGCGAGGATTGCTCGATCACGCATCATGTAACCCTTCATGGTTGTGACATTGGGGATGGCTGCCTGATTGGGATCAACGCCGTGGTCATGGATGGCGTCAAGATCGGGCGCGGATCGATTGTCGCAGGTCAGGCCATTGTTCGGGAGAACCAGGTTTTCCCAGCGTACTCAGTGATTGCGGGCGTACCCGCAAAGCTGATCGCAACCCGCGATCACTATGCGGCGAACGTTGCCAACGCGCGTTATTACCAAAAGCTTTCGGCCGTGTACTTGAACGGGCAGGATCGGTTGGAGGATGCCTGACGCCGTGCGAGTTGCGCAGGCCTACGCTTTGTTCAGCTCGAGTGGTCTGCAGTTTTGACGTTGTGGTTGTCGGTTGCGTAAGGCGTGGGCAAGGGCCCACTCGCTCGCCGAAAGCCTGAACCCTTGGTTTAAATCCAGAGCTAAACACGAGGTTTAAAGTGCGCCTGAGAATGGGCCTGATTGGCCCTCGATCCCAGTCCAAAACCAGAAACCAGCAAACCAGCAAACCAGCAAACCGAACAAACCGAAACCGAAACCGAAACTTTAAGCCTGCGTGTTTACTTCGCCAGTTATAGAACGTACCTGATGAGATGCCGAGCTGACCGCAATTATCGTCCACCTAAACGCCGGGCTCATGTTCTATGACCGCTTTGATGATCTGTTCTTCGCTGCACCGCTTCTTCGTATTGAGGTCTGCAACCTACTCGATTAAATTGAAATCGCATCGTCGTTCTGCTTCTGGTTTTGGTTGAAAGGTCGCCCCAAACGCCAAACGCCAAACGCCAAACCCCAAACCCCAAACGCCAAACCCCAAACGCCAAACCCCAAACCCAAAACCCCAAAACTCCAAAACCCCAAAACCCCAAAACGCCAAAAGCCCAAAACGCCAAAAGCCCAAAGACGCAGGCTCACGCGTGCGACGGCTGCGCGGTATAAAATAGATCGCAGGCCCCGCGCCGGTAAGCGCCCAACGATCAGGACGCCTGCAGGGCCCTAAGGCTTGGTGGGACAACGCCGCCTGCCAACCCATTGGGGTTGTGCGTTATACTCAACAAAACTCAGCCGCGAATTCTTATGTTTATCCAACCCGTTATTCTTTGTGGTGGCGCAGGATCCAGGCTTTGGCCGATGTCGCGGCAAGGCTATCCAAAACAGCTGCTGAAGCTGCTGAATGATCAGAGTCTGCTGCAAAATACGGTGCTTAGATTGGACGGGCTGGCGCAGCTTGCCGCACCCATCTTGGTGTGTAACGACGCGCATCGCTACCTCGTTCAAGCGCAAATGGCTGAGATTGGTTACGGCGACCTTCAAATGATCCTGGAGCCGGTGGGCCGGAATACCGCGCCCGCGATTGCGCTTTCGGCATTGGCCGCGCAAACGAGCAATGCTGAGGCGATGCTCCTGGTGCTGCCGTCGGATCATGCGATCACCGATATTGATGCCTTTCATTCTGGCATTCGAGCAGCAACGAAATTGGCCGCAGGCGGTCAGCTGGTAACCTTTGGTATCGAGGCCGCTGGGCCAGAAACCGGCTATGGCTACATTGAACGCGGCGAAGCCCGCGATGGCGGCTTTGACGTCACGCGATTCGTTGAAAAGCCGGACCTTGAGCGGGCGCAGGCGTATGTTCGTTCCGGGCAGTATTACTGGAATAGTGGGATGTTTGTCTTTCAGGCGGATCACTTTTTAACCGCCTTAAGCACACACGCCCCCGAGATTGCGCGGTGCATCGAGGCGGCCTGGCAAGCTCGAAGCATTGATCAAGCGTTTATCCGCCCCGATGCAAAAATCTTTGGCGACTGTCCGAATGATTCTGTGGATTATGCGGTGATGGAGGTTGCCAGCCCGGTCGCGGTGGTGCCCTTGTCGGCAGGTTGGAGTGATATTGGGTCTTGGCAATCGCTTTGGGCGGTCAGCGATAAGGATGCTGATTGCAATGTGTCCAAGGGCGATGTGCTCTTTGAGCATACCGCCAACAGTTTGGTCTTCGCTGAAAACCGGTTGGTGACGGTGGTCGGACTTGATCAGGTCGTTGTGGTGGAAACGGCAGATGCGGTGCTGGTTGCCGCCGTAAGTCAGAGCCAGCGGGTTAAGGCGGTGGTTGACCAGCTGCAAGCATCCGGTCGGGAAGAGCACTTGCTGCACCGACGCGTTGATCGGCCTTGGGGATGGTACGAGACGGTGGATGAAGGACCCCGGCACAAGACCAAGCGGATTGGGGTTATGCCAGGGCAGCGACTGTCTTTGCAGCAGCACGCGCACCGGGCCGAGCATTGGGTTGTGGTGTCAGGCAGGGCGCGGGTCACCTGCGATGATCAGGTTTTTGAGCTGGTTGAAAATCAGTCCAGCTATATTCCGTTGGGGGCGATTCATCGACTCGAGAACCTGGGGGATGCGGTGCTTGAGATTATCGAGGTACAGTCCGGTAACTATCTTGGTGAGGATGACATTATTCGGTTTGATGATGCGTATGGTCGGGTTAAAGCGCCGTAACCGATTTTAAGGCGGCTCGGTCTTCGTAAAAGGAGGCGCCTTGCTCTTAACCTTCTAGGCGGGGCGGGGGAGAGGCAGCGGAGCGCGGCCCATGGCTGGGAATCAGCTTGGTAGATCAGCAGGATTGATCGAGGTGTTTAAGCTTTTAGTGTGACTTGGGCTTAAAGAGGCCACTCGATGGTTGATCGCTTGTTGAGTTGATTTCTATGGGTTGATCAATTGAAGAGATGGCGATGTCAAAACGGCCCGCCTAGCTCATTTCGATGAGCTGTTGATCCAGCTAAGCGGGTTTTAAGGGCCTAAACATAAAGGAATTCGGCCATGATTCGTAAATGCTTATTTCCAGCGGCGGGGTATGGCACTCGGTTTTTGCCGGCCACGAAGTCGATGCCCAAAGAAATGCTGCCGATTGTGAACAAACCGTTGATTCAATATGGCGTCGAAGAGGCTTTGGCCGCGGGCTTAACCCAGATTGGGTTTGTGACGGGCCGGGGTAAGCGGGCGTTGGAGGATCATTTTGACACGAACTATGAGTTCGAGCACCAGATCACGGGTAGTTCCCAGGAGGCCTTGCTGTCCGGTATTCGAGCGCTGATCGAGCAGTGCTCTTTTTCCGACACCCGGCAAACCGAAATGAAGGGACTGGGTCATGCCATTTTGACCGGTGAGCCGCTAATTGGAAATGAGCCTTTCGCAGTGGTGCTTTCGGACGATTTATGCATGAATAATGGCTCTGGGGTGTTATCTCAGATGGTGCAACTTTTTAAGCAATTTCGTTGTTCCATTGTTGCTATTCAGGAAGTGCCGGAAGATGAAACACATAAGTATGGAGTCATTCGAGGTGAGAGCCTGAGCAACGGTGTTTATCGAGTCGATGAGATGGTGGAAAAGCCAGACCCCAAGGACGCACCATCAAACTTGGCGATCATCGGGCGATATATACTAACGCCGGATATATTCGATATTCTTCGTGTGACCAAGCCCGGCGCTAACGGTGAGATTCAAATTACCGATGCGTTGAATGAACAATCCAAAGCAGGCCAGGTTTTGGCCTATCGATTTAAAGGCCGGCGATTTGACTGCGGCAGCATAGAAGGCTTTGTTACAGCAACCGACTATGTTTATCGGCTCACTATGAGGTGGGGGAAAACTATCCTAAAGCTTAGGTCGCCGATAATGAGTCGATCACAAATTCTGCAATAATCCTGAGTTCGGGCTACGTATCTTTCGGCGCGATGCCAGCCGGCGAAAACGTTCGATCAAGATACTTCAAAAGCCGCCCCCAAGCATGTTCCGCAGGCGCCTGATTTCGCTCCCGATCCCGATCGACATGGAGCCAAAAGCCATGCTGAACGGCATCGTAAATGTGAACGTCATTGTCGATGCCTGCTGCACGCAGGCCCGTGACAAATGCTGAAACCTGTTCAACGCTGGGTCCCTGATCTAGCCCGGCAAACGTGCCATACACCTCGTGTTGAACTTGCTTTAGAACCTCCGGGTCATTCAGCAGTCGGCCATAAAAAATGGCCGTGCCCTCATGCTGATCACCGCCAAGGGCGAAGGTCAAAGCGATGCCGCCGCCATAACACCAGCCGATAGTCGCGACCTGACCGTGCACATCTGGGCGAGCCTTGAGCCAGGCTAAAGCCGCATTGAGGTTGTGGATAATTTGCTTGGGGGCCTGCATCGTTTCTTGGACCAAAGCCCTATTCTCGTCTCGGTTGCGGCCGATGCGGCCGCTATAAAGGTCCGCCGCAAGGGCCACATACCCGACATCCGCAAACGCGTCCGCAGTTTCCTTTATGCGTTGGGTTAGGCCGTTCCATTCATGGACTAAAATCACGGCGCCTTTGCTTTCCTGGCCTACGGGTAACGAAAGGTAACCTGTGGTGGCTGGATGATCGTAAAGTAGTTTAATGCTTGGCCTTGCAGTGGCGGCGCTTTGCCCAGTAGCGCGGGCGGCAGGGCCTCAGCCAAGTCGTTACCAAAGGTCAAAGAAGTTAAGCAGAGCGTTGTGATTAGCATCAGGTTTTGACGCGCTGATTTGAAAAATGGCGTTCGAGTGTCGCGCCGATCGAGTCTCAACATGGGATCTCCGTTACTTTGGGATACTTTGTTTAGGGTTGTCTGGTGACGTGAGAGATCTCACCTCAAAATGAAATCGTTCAATACCGGTTTTGGGCCTCGCCCAATGAAACCACCAGGCGTCTCAGCGTGAAGACGAAGCTGAGCAGAACACCAACCCCCAAAAGATCGCCAACAAAATAACCCAGCAGAAGGCTTAAATCCGCGTCGGCATCATTAGCCGTCATTAAAATCGCGAGGGTCAAGAGCCCGTTCAAGATTGCTGCCAGGATGCCGGCAAGCATAGGGGGCCCGATGGTATTGGGGCGCTCAGCGGATGCCTTGACTCGGTAGTAACTATTTAAATCACAGACCCGCATCATTTCGAAAGCGATGAAGGCGCTGAGTGCGCCGACGAAAGCAAGCGGTATTTGGGCCCAATAGGGCGGCATTTGGTCAAAGAGTTGGTAGGACACTAAATGCGCGATAAACAAGGGTAGGACGGCTTTCCACCCTAGAAAATAAACCGCAATGATGCGGATGCCGTGGGGTAGAAAAACAAGAAAAGACACGGTCTCAATCGAGTCGATAAAGGGTGACAAGAGAAGGTTGATGCCTTGGTAGCTCAGGGCATAACTTATGAGAAACCAGAAAATAATGAACGCGCCATAAAGGCCTTCGACGAGTACTTTGTGAGGCGTTATTTGCACTTTAGGGTTTCTGCCGCATCACGCTTAGCCGGCTCGAGATTCGTTAGGGGGTTCATGATGCTCGGCACTCGACCGGTTAGGCTTGGGATGAGTATTCTCGACGCGGTGTCAACGTTTGATCGCAACGAACGGTTATGATCAAAGTACCGCTAAGAAGTAGTCTAGAGCGAATTGGGAATCGTTTCAAAAAGATTTAAAGAGAAAGGCGCGAGGCCGATGGTCTGCACGCTTCACCGCGTTAATGATTGCATACGCCGCACAGGCGATAGCCTCATACCATGAGGCTTGGCTGAAAGCTCAGCCAAGCTAAGGGCGAATGGATTTAACGATAACCGGCCTATTTTCAATTACAAGCAGAGTCGATACAGGCCAGTTTTTCGACCTTCCGCGGGCTTTAGGTACTGCTTGTCGAGCAACGCCTTCAAAGCTCTATGGTACGTCGGGGCAGAGAGGTCACTGCAATACAGACTGTTTCGGAGTGCTTTGCTGCTCACTAAGCTATCATCACTGTTGCCAATCTCAGACATCGCGCTCAGGATTCTTCGTTCTTGCTCGGTTAGGTCGGCCAGGCCAAAATCCTTTTCCATGCCTAGAATCACAGCTTTCAATTGCGCTAGTTTTTTTAAGTTTTCACGTTTCATCGGGCTTTCCACTGTTGTCTAGCGCCTCCATCTTAGGAATCACTGCTGTAGCGCCGCTTAGCTTGAGCAATCAATAAATGCCTATGCTAGATAACGCCCCCCTCTCCGTTGGAAACGGTATCACATGGTGGAGATCAACCGCAATAATCAAGCTTAGAATCGTGCGAAACCGGATGAATCAGCATGTTTTTTGAGTAAAAAGACTCGCTTTGACAACGAGACCCAAGACATTTCCCAGCCGGTGGTATTTTCGTCTGAACGAGTTGTTTGGCGGAACCTGATCAGGCTGCCCGGTTGTTGCCCTTGAAATAAAGTTGGTTTCGCCCGAGGCCGGATCCTTCTGCAGACCTAAAGGCCTGCAGAAGGATCCGGGAACTTACACTCTGACCAGCGTTTTGCCGAAGTTCTTACCCCGAAAATAAGTCGGCAAAGGCGTGGCCACACTGCGCCACGCCATCGTATTCGTGCGTGATTGATTTAATCTGTCCCTTTTTCATCCAAGCCGTTAACTGGCCTCGAGCTTCTGGATAGCGTTCAAGTTGCAGGTGGGTCATGAAGCCTTGTAATCGCACTGAATTGGTGACGATTTGAAACAGATTGGAGGGCCCTTGGGGGTGCTGCGTATTGTAATCCGCGACCGCGCCACAAAAAGGAATCCTGGCGCCAACGTTGACGTGATTTAAAACGGTTTCCAAGAGAGGCCCGCCAACGTTATCAAAATAAACATCAATGCCCTTTGGACAGGCGTTTAAAAATTGTTGATTCAGGTCGGGTTTTCTATAATTGATAAAGTCATCGTACCCCAGTTCGGTTTTCAAACGTTCGCCCTTCGCGTCGCTGCTGGTCAATCCGACGACGCGTTCGGCGCCCATCAGGCGCGCGATTTGACCGGCAACATACCCGACGGCGCCGGCGGCAGCCGAAATGACGACGGTTTCGCCAGCTTGAGGCCTGCCAATATCGGTCAAGCCAAAGTAGGCGGACATCCCGGTATCACCCAAAATGCCGAGATGATAGTGCCAAGGCGTGTCGTTGTCTTGATTGTCTAAGACCACTAGGAAGTCATCCCCGGCAAGTGAGTACTGCTCCCAAGCCAAGCGGCCCATGACCAAATCGCCTTTGCGTAAGGTCGGGTGCCGACTCTCTTCAACCCGGCCAACCGTTAAACCCATAACGGGTTGTCCCAGCGCCATGGCGGGCAGGACCGCATCACCGGCGCCTTCATCCATCCAGTTTCTGAAGCCTGCGTCCATCGAAATGTATTCATTCTTGATTAAGGCTTCGCCATCTTGCGGCCCGGTGATGGTTGTCGTCACGGCTTCAAAGTCTTCGGCCACGGGTGCGCCCATTGGCCGGCGCTTGAGTAATACTTGGGTGTTGTTCATTGTTGCGATCTTCCTTGGAACCCACTATGTTGTGGGCAACCTAACATGCAAATTGACTTCTCGCTATCTGAAATTACAGCGAACGACGGCGGCGGCTTGATAAGCTGCCGGCGGCAGCGGGTTACAAACGATGCCGCTTTTAACTCAGTGCGAAAGGCGAATACAAGGATGACGCGCCGATGACGCTTACACGTAAGTCATTGTTTTTTTACGGGCTCACTGATCTTCCGATCGCCCTATCTTTGTTCCCTGTTGCGGTATTTATACCGCGCTTCTACGCCAGTGACATGGGCGTTCCTTTAATTGTGATTGGGACCATTTTATTTCTAGTGCGCTGGACCGATGTTGTGACCGACCCATTGGTGGGTTACCTGAGCGATCACACGCGCAGTCGGTTTGGTCGACGCAAGCTTTGGATCGCATTGGCCACGCCATTAATGATGCTCTCAGTGTTCCAGTTGTTCCTGCCAGATATGGGCCAAGTCTGGTTGCGGCCAATCTACGGCCTGCTCTTTGATGCGGCTCAAATGAATTGGGTCCACCTGGCTTTGTGGAGTTTCATGCTGTCAGTGGCCATCACGATGATGCTCATTCCATACTATGCATGGGGTTCAGAGCTCTCTACGGATTATCATGAACGCAGTAAAGTAACCGGCAGTCGGGCGGTCTTTAATTCACTCGGATCGCTTTCCGCACAGTTAATTCCCGCCATGGCGCTTTTAATTTTCGGCATTGGCGGGTCAAGCGTTGTACTTGAATTGGTCGGATTAACCATGTTGGTATTGATGCCCATCTGCGTAACACTCACCCTGGCGAATGTGGCCGAGGCGCCGTATCAGCCAAGGCAACAAGTCAGTGCGCTCGCGGGCCTGAAATTGATGGCCGCAAATGGCCCGTTTAAACGGCTGGTATTAGCTTTCATGATTGGCTCGCTTGGCCTCAATGTCACCACGCCCTTGTATCTGTTTTTCATCGCCGATGTTTTGCAGGCTGAAGACAAGGCCATTTATATGCTCAGTTTTTTCTATGCTGCGAGCATTATTGCCGTCCCATTTTGGGTGGCATTTTCCAAGCGGGTTGGTAAGCATAGAGCTTACTTGGTGTCCTTTTTTATGCTGGCGTTTGCGCACCCCTGCTACTTACTGCTGGGCCCCGGTGATTTCTGGTGGATGCTGCCGATGACCCTTACGACGGGGTTTGCCGCCGGCGGTTTCTCTCAAACCTTACCGAATTCAATGAAGGCCGACGTGATTGATTTAGACACCCTTGAAACGGGTGAAAACCGTGCGGCTTTGTTTTTCTCTGCTTGGTCGTTTGCCCAAAAAGCGACGGCGTCCTTTGGTGGGGCCATCGCTTTGTTTGGCCTGAGTTTTTTTGGCTTCGAGGCGGGTGTGAGTAACGGCGAAGATGAGTTGTTTGGTTTACGGTTTTTGTTTTCTACCTTCCCGTCGGTGTTCTTTCTAACGGGTGCGGCAATTGTTTGGAACTATCCCATCACCGAAGCTCGGCACGCCGAAATTCGAGCAGAGCTAGAGGCCAAGAACGCTTAACGTCGATCACGTTTCTTTGCGTGTTCGTCATCTAAGCTTTCAAAAACTCATCCAGAGTTTGATGAATGCGGCGGATCCGGGCTTCTTGATAATTACCCAGGGTTAAGCCTTTACCTGCTGATTTCAGCCCTTGCTGTTGCAGGGCGAGATTCCCCGTATCCTCATCATAGACCCGGCCAAGCCAACCGAGTTCCGGCACCTCGGTATAGGATTGATTGACATCCAAGAACACGGGTTCCGGTGGAAAGGGTTTCGTTTGGCCCTCTGGCCAGGGCTCAAGAATGAGCAGGTCGAACAAACTGGCATCGACCTGATCGCCATCGGGCCTAAATCGATAGACCATTGGAATATTGATGCCTGGAAAGAAAAACATGTTGGGGAATAAATGGTATTCGATCGAATCTAAGATTTGACTGTCGCTGACGTGTGCTTGGGATGCCCCGAGCGCGGTCGCAAGCCGGGTCCTTGCATCTTCAGCCGCCACGGTGCGAGCGGTTTCGCCAGGGGCTAAGGCCCGCGTCACGCCGACGGTGCGAGCGAGAATTTCGGCCTCTGTCAGCACCGGGTCCCGCCATTCGGTGCCAGGATAATCACTCAGGCTTTCCGGACTATAGGTGCCGGTATTGTGAATGAAACGGGTCACGAAACGGCCGAAGATATCGTACTGCGTGTTGGCGCCATTCGGAGAGTGATGAGTCTCGACGTTGTGATAGGCCTCTAAGAAGGCTTCTTGAGCGGCCTTCCAATTCGCGGGCAAGCGTTTTTGAACGTGAACCTTAATCCGGCGCTGATCCAACGGAAAATGCTGGAAATGTTCGGTCATTACCTCGAGTTGATCAGACAAGGGTGCAGCGGCCGCATCGAGGTTAATAAAGATAAAACCACCCCAGGCATCGCAAGCAACCGGCCGTAAATTATGCGTCTCGGTTGTCACGTGTGGGAAATCCCACTTAGCGGGGATTTGCTCGAGGGAGCCGTCGCAGTGCCAGGACCAGCCGTGGAACGGACAGGTAATCCCTGTGCCGAAGCCCGTGCCTTCGCTACCAATGAGTCGGGTGCCGCGATGGGTGCAGCTGTTCCTGAAGGCATGAACTTTGCCGGTCTCATCTCGAGAAATGATGACCGAGTAGGGGCCGATGTCATAAACGTATCGATCACCAGGCTCTGGGATGTGCTCCTCACGACAAGCCCACTGCCAAGTCTTGGCCCACATTTTAGTCATCTCTTTCGCGGCAAAGCCTGCTTCGGTATAGCGCTGCGCGTCGAGATCGTCATCACCTAGGAAATCATAGGCCGATGCCAACAGTGGTAAGGGGGCTGGCACGGTATCTTTTAATAAAACATCCTGAACGGACCTGCCTGCGGCGCGGGCATGGCCTTTTCCTGCCTTTGACATCTATCTCTACTCCGAAATTGTGCAAAAAAAAATCTGTATGAGCGGCCAGCATGCCACAGATCAATGGGGCGTGTTAAGTTGCCCATAAAGGCATCAAACTGCGTGAGTATTCAGGCAATTTGGCCGAATTCTAAGGGTTTTTTGACCCTAAGCACGTTTGGGCAAGTTGCTTCAGGGGAATCATCAATCGGTCGTCCTTGCACGGAGGTCGAGGATAGGTTTTCGAGGAACGACTCGAGATTCATCTTAGTAGGATCTTTGGTGAATTCTTTCATGATATTCTCGATGGTGTTTCGACAAGATGAAAATAGCCGCCGCGATCAAGAACGCAACGGTTGATCATAAAAGGCTTCAAGGACATCTGAACAAAAGGAGATGATCATGAATAGTTTACCAGGCCAGGTTCCCAGCGCTGAAGAGGCGACAGCCCGCATGGCCATTGTTGAGTTGCTCAATTGTCATAGCCGAGCGCTTGACCGGTTGGATGCCAGTTTGATGAAAGCGGTCTACTGGCCGACGGCCACGGTCGATTATGGCGGCTTCAAGGGTAAGGCCCATGTGTTTGCAGATCTTGTGATGGGTGCTTTGGCGGGGCAATACCAACTAACGCAGCATCGAGTGACCAATACCGTGTTCGAGTTTTTTGATGATGACCACGCGGCGACGGAAACCCTGGTGTTTGCAAAACATTTGAGCCTTGATGGTGGGTCGGAGATGGTGTTCTCGGGCCGCTATTTAGATCGTTTCGAGCGCGATGGCGCAAATTGGAAATTCATCTTCAGACGCGTCGTTATGGATTGGAGCCGTCGTCGGGATGTGGTTGATGAGCGCGGCGTCGGATCCTTTGCGGCGTTAACCAAGGGCGCCAATGATGACCAGGATCCGTCCTGGGATCACTTCGCTTTAAGCACCGATGCCGCGACACCGCGTTGAGGATTGATCCTGGGCTTGCCTCGTGGGAAGGGGCCAACCTTTTGGGTCGCAGAATCCAGGTGTTAAGAATCGGGTCTTTGATTCAACGCACGGTCGTTAACTGGATCGGCCTGACGACGGGAAGTTGACCAACAGACCAACAGACCAACAGACCAACAGACCAATAGATAAGGGGATTGGTCGCCGAGAATAAAATGAATAAGCCACTGTAACAAAGGAGAAACAATGAGTGATTTACAAAACCTAGCGGACCAACAAGAAATCTACGCCCTATCATGTCGCTATATGCGCGGGTTAGATCGGTTGGATCGGTCACTGCTGCACTCAGTCTTTAGCGCGGATGCGTATTGTGAGTATGGTTTTATCAATGGCACGCCTGAGGTCTTTATTGATTACGCGATCAATGCGCTGCAGGGTCACATCGCCAATCATCACATGATCGGGAATCACCTGATCGAATTTGAAGGCGAGGAAGCGTTCGGCGAGATCTATTTCAATGCTTACCACAAGGTGCCTGACGCCGCCGGCCCGCTGGACATTGTGATCGCCGGGCGCTACCTGGATCGTTACGTCAAAATCGATGGCGCGTGGAAAATGGCTTACAGAAGTGAGCGGGTTGACTGGAGCCGCACGCAACCGACGCAAGACCCGTATTTTGCCGGGGCACCGCTGTCGCTTTTGGGTGAGCGGTCAACGGATGCCGTTTATCGAACCGATAACCGGTGCTGGCCAACCGCGCCTTAAAGGCCCAGTAGCGCAGCGCTAGGGCCTCACCAACAAGTCGAGATCAATCGATCAACGATAGATCGATTCACTATTGCGTAAATTCAAGAGGAGAAAATTGTGACAGAAGAAACAACGTTAGAAACGGGTGGCTGCTTGTGTGGAGACGTTCGGTATGCATTCCCAAGAACGGATGTGTTGTCGGCGCATCATTGCCACTGTAAAGACTGCCAAAAAAGCACCGGTAGCGGCAAAGCAACGATCCTCTTTATTCCAGTGGGGTCATTGAATCTAATGGGTGAGCTAAAAACGTTCACGGTCGTGGGCAGTCAGGGCAGTCATGTCACGCGAGGATTTTGCGCGACCTGCGGTTCGCCGCTGATCAGTTATGTGGCAGAAATGCCCGACATTAAGTTCATCAAGGTGGGCAGCCTAGATGACTCAAGTTGGGTTGAAATCACGTCCAGCTTTTGGCAAAAAACGGCAGTGAATTGGTCGCCAGTGGATGACGCGCATCCTGCATTTGCTGCCAACCCCGAGGCTTAGGCGGCTTGCGCACTCAGCAGCGCGTCCAGAAAATCGCCGCTTTTGAGCTCGAGCGTCGAGAGCGCCATCAACTCGTCAGTATGCTCCGGAAAGGCCGGCACCATGGCCGGCCAGGCAAGCGAGCCTTGCCGCTCAGCATTGGCTTGAATCGCCATTTGATCCCAAACGTTATAGGGCTCGAAAACTGCGTAGTAGGTTGCAACGGCAAGTGGGATCACGTCGCAAACCAAGGCTTCAAATTCTGAAGGCACCGGCAAAATGGCTTCAATGCGATCTGCAATTTCGTCCTCACGCGCCGCGCAGGATAAAAGCCCCTCGGCGTGCTCCGGCAGCGCATGGCCCAACCTCGGTAACGCTCAGCCGCAGAGCGCTCCAGGCGCGCCAGTGCACCGGGCGCGCTGCGTCAGGGATTCGAGAAAGGTGGGGCGCGAGTAACTCGCCGAACTTTGGGATTGTTACAGAATTCATGGCAGCTGCTTGCTCTGATTAAAGACCTTCAGCATAAAGCCTCGGGGGTTGAGTCTCAACTCCCATCGCTCCGTTTCAGTTTGTAAGCCTGAGGGCGCCGCAATCGAAGGGACAAACGTCTTAGGGAATGGTTTTTCCTAATCTTGGGTCGGTTCTGAGATCGTTGGCTAAAGAAGCGGGCCCATCTTTCAGAATTTAACATGAACGGTGAAGGTCTTGGATCGGCGGCCGATCAGCTGTTATCAGATTGATGAAAAGGTAGGGGCCAGATCTCAGCGCAATCAACACAAGCAGCACGTTAAGCCGCAGCAATACCTTTCTATTGGGCTGCTCGAAAAGATGCCCACCCGCCGAGTTCTGATTTTTCGAGCTAGATTTTGATAAAACAAACAAGCTTGCTTTCTTTTACTGTTTCTGTTTAACCTCTTGGGTAGAGAAAAAACAACAATCACTGGGGAAGTGTTATGGGGTATTTAAGTCGATTGAGTGGGTATGGAATAGCGGGAAGTTTCGCTGTTCTAGCAGCATTTTCAGGGCCAGTCATGGCTGCTGCTGGAAAAAATGCGTTTATTGAAGAAGTTGTGGTCACGGCGCGAAAGCAAGAAGAATCGGTTCAGGACGTACCGATCGCAATGACGGCATTGACCCAAGAGCTTGAAAATAGTTCGATTCGAAATTTGTCAGATCTTGATGGCTATGCGCCAAACTTGCTCTTCGGTACGAACGGCAGTCGTGGTGGCGGCGGTGCGGACATCAACATTCGGGGCATTAGCCCGACGCGGAGCGACGATAACTCTTTTGATGCACCCATTGCAGTGGTAATCGACGGAATTTATCTCGGGACAGCCGCAGGGGCAAGTTTTGGAGAATTTTGACTTAGAACGGGTTGAAGTATTGCGGGGGCCTCAGGGTACGCTCTTTGGAAAGAATACGGTTGGCGGCGTGGTGAACGTGGTTCGTAGTCGACCGACGGGTGAAACCGGCGGCAAGTTTAAGTTAACGGTTGGGGACTTTGGCCAGCAGGAGGCGCGAGGGGTCTTCAATACGAGTTTGGGTGAAAACATTGCCTTGAAGCTATTCGGTACGAAGATCGACGGCGATGGTTTCATGGACAACATAACAACCGGTAACGGCGTTGGCGAAAAAGACTACTTTAATGTCGGTGCAACGTTTTTGATAAACCCCACAGATGATTTTGAGGCGAGGCTAACCGTTGAAACCTTCTCGGATGAGGGGACTTTGAACACCTTTCACACCAATTATAATACGCCGGCTGGATTGCTACCCGCGCCACCCGCTGGATCGCCTGAGAACAACTATAACGGCGGCTTTGTGACTTGTAATGTCTTTGGCGCCTGTCGAGATTCTTTAGATCGTCCGGAAGTATCCGACAACGACAAAGATAACAATTACAGCCTCGATACCAACGCGCTGACGCTGAATATGACGCTTGATCTTGATGAGAATCTTACCGTTGTTTCTGTAACGGGCTATCGAGAAGTGGATGAGTACCGGATCTATGATTACGATGCTTCATCCCATCCGTTTATTACCATCGAGCGGTTCAATGAATATGACCAGGTGAGTCAAGAGTTAAGGATCGATGGTAATTTCGATCGTTTGACCTTCACGGCCGGTCTGTATTATTTCAAGAACGAATTTGAGCAAGATTGGTACACGGGCGATACTTTTTGGGGCTTTTTGTTCGGCGCAAGTTTAGGGAATCCCGATTTAGGTGGTCCCGGCGTCAGCGGTTTGGCAGTTTGTAAAGCCGGTGGGTTTGCGCCAATTATCTGCGATCCTGGGATGACCGACCTGACGCAAGATGTCCACCAAATTCTCTACGAAACCCAAGAAACGACGTCTACTGCCGTATTTGCTCAAATGGACTATGACCTCACGGACCAGTTAGTCCTCACAGCAGGGGTGCGTTGGACCAAAGAAGAAAAGCACTTCATTGCGGGTCAGGCGTATTTGACCCAAGCCGATCGTGAAAGGCTGCGTCAATTTTCAGAATATGCTGACCTGACTCAGGATTGGACGGAAGTGTCGCCCAAGATTGGTTTAAAATATGTCATCAATGATACGTCAATGGTTTTTGCAAGCGTTTCAGAAGGGTTTCATTCCGGCGGATTTTTTGGTGTGAATCAAAATATTCGCGATTTTGAGCGAGACCAATACGACCCAGAGTACGCAACGAATTACGAGTTAGGTTATAAGAGTCAGCACTTAGGCAATCGCTTAAGGTTCAACGCGACCTACTTCAGGAATGAGTTTGAAGACAAGCAAGAATCATTTGTTGCCCTCGACCCGGACACCAAGACGGTTGCATCAATCTTTGATAATGCCGGTAGCGTTCTGTACTCTGGTATTGAAGTAGAAATGCAGTTTGTCTTTAACAATTACTTCCGCGCTTTCGTCAACTATGGAACGCTCGACGCAGATTACGAAGTGTTTGATACAGACGTTAATCCGAATGACGGCGTAACCGTTGTTGAGGACGCAACCTTTTTGACACCCAGAAATTCACCAGACTACACGTTAGGTGTCGGTGGCACGCTGTCGGTGCCTGTTGGAAATGGTACGGTCGAAGCGTTTATGAAGGTGACTAAGATTGCAGCCTACGATTCAGCCCTGCTGAATTTGAAGCAAGCTAAAGTCGGCGCCAGAGAGGAGCTGTCATTATCTGTTGGATATTATGCCGAAAATTGGGCGATAGAGGCTTATGGTAAGAATCTGACTGACCAGCGGTTTGAAACCTTTTTCCCGATCGCGACATTATTCGCGGCAGGGAACGTAAACAGTCCAAGAACGTTGGGGCTTGAGTTTACTTATGAGTTCTAAAGTGCTTAGACACTGGTAGGAAAAAGCCCAGCAATTGCTGGGCTTTTTTTGTCTGGATCTGAGGGTTGCGTAGGGCGACTACGAAGCAATCACTGCTAACCGAAAACGGGATCGTGTGATTAGGCTGCACGGCACAGGAAAGCCTATTTTTGAAGTGCTGAGGTCTCGCAAAATAATGAGGCTAACCTGTGAGGCGTTCCCTGGGGATTGCGGCCGCGCCACGGGCTAAACGTGTCGATGATTAGTGGTCGAGCTGGCGCATCAGGTAGACTGCCCTTTTTTTTGGACGTAGCAATATGCCCTCAACGCCGCTTCATCGTCAGTTCCTGCCGCTATTTCTTATAGTGTTAACGCCATGGGATACTGCTGCCGGTGCAGCGCCTGAAACAGTGCTGTCTACTGAGTGCACAGCAGCCGCTACTTCAGTCTTGCCCGCCACCGCGTCGATTAAGCGCCTACCGGTTGTGCGGTCAATCTTGATTAGGGGCGAGCCAGTATTTGACCCGAGCCGTGAAACCCTTGGAGATCAAATCCTTAACGGCATGAACCGCCTGCATTGGCAAACTCGTGAATCGGTGATCAAGCGGCAATTGTTGTTTGAGGTGGGGTCAAACCTGTCGCCGGCGGCGCTGGCAGAGTCCGCGCGCCTTCTGCGCTCGCGACCTTATTTGATGGATGCCGGCATTAATGTCCAGAACCCGTGCGAGCCGGAAGTCGATATCGAAGTAACCACCCGCGATGCCTGGTCTTTAACACCCCGAGTAGCACTCAATCGTTCAGGCGGCAACAATAAGACGGGCCTTGGGGTGCGCGAAAAAAATCTTCTCGGTCTCGGGATCCAAATTGAATTTAAAACAGTTAAGGATCTAGATCGTCAGGGTCAGCAGTTCGAGCTCTCAACGAAGCACCTGTTCAATACCCGGGTTCAGTCCTCGGTCTACTTAGAAAACAATGATGATGGTTCTGTTCGAGCGGTCTCGTTCGGGCAGCCGTTTTATGCGCTGGATACGCGCAAAAGCTGGGGTATAGAAGTCAGTGATATTAGTGAGCAAATCGGGGTTTATCAGTTTGGTGATCGGGTCCGTAATACGCAGCGGATGCGAGCAGCCGGCTCGCTCTTTTATGGTATTTCAAGCGGCCTGAAGGCAGGTCGTAGCCACCGCGTGACGTTTGGTCTGCTGTATGAGGATCAAGAAGTTCTCTTTGCTTCTGCCAAGAATGTAGACTTAGATGAGACGAGGGCTCGAAAACTGGTCGCGCCGTTTGTTCAATGGTCCAGTGTCAGCGATCAGTTTTTAAACGCACGCAACTTTGATTTGATTGGTTTTACCGAGGACATTGAGACCGGTCTGGTGCACAACCTGCGACTGGCGGTCAGTCCAGCAAACCTCGGTGGCGATCAAGATCGCCTTCAGATGTCGGCATCCGTGGGAATGGCGGTCTTAGCCTCTCAAAAAGGGTTGCTGCGCTGGGACGTTTCAGCGAGCGGTTTACGGGATTTGGAACGGGGTGAAACCCAAGATATTGTTTTCTCCGCTGGGATCCGAGGCTTATTCAAACCAAGTTCTGGCGCGGGCTACCATGCGTCGCTCAAACTTGATGTCGCGCGTAATCTAATGACCGGCCAGCAGTTGTTCCTCGGCGGTGAAACCGGCGCCCGCGGCTATATCGATCGCGTGCAAGCTGGGGATCGGCGCCTGCGCTTGCGTCTCGAGCGGCGTCAGTACCTTGATCGAAATCTTTTCGGCTTGCTGAATTTGGGTTGGCTTGTCTTTGCCGATTTGGGCCGCGCCTGGTCGCCTGATGACGTTGCTGGGCACCGCGGACAAAGCCTGATGGATGTGGGTCTAGGATTACGGTTCGCGCCGACAAAGTCTGAGCGTGGCAAAATGATCCATCTGGATTTCGCCATGCCCGTGAAAAATAGGGATGACCCATTGGTAAGTGATTATGAATTCGTGGTGTCCATCCAAAATGGGTTTTGATATCGTTTAGCCAGCCTTCCTTGGATCAAGAGCGCAACAGTAATGAATGAGTTTTTTAGGACCTTCGATGAGCATCCGTTTCACCAATACCTTGGCTTAAAGCTGATCGAGGCCGAAGCTGATTTTGTCCGTCTACGACTGCAGAAAACCGCGACCACCCCGACGGGTATTGGCGGTAGTGTCAATGGTGGGGTCCTTGCCACGATGATCGATATGGCAGGCGTGGCGGCGGTGTTTACCAAGCTGGTTGAGGGCGCTCAGCCGGCCGGTACAGCTGACTTGAACGTCACCTACTTAAGGCAGGCGCAAGGCCAATGGTTGGATGCCGAGGCGAGAGTGATCAAACGCGGGCGCCAACTGTGCACCATCGACGTTCGGGTGATCAATGACGAGCAGGTCTTGTGCGCGATTGGCCGAGTGCTGTATGCGCTCAAGGCCGCGGTTTAATGCTCGATATCGTGCTGGCCGGTCGGTCGATTGCCTGGCTTAGGTCAAGTGAGACCCAGCGCCCCATCCAGGGCCTGAAAGAACTCATTGGTCTTGGCGATTCCGCCTTGGTCTACCGGTATGCACTGACCCGCGGCGTACAGGCTTGAAATACCGGCCTCGATCGTATTGGCTGCGTCGTGAAAACCAAGGTAAGACAACATCATGCTTGCGGACAGCACCGTCGCCGTGGGGTTAATGATGTTTTGCCCTTGGATATCTGGCGCTGTCCCGTGCGCCGATTCAAAATAGGCGTAGTCTGCGCCATAGCAGCCAGAAGGGGCGAGGCCCAATCCGCCGATTAACCCGGCGGCACCATCGGACATAATGTCGCCATACAGGTTGGGCATGACGACGACATCCAGCGCGCAAGGATTGGTAATCATGCGGCAAAGAAAGTCATCAACGATGAAGGTTTCAAAGGCGATGTCGGGGTAGTCCTTTGCTACCTCAAAACCGATCTCTCGAAAGTAGCCATCGGCCTTGGCGAGCATGTTGTATTTCGAGGTGAGCGTCACCTTGCGCATACCGCCGCGCTCGCGGGCTAATTCAAAAGCGAAACGGATCACTCGCTCGGATCCAACCTCCGTAATCACCTTGATGGCGTAGCGTCCTGCCCCCATATCTTTCAAGGAAGTCTTGGCGTGCTTCGAGTAGAGGTTCAGGCCCGCTAAGTCGGTGAGATCGCCCTCCAATCCCAGGTAGAGGTCTTCAAGATTTTCTCGAACCACGACAAAATCAATATTTTCTGGGTTTGCCATGGGGGATCGATAGCCCGGGCGAAATTGGCAAGGGCGAACATTGGCATAGGTTTGCTTGCCCCACCGAAGATAAAACAAAGCCTCCGTGCTTTGGCCGCTGGTTGAGCCAAAGAAAGTGGCGTCGGCTTCGTCCACTTGTGCCTTTGAGGTTTCCGGAAAGCGTGATCCGTGCGCCGCAAGGGCCTCATTACCGACCATCGGATACACAAAGTCGATGGGCAGGTGCAGTTTTTCGAGTAGTTCGACCGTGGGGTGCATGACTTCGGGGGATGCGTCATCTCCCGGGAATACGGCAACCGTTTTTCTGGTCATGATAGGCTCATCCGATGTTTAAACTGGGCATAGGGCCTATAACAACACGCGCCGGGCCAAAATGAAATGCGAGGGGTTTACATCCTTTACGGCCCGGTCAAAGATGAGAGACTCCTTTGGTTGAGGTCACCGTGATGCAAGTGAACAGCGATTTGGGCCCGATTGGCGCAGAAGTTAGCGGCATCGATTTAGCGCAGCCACTGTCTGATGCCTCGATCCAGAATATCCGGCGGGCGTGGCTTGACCACGGGGTGCTGGTCTTTCGGAACCAAACGCTCGGTCCCAAGGCTCAGTCGGCGTTTTCCGGCCGATTCGGTGAAATGGACATCTACCCGTTTATGCAACCCCTTGATGATGATCCGCATGTGATTCCAATTATCAAAGAGGCCGATGCGGTGCTGAATTTTGGTGGGGATTGGCATACCGACACCTCGTATAAAGAGCGGCCGCCCCAAGCCACGATTTTATATGCGCTCGAAGTACCGCCAGTGGGTGGCGATACGTTGTTTGCCGATGCCACCCGAGCTTTTGAGGATCTAAGCCCTGCCTTTCGAGCAACGCTTGAAGGCCTGACGGGTGTGTATACGCCCAAAATGGTGCATGGCCAAGGCGGAGACTACCGAAAGGTTGCAGCAACAGCGCAGTTGGGTTCGGCCTACGGCGGTAATCACGAGTTTGCTGAGTCAGAGGTGCTGCATCCGATCATTCGCACCCATCCAGAAACAGGCCGAAAAAGTATCTATTGCAGTCGACCCCATACGCATCGCATTCAAGGTTGGACCCGAGCCGAGAGCAAAGAACTCATCGCCTTTCTGACCCGTCATCTGACTCAGGATCAGTATGTAACCCGGTTAACCTGGACCAAAGGGACCCTGGCGATGTGGGACAATCGCTGCTTATTCCACAATGCGCTCAATGACTATCAGGGGCATCGTCGGCACATGCATCGGGTTATCATTCAAGGAGATCGCCCAGCTTAAGGTGACGCTGAGACCTTGTGAGATGTAGGCTATCAAATACAGCGATTGAGAACGGTCCTGAGCGCTGGCAGGGTCTTGTTAACCCGGGCGCGGTTGGACTCAAGGCCCAATCAATCAATGAATCAATGAATCAACCCAAGAGCTTGTTCAATGCAATGAGTCAAGGATGAAGGCAATGTCATCCTGGCAGGTTGTTGGATTCACGATGCAAAGCCTTAAAACGGTTTCGCCTTGGTATTTCGTTGGCATGACAAAACCATCCCCACGCTCAAGCAGTTGTTGGCTCCACTGCGTGTAGGCGCTGGCGTCCCAGCCAATGCGTTTAAAAATAACCACAGACAGATGCGGCGGCAACATCAGTTCTAGGTGATCGCTGGCCTCAATGAGGTCTGCAACCTGCTGCGTCAAAGACAAGGTTTGCTCAACCGCCTGGGCGTAGGCATCGGTGCCGTGGGTGGCGAGACTAAACCAAAAGGGTAGGCCACGGGCGCGCCTTGAGAGATGATGCGCGTAATCAGATGGATTCCAGATGCCATCGTAGAGCACCTCCAAATAGTCGCCGTGCTGCCGGTGCGCGAGGCGCGCGGGTTCTGGCGCGCGATACAATAAGGCGCAGCAATCAAAGGGCGCGAATAACCATTTGTGTGGATCGACGATAAAGCTATCGGCGCGTTCGATGCCCGTGAACTGATCTCGGATACTTGGCGCTGCGAGTCCTGCCGCGCCGTAGGCGCCATCGATATGGAGCCAAATCGTTTCCGCGCCGCAGACGTCAGCGATACCGGCCAGATCATCAATAAAGCCGAGGTTGGTTGTGCCGCTGGTGGCGACAACCGCAAAGACCCGAGCCCGGTCTTCTGGGGTCAGTTCATCGATCGCCCGGCGCAATTCAGACCCGAGCATTCTGCCATCGCAGGGTACGGTTGTAATGTCGGCATCCATCACAAAAGCCGCTTGCGCGACAGAAGAATGCGCGCCTTCGGAGGTTATGATGAGGCCCCGGGTTGTGGTGGTTTGATCTTGGCGCCATTGGCTGCGAGCGGTGATCAGTGCGCTGAGGTTGCCCGCGGTGCCGCCGCTTACAAAAACCCCGCCGGCGCCGGCTGGAAAGCCTGCTAGGTCTGAAAGCCATCGCAGGGCATCGTTTTCTGCCAGTACCGCACCCGCGGCCTCCAGCCACGACGTACCGCAGATGCTGGACGCGCCAACCACCAGATCAAATAGCGTTGCCGCTTCGGTTGGCGCAGCGGGTACAAAGGAAAAAAACCGCGGGTGATCAACAGAAATACAGGCTGGGGCCAGTACGTCGGTAAAAATACGCAGGGCTTCGAGGCCGCCCAGACCTTCTTTACCGATGGTCTGGCCGACCATTGCGCGCAAGGTCGCCTCGGGTTTAGGGCCATCGAGCGTTGGGGGATTCATTCTGATGCGTTCAACCGCGTAACGAAGAATAGCTTGGGTGAGGACCTCGGTGCTTGAGGCTTGCTGATGCATCACGCGCGCCTTTTCTGGGTTGTCCAGATCAGTATAAGTTGAAACAACCGAGGCAGCCTATCTTTGAGGGCCCCAAACCGTGGTATAAAAGATATCAATTCAGTCATAAATATTTAGGAGGCGATGGAGATGAACATACAAGATAAGGTTGTTGTCATCACCGGTGGCAGCGGCGGCATTGGTCAAGCCATGGCTAAGGCCTTTAAAGCCTATGGCGCGACCGCGGTGGTGCTGGCAGACCTTGATCCGGCGGCGGTTGATCAAGCAGCAAAGGCACTTGAATGCGATGGCCGCGTCTGTAATGTGACCCAAGAAGCGGAAGTTTGTGCCCTGGTGGATTGGGTGATCGCTCGACATGGTCGCATCGATTTGTTTTGCTCAAATGCCGGCGCCGGTGGGCAAGGCGTCTTGACCGATGCCGAAAACGCAGTCTGGCAGAATCAATGGGAATTGCATGTGATGAGTCACGTCTATGCGGCCAGAGCCGTGCTGCCTGGGATGTTGGCGCAAGGGTCGGGGTATTTGTTGAATACAGCCTCGGCAGCCGGACTTTTGGCGGCGCTGGGTTCTGGGCCATATTCCGTGACCAAAGCGGCGGCGGTAAAACTCGCAGAATTCTTAGCCATCACCCATGGGGATGATGGCATTGGTGTGTCGGTGCTCTGCCCGCAAGGGGTTAATACCGCAATGGCGCCGAAGCGTTTGGGTGACGGTCAAACCGATGGCATTATCGAGCCTGAGGTTCTAGCGCAGTGCGTTGTAGACGCGCTAGCCGAGGAGCGCTTCCATGTGCTGCCGCATGCGGAGGTTGAAGAGTACGTCCGGCGCAAGGGTGACAATATTGATCGCTGGCTCAATGGGATGCGAAGGCTTCGTAGACAATCGTTGTAGCGGGTCTATAAAGCGGGTAAATCCTTCATGGGTTTCTTGTTGCGCAGCAGGGTGATGGGGATCATAAACAGTGGCATGAGTTTGTCGTAGTGCGTGGGCGAGATGCGCTGGGCGAGGTCCATCAGTTTTGCATCTAACCCAATAAAAATTCTGCTGCGGCGGCGTGTGACGCCATCCAAAATAACCTGAGCTGCGCGGCTTGGATGCATGCCATTGTCGCGAAAAAGATCACTCATTTCGGTTTGACTGCCATTGAGGCCCAGCAGACTTTTCTGCTGAACTTCGGATTCGTCGGTTTCTGAAAACCGGGAGTTTTTAATAATATTGGTGCCGATGTGCCCTGGATGCACGCAATGCACAGAAAGATTTGTGCCCTTAAATTCGCGCGCAAGACCTTCGGTGAAGCCCCGGACCGCAAATTTGGTGGTGTGATAGACCGACTGTTTGGCGACCGCAATCATGCCGAAAATCGAGGAGGTGTTGACCAGAGCAGCCTCCGGCTGTTGCCTTAGGTACGGCAAAAATGCCCGGGTGGCATTCACGACGCCATTGAGATTGATGTTCATGACCCAATCCCAATCGGCTTCGGTCATGGTTTCGAACTCTGCGCCAACGGTTACCCCTGCATTATTAAACAACAGGTCGACCTTGCCATGCCGGGCAATCACTTGCTCGGGGAGTGCTTCGACGGCGGCTTTGTCTGCCATGTCCAGCGGGATTGAGGACACCGCCACGTTGTAACGTTGCAGGAGCGTTTCAGTCTCGGCCAAGGTCTCGGTGTTGACATCACAAATGACGACGTCGGCACCGGCTCGAGCCAATAAAATGGCAAGGTATCGGCCCATGCCAGAGCCGGCGCCGGTGACCACAGCAACTTTTTGAGCAAAGCTTTTCATAAACAAATCCTTTAGAGATTGGAGCAGTAAAACCGATTGCGATAACCCTTTCAAGGCCTCGAGCATAGGGTCTGCTGCCGGGTGATCATCAGGCCCCAGTGACGGTCTAAGCTGGCGTCCTTTTGTGCTTAACACACGGTTTGCAAATGCGCTTGCCGTCTCAGAGGACGGTGTATGGCGTGATGCGTTTAATCGCTAATGGCCAACGGTTAAAAGCCAACAACCAACAACTGTTGAGTCGAGACGTGATTAGGGTCTGGTTTGTGCTGTTCCTGCTAAGTGATGGAATTGCTGTGTATTGGGCGCGCTGCTCGAGTTTGGGGCGTCAACCGATGACGGTTAACATGATGGGTCGGCACTGCGCCGGTTAGAATTAAACGGGTTTAACAGCAGGTACAGAATGACAACAGCAATTTTTCATTTGGCCGCAGCGCCCGATTGGCGGGAGGCCGAGGCAGCACAGCGTACTTATTTTCCGCCGACCTTTGCGCAAGACCAAATGACCCACGCGGCGGCAGATATTGCGACCTTGATTAAGGTGGCGAATCAGTTTTATCGGGCTTTACCGGGCCCTTGGTTGATCTTGGAAGTGAGCATCACGGCACTTGCAGCCCAAAACATTCCGGTCAAGTTCGAGCCGGCGGCACCGGTTGGGGCGCGCGTTGATCATTTCGAGGGTAGCGATGCGGTGCTGTTTCCGCACATCTATGGCGGCATTCCGGCCACTGCGGTGGGATTTGTTGGTGTTTTGCCCCAGAACGACAAGGGTGAATTTATCGAGCCGAATGAACTCAACCTACAATTTCATAAGCCGGTTTGACAAGATAGATCGCTTGCGGTGGAACATGAAGCAAGCGCCTTCGGACTGAGTCGTCGGGATGCGCTATGGCCTTTGCACAAGGGCCAGCCGAGAAAAACATTGTCGAGGGCAGAGGGCAGAGGGCAGAGGGCAGAGGGCAGAGGGCATAGGGCATGGCGCACGGTGTCCGAACTGGGTTTGCATCGAATACGGTCATGCGGTTATATCGTCATGATAACCGATAGACCGATAACCGATAACCGATAACCGATAACCGATAACCGATAACCGATAACCGATAACCGATAACCGATAACCGATAACCGATAACCGATAACCGATAACCGATAACCGATAACCGATAACCGACAACCAATGACAGATCAGTCTGTGATTAGACAATCAATTGATCTGTTGATTGGGCCCACGATCAAACCGGTTGTTTGGTTCGTCGCCTATGAGCAAGTGTCTTGCTGTAACGATTGGATCTGTTCCGGCTTGCGCGTTAATCTTGGGCAAGGTCTGCACAGAGGACGGGTATGGGCAGATCAGCCAGGCTATTCCGCCGCAGTGCGTCAGGCCCATCTTGTGCTCGAACCTGTTTTGGCATTGGTCTGAGCGCGCTGGCCACGCAACGGCTCCGAAAGTTTAAGTAAGGGAAACTATGGATGTTTTGAATGAGGATCAACTGGCCTATTGGGATGGCGAAGCAGGCGCAACCTGGGTCCGTAATCAGATTCATCTTGATCAGCTTTTAGGGCCTTTCACCCAAGCTTTGATGACAGGCGCCGGCAACGTTTCCGGTAAAGCGATCTTAGATCTCGGCTGCGGGTGTGGCGAAACCGCGTTGCGCCTGGCTGAACAAGGTGCCGAAGTCATCGGTATTGATTTATCGCGAGAAATGTTGGCGCATGCGAATCAGCGCCGAGGCGCGAAGGCGAATCCCGAATTCCACCAAGCCGATGGGGCTGTTTTTACGGCTGAGCGATCCTTTGATTTAATTGTCTCGCGGTTTGGCGTCATGTTTTTCAACGATCCAGAGCCGGCACTGCGTCATCTGCGCAGCTTATTAAAGCCCGACGGTGAGCTGCTGCTGGCATGTTGGCAGGCGCCAACGCTTAATCCTTGGATGTCGGTTGGAGGGCGCGCGATCGCACCCTTTTTACCGCCATCAAGCGAGGTGCGGGATCCAAAGGCCCCGGGCCCCTTTGCCTTTAGCGATCAAACCTATGTGGGCGGGTTGCTGGCGCGCGCAGGTTATGCATCCATTGAATTTGAGTCGGTGGTGAAAGCCCTCACCGTCGCCACCAATCTTGACGAGGCGATGGCATTCCAGAATCAGATTGGGCCCGCCGCAAGCGCGTTCAAGTCGCTGCCAAACACCGTTGTTGCCGAAGCGACCGCTGCGATGCGGGCAGCGATCGCCCCTTTCTGTGGGGCGAGTGGGGTTGTGATGGAAGGCGCTATTTGGTTAATCAGGGCGAGGTATTCGTAACCTTTCATTGTCCATTCTGCGTCAATATTGGCGCGTTCACCGAGCCAAATATGGGTCATTAATCATGAGCGATCGAGTTTATAAAGGAGTTTTATCGTGGATTTAAGTCAAGCGGTTTGTATTGTTACCGGTTCATCATCTGGCGTTGGTGCCGCGACGGCCCGTCTAATGGCCAGTCGAGGCGCGCGCGTTGTGATTAATTATGCGCGAAGTGCCGCAGCTGCCGAGGCCGTCGCGACAAGTTGCCGTGAATTGGGCGGCGAGGCTTTGGTTTGCCAAGCGGATGTCAGTCGAGATGCCGATTGCCGGTCGCTTGTTGCCCAAACTCTTGGGCAATGGGGGCGAATTGACGCGCTGGTTAACAATGCCGGCACAACAAAATTTGTCGCCCATGGTGATCTTGATGGCTTGGATGAAGCAGATTTTCACAACATCTATGGGGTGAACGTGATTGGGGCTTTTCAAATGGTGCGTGCAGCACGACCGGCTCTGACCGCCTCAGGCCGCGCGGCCGTTGTGAATGTCGCATCGATCGCAGGCGTCAAAGGCGTTGGATCATCCATCGCCTATGCTGCCTCCAAAGGCGCGTTGATTACCATGACGATGTCGCTGGCGCGCGTGCTTGGACCCGAAATTCGAGTCACTGCCGTCTGTCCTGGTTTTATCGAGGGTGAATGGCGGGCACGAGGGGGATGGGGCAAGCCGTCTACGACCAGGCTCGGTCGTTTTTTACACGCGAAGACCCCCTTGCAGCTGACCTGCACGGCCGAGACCGTCGCGGAATCGATTTTATCGTTTATCGACAGTCATTCGGTTGTCACCGGCCAGCACTTGGTGCTGGATGGCGGGCATTTACTGCTATAGCGTCCTAGCGATTACCATTAACGGCGGGTCTACTGCGTCCGCTGGGTGAAAAGGACCGGGTCCGGTTCGGTGAGGCCTTCTTCGGTGGTGCTGAATGAACATTGCCATTCGAGCGATCCCCTGACTTTTGATCGCTTGCAACTTGTGGATTGCTGCTGCGGTTGGGTCTTGCTGAGCGGGCTTGGTTACTCTGATTTCTGGCGCCCTGTTTGGCCGGGGCACCTTGTCGTGGGTTGCTTCTCGGCCGGCTTGGAACGGAGCCTGATTCGGGTACTTGATGATCGGGTTCAAAGCCTTCAATTTCAACGCGTTCAATGGGTTTTAAGATCAAGCGCTCGATATCGCGTAATTGCTTAAATTCATCCGCCGCAACCAGCGATACGGCGGAGCCGGAGCTGCCCGCGCGTGCTGTTCGGCCGATTCGATGCACATAGTCTTCTGGAACATTGGGGAGATCGAAATTCACAACCCTCGGTAGGGCTGCAATGTCGATGCCTCGGGCAGCGATATCGGTCGCAACCAAGATATCGATCAGACCATCTTTAAAGCCCGACAGGGCGCGGGTTCGGGCGCCTTGGCTCTTATTACCATGGATCGCATCGGACTGAATGCCTGCCTTCAGAAGCTCTTTAACCAGTTTGTTTGCACCATGCTTGGTTCGGCTAAATACCAGAACCTGTCGCCAACCCTCTGATCGGATCAGATGGATCAAGAGTTGGGTCTTGGATTTCTTATCCACCGTGTGGACAACTTGATGAATATTTTGCGCCGTGGTGTTTCTCGGTGCGACATCAATTTCAACCGGGTCGGTTAGCATGGTTTTTGCCAATTTTCGGATCGGATCGGAAAACGTGGCCGAAAACATCAGGTTATGACGACGGGCCGGGGAGTTTCCCTTGGATCCGCTTGACGTCGGGTATAAAACCCATATCGAGCATCCGATCGGCTTCGTCCAGCACCAAAGATACTCACCTGGTCTAGCTTCACGGCATTTTGACCAACCAGGTCAAGGAGTCTACCGGGGGTGGCGACCAGGATATCAACGCCACCGCGTAAGGTTTTCATTTGCGGGTTGATGTTGACCCCACCAAAAACGACCGCCGCGCGTATGTCGAGATATTTGCTGTAAGCAAGAATGTTTTCGTAAATCTGGGCAGCAAGTTCACGTGTTGGGGTGATGATTAAAACCTGAGTTCGATTGGCAGCGCGGGTTACGCCGTTGGCCTTGAGCCTTTGTAATATGGGTAGGACAAACGCCGCCGTTTTACCGGTGCCGGTTTGGGCAGAGGCCATAAGGTCCTTGCCAGAAAGCACGACCGGAATGGCCTGCGTCTGAATGGCTGTGGCTTCCACGTAGTTTTTATCGGCCAGTGCCGTTTGTAATTCGGGCAGTAACCCGAGATCTTGAAATTGAGTCATAGTAGTCCTGTTGACCGACGATTAAGAGGGCATTGAAGCGTGTTGGTCGTTGAAGTCTGGTCTTTGCAACGGGCAGTGCCAATCGATGGCGTGATGAAAGCCGGCAACACCCTTCAAATTGAAGACCAGGAGGGTCCAGTAGCCAGCGAGGCGCACCTTACGAGTTACGATGCCGAAAAGCAACCGTTTATCGAAATCGGGTTAGGCGCTGAAGGCTTGGCGGGCAACGGAAAAGCCCTTAAAAAATCGCTTAAACAGGGCGGTTGGTGCTGGGTTTGATCGCAGGGGTTAAACCGTCTGGTCGATCAATCGGCCGACTAATTGGTTGGTTGACTTCGCGACGTCGACATTGGCTTCTAATTGATTCTGAGCCTGCACGCGCTCGACCATCATCTCCTCAAAGTCTGCCTTACGACCTTGATTGACCTGCCCAGAGGCATTGTAGGTCTCAACCGGCACTTCAGGCGGCTGCCTGGTTGTGGCCTTCTGGCTTGGGGATTGGGGCATGACTGAAAGTTCGGGCTCGCTGGCCGTCGACAGCTCAGCCGCACGTTGACCAATGTCAGCAAGACGCTGAGACGCATCTTGAATACCGCTATAGGCTGGTGAGCTCACGTTCATACCATTGAGTATAGCGCTAATCAGGGCAGAAGAAACCCAGAATGAAACACCCACGCCGGATTGGTCAGCGTCGAAGGCTCGAGCGCCTGTTTGTCAGGCCCTTAATCCCCTAAAAGTTCTGACTTTTAGGGCGCTGGATTGGGCGCGCGCAGCAAGGCGCCGGCCTCGGCTGGGGCCGATGGGTTAGACCGCCACGACCCGTTACAAGCTCTTGCAAGCAGGTCGTCGCGGGTGTTAATCAGAGCATGCTTGGGCCCCAAAGGCGCCTGTGGGGCGGTCGCCCTCGCGCCCAACCCCGCGGGTTTTAGCTTGATGATTGTGCGGGTACCGAAAAGGTGTCCGCTGCCAATCCTACGGCCTTTAGGCTGTAGTCCCACAGTTGGGTTCTGAGGCCCTGATCCTGGGCGCTTTGTGCGGGCTTTTTGATCAGACATTGGTCGTAGTAGGCGCCGGTGGTTTGATTCAGACTCGGGTCAGATGCCAGTAGGATGCTGGTTTTAGCCCCTTCTTCTGGTGTGATGAAGACTAGACCCAAGAGTTTTCGAACGAGCCAGGGCAGGTCCCGAACGATATCGGTCGCGACCCCGCCCGGATGAAGGGCGTTCGATGTCACCTGTGTCCCCGACAGGCGTTCCGCTAATTCAAATGCGAACAAGACATTGGCCAACTTAGACTGACCATAAGCGCGTTGGCCGCTGTATTGGGCGGCACCTTTAAAGCCAATAATCTTTCTCTAATTACTGTTGATGTTACTTTTTTACCTTCTAAGCCTGCTAACGGTGAATCATTAACGGTAATAGTAATTGGCTCAGTAGGAAGTGGCTGAGATGGTTTACCCCGAATTGCATTTCAAACCCTTGTTGGGTCATTTGTTGTTTAGCCGGAAATAGGCCCGCGTTGTTAATCAGCACATCGAGCTGTTGATATTCAGCGAGGTAGGCGTCAGCCAGCGCTCGAACGCTTGAAAGGTCCGATAAATCAACGGCTAGATGACGGGCGCTTGGACCTAAGGCGGTAAGGGCTGCATCCGTCTTGGCAGAGGCTCGGCTGGCAATGACAACGGCTGCACCCTGGGCGATCAGCGCTTTGGCGGTTTCAAAGCCGATGCCGCTGTTGCCGCCGGTAATGAGAATTTTTTTGCCGTGCATTGTATGCGTCATCGTGAATCCTGAACCGTTGAGCGGGGTCGAAAAAGTCATGGAAATCTTAACATGCCGTGATGGTTTGTTAATGCGGGTCGCATTGACTTTGATTCGGCCCAGTTCTATGTTGCAGAGTCAAAACTGTTTGTTAAAAGCCATAAGGGGACAATATGAGTCAGCGTGTCAAAGTAGCCGGTGTCGGCATGATTCCATTTACCAAACCTGGCCAAAGTGATGATTATCCAGTCATGGGTGAGATGGCTGCTCGGTTGGCCTTAGAAGATGCGGGGATCGATTATAAGGACGTTCAGCAAGCCTATGTGGGTTATGTCTATGGGGATTCGACCTCTGGGCAGGCCGCGCTCTACGGGTTAGGACTAACCGGTATTCCGGTGGTGAATGTTAATAATAACTGTGCCACGGGCTCATCGGCCTTATTTCTGGCCCGACAAGCGGTGGCCTCGGGTGTGGTTGACTGCGCGCTTGCGCTCGGTTTTGAGCAGATGAACCCCGGGGCATTGGGCGCAGCTTTTTCTGATCGACCCAGTCCCCTCAAGCGCTTTTTTAAAGCGCGAAAGGCGCTGCAAGGGGTCGACAAAATGGCGCCAGATGCTGCGCAATACTTTGGTGGGGCCGGCAAAGAATATGCCGAGCAATATGGCACTCGGGATGAAACCTTCGCCAAGATTTCAGCAAAAGCGCGGATTCATGCGGCGAATAATCCGTACGCGGTCTTTCGAGAGTTGCTCAGTGTTGAGGAAATTATGGCCTCGCCCCACATATTTGGTCCGCTAACGCGTTACCAGTGTTGTCCACCCACCTGTGGCGCGGCCGCGGCCGTCATTTGTAGTGAAGATTTTGCCCGTAAGCATGGGTTAAACAACACAATCACCATCAAAGCCCAAGCGATGACCACCGATTTTGAGAGCACGCTACAGGCAGGTTCACTGCGCAAACTGGTGGGTGTTGACATGGCGAAGGCTGCGGCTGACCAAGTCTATGAGGAAGCCGGTATTGGGCCCGAGGACATCCAGGTGGTCGAACTGCATGATTGTTTCACAGCCAATGAACTGTTGACCTACGAAGCCCTCGGATTGACCGCTGAAGGCACTGCTGAAAAGTTCATCTGGGATGGCGACAATACTTATGGCGGGCGGGTGGTCACCAATCCGTCGGGTGGGTTGTTGTCGAAAGGCCATCCACTAGGCGCCACAGGTTTAGCGCAATGTACCGAGCTGGTTTGGCAGTTGCGGGGCGATGCTGGGCCCCGTCAGGTGCCGGGTGCGCGTCATGGTCTTCAGCACAACCTGGGGTTGGGTGGCGCGTGTGTCGTGACCTTGTACAGCGCCGATTAAGGCCGGTTCTGATCGATGCCTTAAAGGCGCCACCAACTAAGGAGCGCGGCCTGTGCCGAAACTAACGGTGGATGAGCAGCAAGCGCTGCTGACAGAACCCGGTATCGTGATGCGTATTGGTGTTGTTGATGAAAACGGCGCTCCTTACGTGACGCCGATTTGGTTTTGGTATGAAGAGGGCTGCGTTTTTTTCACGCCGAGGCAGAAGTCTGCCTGGTTTGATTGCCTGAAGCGGGATCCCAGAGTGTCCTTGTGTATCGATGAGCAGGCGCTCCCCTATCGAAAGGTTTTGGTCAATGGGGTTGCTGAGTTGCAGTTTGATGTTGGCAGTGATGCGCTTTGGCGATCCACCTACCGTCAAATGGCAGCGAAATATGTTGGCCCCTCCGGTGCTGAAAAGTATGTTTCAGACACGATTGATCAACCGCGGGCGTTATTCCGCATCGAACTTGCAGGGGCTTTGGTGAGCAGTTGGCGGATGCCAATTGCAGATGAGCCGGGAATGGGCATCTGGGCCAAGCGCTATTTTGTTCCAGGCACTGAGTTTTAGGCGGCGGGCGCCGGCTTCAAAAGGAGCGGGCTGAGGGCCTCGTTGAGGCTCGGCTGATCCTTAAGGCATGGATTATGCAGTCGATGGATCCTGCGATGTGGTAGACCCAGGGCAAAAATTTGCGCGCTGAAATGTTGCTCAAACAATGCGGATAAATTGCCAGAGCGTTGGTGCTCATTCAACGCGACGTTGAGTTGCGCCTGCAAGGCTTTGGCTTGCCCGTGACAATAAAACTGTAGCGGCATGGGGTAGTACAAAACATCATCGGTCGCGATCATCAGCTCTGGAAACGGTTTCCCATAGTCGTCGAAGACCGCGCGCACCTCGTTCGCGCCCAGGCAGAGGTAGTCCGCCGCGCCGCGGGCAACCTGTTCAAAACAAGCCGATAAATGCGCTTGAGTGGCAACGTTATAACCATTGGCATGAAAGATCGGGACATCCGCCCAGTCGGCGGGTAGCCCGATGGTAGCCTGTTTGAAGGGCGCGTTTCGGTTGGTTTGGAACCAACTGTGTTGGTCCCGTCGATAAATTGGGATTCGGCAACCCAAGATACCGAAGGCGATGGGGCTTGTGATGATTCGTTTTTCAACCCCTTCAAATTTGGGATTACCGGCGACGGTGATGAGCAGATCAAATCCCTCGTTAAAGATTTCGGCTTCGCCCTGGACCGTCAACCGGTCACTGTGATCAATTTCGAGGTTTATGCTTGGGTCAATCTGTGACAGTAATTGTCGAACGAGTTCAGCTTCATAGTGTTGCCGGGGCTGGGACTTGTTACCGTTCCAGAATCGAATCTGTTTGGGTCGGGCGTTCATGAACTGGGCCGTGGGATCAAAGAGACAAAAATGGTTTCCTGTGCGGCCATCAGAAAGCAAGACTCACGGGGTTGAGCTGCCAGAGCGCAAAGTTCAGTGCGGACGCGAAGGTCACCCAAAGCGCATAGGGCGCGAGCAGCCACGCGCTCAGACCATCCACTTGACGCGCCCCTTGGATCAGGCCGGCAATCAGCAGCAGTAAGATTGAAATATTAAGCATGGCCAACGCGCCCCAATGCCAGACAAAAAACACCCAAGACCAAAGTCCGTTTAACAAGAGTTGCCCGTAGAAAAACAGCAGCACTGGGTGTGCTAAGTGTAACGTTCGCCGCCAAATGCGGTAACCGGAATAGGCCATCATGAGGTAAAGCGTCGTCCAAACAGGGCCGAACAAGGCGGCGGGTGGCGCCCAAGTGGGTTGGCTTAGCGCGGCGTAAAAGCTTCCTGCTTGGATTGAGCCAATACTGCCGATGACAGCGGTCAGGCTGGTTAGGCCGAAGAGGACGAGTGCGGCCTTAATGCGCGATCCGCTCGGGCTCATAAGGTTAGCGCGGGCCATATGCTAGCAACATTGGCGTTGTTTTGCGGTTCATGGTGACGAGGGTTCCTTGATGGCAGAATGCCGGGCGGTTCAGCGCCGGCGTACAGCGCGAGCTTCTGTGCGCGGGGCCCGCTGATGGTGTTGAATGTGTTGACGCATGGTTTGTGACAATGCTTTAGTTGGACCTTATCACGAAGGGTTGATGGCGGACGGGTGAATTGACTGGAAAAGTCGCGATTGTGACGGGTATGACGATCACCCTCAATGGCCGGCGGCGTATGCCATAGTGGTTGGGTTGGCCGAACAAGGCGTTGAGTTTGTCCGGCCTAAGTTTGGATTCGGCATCTTCCCGGTCTTTGCGCGGTTGTTGAGCGACCCAATAATGGCAGGGTGCAAACAAGGTCAGGCAGCATTAACTTTGAGCGAAAGGTGTAAATGATCGAGAACAAGGAAATAGACATGCAGCATGGGTTCCCAGGCGTCTTTCAATACGCCTATTTCGTTGAAAACCTGGCGGCTTCCGCTGCGCAGTTTGCCGCATTGCTGGGGGCGGGTCCTTTTTTCATCACGCGGCACCACAAGACCGACGCGTTTATGTATCAAGATACTTCGTTAGAGGCGGATGTTTCCTATGCGTTTGGTTATGCCGGCGCCGCTCAAATTCAACTCATCGAGCAGCACGATGCCACCCCATCGATTTACCTTGATATGTTTCCATCGGGGTCCTTTGGTTTGCATCACGTTGCTAAGTTGGTCGAAGATTATCCGGCCGCCAAGCAGGCATTGGTTGATCAAGGTATCGCCCTGTCGTGTGAGTTGTATGCCGATGGGGTTTGGGCATCCTATTTTGACACCCGGCCGCAGATCCATTGTTATACCGAGCTGCACTCTATCTCGGAGCGTATCCTCAAAACTTTTTCCCGTTGGCAGGCGGCGCATCAAAATTGGCATCCTGGGGCGCCGATTTTTATTGAACCTGCATCGGGCACTTGAGGAATGACTTGAGCCGAAGTGCAGGGCATGATGGTTTTAAAAGTCGGCGGCAAAAAATGTAACCCAACCTAATCCAAGGACATCTGATGACATTACCGGGAACGAACGACACGCTTCGAGACGCCTTACAAGATGTGAACACCCCCAACTTGTTGTTGGTCTTAGCGACCATCACAGGCGATGACATTTGGTTGAGCGACCGGTATGCGCCGGCGGCCATTGAGGCGCCCGAGGGCAGTTTGTTCCCGGATGACTCCGGCGGCTATAGCCCAGAGTTGACCGTTGAAATTCGCGAGCAGGCCATTGAGATTCTCGCAGGGGTCCGAGATGGCCATCGACCCTTAGGAGCGACCCCTAATCTCGCGCGCTTCCACCACATGCTTGAGTTCTCAACCGGTGAGGCGGTTGAGCTTGGCACTGCAGAAATGTTGATGGAGGAAACCCGCTTTAAAAACCGCGATACCCAGTGGTTACCAGAGCTTCAAACTGCTGTGACGAACGGCCAAGCAGCAGATTTTCGGGTTCTGATTGTTGGTGCGGGTATGTCTGGCCTCGGCACAGCAGCCAAGCTGAAAGAAGCGGGCATCGCCTTTACCATTCTTGAAAAGAACGATGCCGTGGGCGGTACCTGGTACGAAAACCGTTATCCGGACTGCGGGGTTGATACGCCGAACCATTTTTATTCGTACTCGTTCCATCGAAATCCCGATTGGTCTGGGTATTTCTCTAAGCGCGATGAGCTCCATGCTTATTTCGAGCAGTGCGCGGACGAGTTCAACATCCGAGACCACATCCAATTTGGCTGTTCGGTAACGCGGATGGTTTTTGACGAAGACCAAAACACCTGGTCGGTATCCTATTCAAGTGGCAGTGGTGAGCCGCAAACCGAGACGTTTAACGCGGTGGTGAGCGCTGTGGGCCAGTTGAACCAGCCGTCCATACCGAAGATCGAGGGTTTATCATCATTCCAAGGCTCGATGTGGCATTCGGCGAGATGGCAGGATGAGGATTTAACGGGCAAGCGCGTCGGTGTGATCGGCACCGGCTGCAGTTGCGTTCAACTCTTGCCGAAGACGGCTGATCGTGCAGACCATACGCTGGTCTTTCAGCGAACCCCGCATTGGGTGGCGCCGGCGCGAGACTACTACAAACCGGTTGAGCCAGGTTTAATTTGGGCGCTGAACCACATCCCATATTATGCTGAGTTTCATCGGGCTCGAATGATCCTGATCTTTGGGGATCGGTCTTGGCCAGCGGTGGTGGTTGATCCCGCCTGGGAAGATCAGTCTGTTTCAGTCAATGAAGCCAACCACGCGATGCGAGAAGTGCTGATTGATTTTGTTAAAACAGGCTTGGGCTCAAAACAAGATTATGTGCCGCATTGCGTCCCGGACTTCCCAGTCTGGGGAAAGCGGTTAATTGTCGATAATGGTTGGTATGAAACCCTCGCTAGAGTGGATGTGAGTTTGGTCTCGGATGGGATCAAGCGGGTCACGGAAACAGGTATCGAAACAACAGACGGTGATCACCACGCCCTGGACGTTCTGATCTTGGCGACCGGGTTTAAGTCCAATGAATTGCTGTCACCGATGCAGATCGTGGGACTGGGCGGGCAGGAATTGGCGAGCGTCTGGGGCGACGCGGCCAACGCCTATAAGGGAACCAGTATGCCGGGCTTTCCGAACTTGTTTTGTCTGTATGGTCCGAATACCAATATCGTTCATGGCGGCAGCATTATTTATCAGATCGAATGTCAAATTCATTACGTGATGCAGTGTCTCACCCTCTTGGTGTCGAGTGATATTAAGGCGCTGGACGTACGCGAAGAGATCAACGAGGAATACAACAAAGCGGTTCAGGCCACCAGTGAGCAGCTTGCTTGGGGCCATCCCAGTGTTGAGAGTTGGTACAAAAATCAGTCGGGTCAAGTCATCAACAACTCACCGTTTAGTTTACAAAAATTCTGGGCGGTCACCCACGATCTAGAACCCTCGGATTACAGACTGTTAAGAACCGGTTCAAATTTGTAGTGCCTTAAACGAGGTCCAACAGTACCGGGGCCACGCTGAGCAGCAGTAGGGTGGCCGCTGTGCGATTAAACCAAGCGAGCCTGCGTTGACTGGTGAGCTTGCGGGCGATGAAGGCGCCTGCGCCCGCCCACAGAAGCACGGAGCCGACGGTCACTAAGAAAAACAGGGTGATTAAAATCACGACCTCGCTGAGCAGGATGCTGGCCGGGTCCGTGTAGGCCGAAATCGCCGAGATAATCACAACAACCCCTTTGGGGTTTATCCACTGGAATAAAACCGCTTCGATAAATCGCATCGGGCGCTGCGCATTTTGGCGCTCAAGGGTGTGACTGATTAGCAACCGGTAGGCGATCAGCAGGATCAGGATCAAACCTACGAGCCTCAAAATGATTTGCAACATGGGAATCGCGGTCAGCAGCCACCCAAGACCGAAAGCCGCGATGGCAACCAGCAGGGTAAAGCCTAGAATGACGCCGGCCATGTGCGGCCAGGTCGCGCGGAAGCCAAAATTGGCGCTCGAGGCGGCCAGGAGCAGGTTGTTGGGGCCAGGGGTAAAGGCCGCAACCGTTGCAAAAAGGGTTAGCGAAATGAGTTCGGTCAGTTCCACAGATCGAGTCCTGGTCAGAGCGCGCAATTATAGAGGAAACGATCCGTAGGGATTTAATTATTTAAGCAGCAGGGACCTGGGCACTGGGTTCTAAGGCAATAGCGCCTTGCTTGGAATCCGCACCATGAGTTGACGGATGGATCCTGAACGATCAATCAATTGGGCACTTATCGGCTTTGGCAGGCTTTGGCCGGGTATCGAAGTCACGCCGCCGTCGGCGTTGGTGACCTCGATGCTGAACGCTTGATCTGTCAATTGATAAATGATCGGGACTTGGCACCAGGTGAATCCGAGGGCCTGTTTGGGGAGATCTAACTGCTGCCAGTCACCCGTTGCATTCAGGTATTCAAATACGATTGCCTCGCCGCTGAAGGCCGCGCGCTTGAGAAGTCTCGGGTCAAAGCTCACGTGACCTTGTTGGATTCTAAGGCCAAGCTCACCAAACCGGGTTAGCACTTCTTCTTTAACCTGACCGGTCATCCCGGGTTGTTGCGCGCCAGCATGTTTGGGTGTGTGCGAATAGGGATCGGTTGGAAAGGCGCCAAATTCTTGGGGGCTCTTATTAAATCCGAAACCCGCTCGAATTTGGTAATAATGGTTGGCCAGTTGTTCCAGCGTTTTGCTGTCAGCGCCTTGGTCAACCGCTGCGAAGTAGGTTTCCTGAACCGCGAGCAACAGTTTCGCCACCATGTGCCAGTAGATGCAGCCCAAGCCTTCAAAGCCAAACATACCGCCGGACCGGCCGGTGAAGGCATGGTGATTAAAGACGCGTTCAAAGATTTGGTGCACGCCGTCAATGGCCGCTTGCGGGTCCTCGAGGGCGTAGTCTTTGAGGGTGCTTTGTAAGGTCTCGTTTAAGGTATCAATATTGGTACAGTCCGCATGGAACCTTAAATCGCCGTTTGGGTCTTTGTGAATCAGTCGTTGATCGCGCGCAGCCAGCATTTTGCTGATGAGGGCGTTGTCTTGGGCGCTGGCCGCAGAGAATCGGTTTTTATCCAAGAAGTCCGTTAGCGCTCTATCTGGGTACAACATGAAGGTCTCTTGGTCCGGTCGATAGATGTCGCTCTCAAACAAAGCGTCAAGAACAGCGATGGCGGCGACTGGATCCAGTGCTTTGGCGCTCAAGATCGCAACTTGTCCTTCCAGCATCGGGTACAAGTGCGTGATCGAGGTGCGCTGGTTTTCGGTCTTCAATAAGTTATAAGTCTGGTAGAGGCCATCCTCGCGGTGATTGTCGGCAATGGTTCGGTCGAATAGGGTTAAGGCAGAATCGATGAGCGATTCGATCAAAGATCGTTCAAAGACACCTGTCTCGAGTACATCGGCTTCGTAGACCCGTGCTCTGTACTGGCTCCCAGCCTCACCAAGGGCTTTTAGGCTGCTGAATCGCTGCTCTGCACTAATGGGAGTGTTCTGTACCGAGGCCCTGATGTCTTTTAGGATGCCGTTTGTACGCGCAAGCCAATCACCCACCGCGTCGGTCAGATTGACCTGATGAGAACAGGTTGCCAGGCTCGTTTTCAAAAACTGGGTATAGCGCCTGAGATAGCACAAGGTGACAAACGAGACCCCTGAACCCACCAAAGCGTTATTGCCATCGTTCCATTCGGGTCGTTGGGTATTGAGCCAGATACCGCCACCGACAACGAAATTGGATAACTTACTCAGCAGCGGCACCAGAAGTTTTTCCAACAAAGTGACTTGATAGACTTGATTGTCAGCGGTCAAGATCAGCTTGCCATCCCCGCCGAGTGCTAATGTCCTGACTTCGATCTGATTGGCCAGCGCCTCGTCATACAAAACCGTGTTCTTCGGATCTTGAACCATGTCCTCGAAGGGTTTTAGCCTGTAGGGCACGTTCGCATAACTGAATAAAGGCTCGGTCATTAATTCAGTCAAAAGACCCGGGTGAAACGCCTCAGACAGCTCCAGAAATTTCAGGAGGTAGATGATTTGATGGTCTCCCCAGTAACCGATGTAGCTCCAAGGGTCTTCTAAGTCTTCGACTTCCCAATCGAACCCATCTTGGGTAACCCGATAGGGGTTATAGCCATCGATGGTGGAGGCATTCACAAATTTTGCAATCATGCTGGGAATAAAATCAGGAAAGCTGAGGCTTAAGGCTTCCCAGTTTTGAAAAATGTCCCGCCAATTGCCTTCGTAAGCCAGTAATCGCTGACCATCCGCGTCTTTAAGTTTTATTTCGAAATGGTTCCAAGGCCGGGATGGGTCACCATGCCGGCGGCCAAAGCTAATGGGTAGATACGCTTGGGCAAGTCGCTGCAATTGCTTTGACTGACTTTTGGCGATGCAGGCCATGAAGGTACTTCGATGGCACTGAGCGGGCAAGTCTTGCAAGGCTTGTTCGGCTTGGGGCAGCAGGATCTGGTTAAAGGTTTGTACTGATTTTAGAAAATCTGTTTTGGTAATTAATCCATGGTCGATAAAGGTGCCGCCCCGCATGATGTTGAACAGAACGTTGGCGTAATGATGCACGGTCACGGTTTCTTCGCCTGAGGCTTGCAGGCCATCGCTGCCAGCAACCAGACGGGCCAATTCTCGGCTCCCCAATGCGACATCCTTGTGGATTGCTTGCCGCAAGGCGGTTGGGTCTTTTAACCTCGCTTTTAAGGCGATGACCTGGCTTTGATTGCTTTGGGTGTCGGCGACGATGTCCCAGGATTGGTCCTGGCTCGGCGGGAGGGTCAGTCGGGCGTGGGTAAGGTGCAGGCCGCGTACGCCCTTTGTTTCCGATGTCGGTACCAGTTGTTCATTTAGCAGGAACTGCTGTAATTGTTCCGTCGAGATGAGGGTTTCAGCATCGGTCAGTCCGAGACTGAAAACGGTATTGGCCCGGAGGGATTCATTCGCCTGGGCACGATCTGAAATCGCAGAATAGAGCGTGTAGAGGCCCAATGCGGTTTGCTGATCGAGTTCGCTGCGTTTATAGGCGTCAACGAGATTGCTCGAGGAGTCTTGAATGGCCCGTGGGGTGTTTGCTGGTAAAATATTTTGCAATCCAGTCAGCAATGTTAACGCAACAGTCTGTTGGCCATGATTCAGCAGTTCGCAGCTTGCAACAAACCCGAATTGCTCGCTGGTAGACCAGGTCAGTCGGAAGGTCAACTGCAGTTCATGGTGAATTTCTTCAAAACAGATCTTGGTTCCGAGCGTATTCTTGTACAGGTTGCGCGTGCACGGACCCTTCCAAGGCTTTTGATGGAAGAACGGTGACCAAATTTGCGGTTGACCCTCAGTCTGCACTTTGATGTGGGTGAGGGCGCCGGTGTGTTGATGGCCTTCGTGGATTCGATCGACTGGAATATAGGGGAATAAGGCATACTCTGGTGAGCTTCGACCAGCGGTTAAACCAGACGATGATGAGATAAACAGCCAGTGATCACCGCTCGAGGCCAGGCTGATGAAAAATGGTGGCAAGGCATCAACGTCACAAATTTGATAATAGCGTTCGCCCGCAAAGGTGACGAATGCGTCGGACCCAGCCAGGGCGCTGGCCGGTGTGATGTTTAGGTGTTGCATAACCCTCAGCCTAGCTTTGTTCAAGATTGTTTTTATCCGGAGATGCCGTCTTTAAGATGGTCGCCCTTAGATCCGGGTTAACCCTTTGACTTTGGATCGCTGCACCGCCTCGTAGGAGGTCAATTGGTCTTACGGAGTGCTTTAAACTCTCTTTTTCGAAGTTAATATCATCGCAGGCGACTCGGACTGTCAATCCGAAATGCGTCGAAATGGTTATCCAGTGAGGGCAATTGGACGTTTCCGGGCAGCGGGGTTGTAACGGGTGTCTATTTAACCCTGGATGGTGCCCAATTGAGCCGCCAGCTTGACGTTTGCTGAGCCGTGTTCGAGGCTTAGTTCATCAAGGGAGGGCCTATGAGTGGCGATGAAGGATCGCTCGGGGGCTTCAATGGATGATGGCGCGACGTTACAAAATGGGGTTCTCGATTTGACCCAAGCGATGGCCGCGTGAATTGCTGACAACCCTATTCAAAGACCGAGAGCCGGTGATTGGATGCGCCGATTGTGAGCGGTTTATGGGCAGCGTCGAAAACCGTCGATGGCGAAGACTGCCGCCAAGGCCTCGTCACGTCAAAGAGTGATGTTGCCTTCGAGCGCTGATCGTTTGAGCGAGCGCGGTAAAACACCCTTGTCGCAGGTTACCTTCGCATGGGGGCAGAAACGTGCTTGAATATGAAAGGATACCGGCGGGGGCCAAGCCCGGTAGTGCAGGTGAAAGTGGCCCATCAACCCAATGACTGAACGAAAACAACCATGACCGATCACGATCAAATTGAAAATCGCCGACGGACCAAGGCGCCAACCATCTTCGATGTGGCGAAAAAGGCGGGTGTTTCGATTAAAACCGTTTCTCGGGTCGTCAACGTGGAAGTCAATGTTCGGGAAAGTACTCGAGAAAAAGTCCTCGCAGCCATCGATGCGTTGCATTATCAGCCGAACACCGCAGCCCGGGTGCTGTCGGGCAAGCGCTTTTATGTCATTGGTCTGATTTACGAAAATCCCAACGAATTTAGCTATGTGCAGAAAGTCTTAAACGGGGCACTGAAAGCCTGTGAGGCTGGGGGCTATACGTTGTTGCTATTGCCGCTGACCTTGCCCAACCCGGATCTGATCCAGGATGTTCGCCGTTTTGTGTCCCAATCTCGTCTTGATGGGGTGATATTACCCGCGCCAATGGGCGATTTTACTTCGATTCAGCGCTTATTAACGGATTTGGAAATTCCTTTTGCTCGGATCGCGCCCAGAATGCCGCTTGCTGAGGGACTCAGTATCCACTGTAATGATGAACAGGCGAGTTATGAGGTCACGCAGTTCTTGATTGATCAAGGGCACCAGCGCCTAGGGTTTATTAAAGGGGATCCGATTCATGCCGCCACAGCCCATCGATTTGAAGGCTACTTACGGGCGCTGAAAGCCAATGAGATCGAATACCACGGGGAATATGTTCAGGATGGGCAGTTCAGTTTTGAATCTGGCAAATCCGCCACCCGAGCGATGTTAGATCTTAGAGCGCCGCCGTCTGCCATTATTGCCAGCAATGATGATATGGCTGCGGGTACGATTTTTGAGGCAAGAGAACGCGGTCTGCGCATACCGGAGGATCTATCCGTTGTTGGTTTTGACGACACGCCTATCGCGTCGAGAATCTGGCCGCCTTTAACCACTGTTCGCCAACCCATCGTCGAAATGGCAGAAGCGGTGACCGGTTTGCTGATCCAGAAACTTCGCGGGGAGACTGTCGATTTGTCTGAACGCTCGTTTGCCTGTCATGTCGTGACGCGCGCATCAACGGGTCCGAGTTATCAATAATGATGTGTTTGCTAGATTCTATTATAAGGTTGGTCCTCACTCGCCTAGGCTGGCCAATGAGATGGCCGGATTGCGCTTACCCTGCAATCCAACCCTTTATTTGGCCACTGCTTTTAGTGGGTGTGCTGGGCTGTACAGCGCCAGAGACGCCCCCTGATTGGCATCCAGCAAAGGTTGAAATTGTTGGCCAGCCCGGCGCCTATTTATTGCTTCGAGACGGAAAGCCCTATCGCCCAAATGGCGCTGGAGCGGTTGCTGGATCATTAACCGCGTTGAAGGCCCATGGCGCGAACTCGATCCGAACGTGGCATGTCGGTGACGGACAGATTCTAGATGACGCGCACGCTTTGGGCTTAACGGTGTCGCTGTGTCTCGATGTGGGCCGGGAACGGCTTGGTTTCGATTATAACGATCAGGCGGCGGTTGCTCGGCAGCTGCGCGGCTTTCGCGAGCAGGTTGATCGGTTTAAAAACCATCCGGCGCTGCTAACCTGGATCCTTGGCAATGAGCTCAATATTGGATCAAACAATCCAAAAGTTTGGAATGCGGTCAACGAGATTGCCTTGATGATTCAGGAGGTTGACCCCAACCATCCCGTAACCACCGCATTGGCGGGTCTTGGCGCGAAGGAGATCGCCCTGGTGCGCGCAAGAGCGCCAGCCCTTGATTTTATCAGCACCCAAGTTTATGGCGGCATCATGGGGCTCGAACAGGCGATGGACCAATTGAGCTTAACCGAACCCTTAATGGTGACCGAATGGGGGACGGTGGGTCACTGGGAGGTGCCCAGCACGGATTGGCAAGCGCCAATTGAGTTAACCAGTTCGGAGAAAGCAGCGCATTATGTTCAAGGTTTTGAGCAGGTGATCGCGGCCAACCCGGGTCGCATCATTGGCGCCTACGCGTTTCTTTGGGGACAAAAACAAGAGCGGACCCCAACTTGGTATGGCACGCTCATGGAAAATGGGGCCCGCACAGAAGCGGCGGATGCCTTACAGTTTATTTGGCAGGGCCGCTGGCCGATGAACCGAGCGCCGAGGGTCTCAGGAATCAGTCTTAATGGACAACCACCGAATGGCAGTGTTAAAGCCGCCGCAGGTGAAACGCTTGAGGCCCTTGTCGCAGTGCAGGATCCAGAAAAGGATGCCTTAACCTATCGCTGGATTGTCCGGCCGGAGAGTCAAGCAACAGAGGTCGGCGGCGATGCCGAAGTGGTGCCAGAACCGGTGCCCAATTTAATCGCCTCGACCCCGGGCGCAAAGGTTCAAGTGTTGATGCCAGACAAGCCGGGGGCGTATCGCTTGTTCGTCGACGTTGTGGATCGCTTGGGGGGCGTGGGACATGCCAACATTCCATTTTATGTCCGCGCAGGCGATTAACACCGCAGTTTGTAATGAACCGTCGGAGGGTGACCATTTTGCAACACCAAATGGTGCGGTGGTATGGGGCTCAATGCTCGAGGCGGTTGTTCCCGGGGATCAGTGTGAATGACATCATTACGGCCGTAAGGCCCAGGAGAAGAGCGTGAACAAATTAGATCAACTCAAAGCGATGACCGACGTTGTTGCCGATACGGGTGATATTGAAGCGATCGCGCGATATCAGCCGCTTGATGCCACCACGAACCCATCCTTGCTGCTGAAAGCGGCGAGTTTGCCGGCCTATCAAGGCACGCTTGCCGCGGCTAAAGCAACCGCGAAGCGCATCAGTGGCGAGGCTGGGATGCAGGCTGCTTGCCTGCAATTTGCAGTCGATATTGGCTGTGAAATTTTGAAATTGATCCCAGGCAGAGTGTCATCAGAAGTCGACGCCAGGTTGTCATTCCAAACCGAGGCGACGATTGCCCAGGCCAAAACAATGATTGAGCACTATGAGCGCCAAGGCATTTCATCAGATCGGATCTTGGTAAAAATCGCGAGCACTTGGGAGGGGATCAATGCCGCCAGAGCGCTCGAGCGCGATGGCATCCAATGCAATTTAACCTTACTGTTTGGCTTTGCTCAGGCGGTTGCCTGTGCTGAGGCCGGGGTTTATCTAATTTCTCCCTTTGTTGGCCGAATTCTTGATTGGCACCGGGCCAAGACTGGCATTGAGTATACGGCCGAAAGTGATCCCGGCGTTGTCTCGGTGCAGCAAATCTACCAGTACTACAAGGCGCACAACTATCCGACTGTGGTGATGGGCGCCAGTTTCCGGAATCTAGGCGAAATTGAATCCCTAGCCGGTTGTGACCGACTGACCATTAGCCCGGACCTATTGAGCGCGCTCGCAGCCGATGAGGGGCCGCTCACCCGTCAACTCACGCCGGTGTCTGACCCGTCGCGTCCTCAGATTGAGATGAATGAGTCGAGCTTTAGATGGTCTATGAATGACGACGCGATGGCGACCGAAAAGCTTGCCGAAGGCATCCGAAACTTCGCAGCCGATCAAATCAAACTGGAACAATTGATTATAAAATAATGAGTCAATATGTGCTCGTTTTGAGATCTCTGCTGAGTTCGCCAGGCTCTTTAAAAGACTGGCGTTCCAAGATGGTTGCTAGGCGTTGAGACGTAATACGGGTTAGTTATTAATTGGTGGGGTTTTTTCGAACCTTTTCCTCAATTCCAATATAGTGTTATGAACGTCGTTGGCATTTGCAGACTCCTCTGATCTATCTGATACAGACCTGTAAAGGTCAGCGATTCCAAAACCTAAATATTGGGACGCCATTTGTTCGAATCTCGGTATAAAGTGAAGGTGCATGTGCGCGATGCTTTCTCCAAAGGCGATCAGGTAAACCTTAGGAACATGCAAAACATCTTGAAGGGTTTTGCTAACTGCTTTTGTGATAAAACCGTAATCAGATGCTTCGCGATCATTAAAATAAGCAACGCCCTGAATGTGTCTTTTAGGCTGAAGCAGTAGCCACCCGTTAAGTGGATAGGGTTCTCTGTGATGTAGTAATAACCATTCGTCATTTTGCCAAATGAGGCGAGATGCTAATTCAGCCTGGTTATTATTTTGCGAACAAATTTTACAATCATCTGCCATTACAGATCCTAATATACAATTCTAATATGATTACCTTATCGCATCGTAACCAACGTTATTTTACTCGGCCATCAGAGTCAGTTTATATCGCGCTCAGGTGAAATATGCCTCCTAACTAGGAATTGGGATATGACGGCAATGCTAAAACTGACTTAAAACATTCGTCATTTTGCCGTTGATCGAACCACGCTCCGGCAAATCAATCCAGCTGTAAGACGTAAGGTCGTTCCAGAAGCTAGTCTCATGTGGGCTGATTGCCTAAGGCACTGTTTTGTTGAGATCACTTGCCGTCGCTGACGAACGCTTCCGCGAGCGCTTTGGCCGATAAAAACGCGGACTCAACGCCCTCGGTGCCCCCCCAATCGCCGCAGGCGCCCAGTTGAAGTTTCGGATCCAGCCAATGCGTGTTCAAGGCAGGCTCGATCACTTTCGCTGAGCGCCAGCGGTGCAATTTCGGAGCCTCAAGTTGTGTGTTCAGGAGCGCCTCGACAGCATCAGTGAGCGCTCGTTCAACCATTGCCGGTTCGGCTTCAATCTGCCTGGTGGCCCAAGGGTCTTGGGCATGTGCCACCAACGTGTTTGAATCGGATCGCCCGGGTCGACTTTTGGAAACGATGAGTTCAGCAATCACCTCATCCTGGCAGACGGCCCGATCCCAACTTGGCGTTGTCGGCATACGGCAGAGCAGCGTGAACCCGGATTGGTAGCGTGCGGTAAGAGAAAAGTTGAAGCGGTCAAACAGGGCGCTTGTTGGGGTCAGTGGGGCGGTTGAGATAACCCAATCAAAGGGGCCGAAGTGTTGATCATTGGCTGCAAGGTGCCAATGACCGGGTTCGCCATAAATTGATTGAATATCGACCTGGGTTTCCATCGGATGCCCCGCAAAAATGGGCTTGATCCAATGGTTCATCGTCGGTTGGCCCACATAATGGGGCTCGAACCAGGCTCGCTTGTACGGTTTTTTCTCAAGGCTCAGGGTCGTCATTTTTGGCTGCCACTCTGTGAGGGAATGGTCATCAAGAAACGGTTGAAGAAACTGCTTGAACGCAGGGTCCCGAGCAATAAAACACGGTACGCCATGGTCCCAGGACTCGGCTGCGCTTTGACGCGTGGCCATTCGGCCGCCAATACCTCGGGATTTTTCGAAGATGTGCAGCGAGCCCAAGCGCCTGAGGGTTTGACAAAGGACTGCGCTGGACAAGCCCGCACCGATGATCGCGATTTTCATAGCGTTTTGTTCTTGGCAACGTTTGGTGGCTTAACCTATCGTTCTACGGCCCTTGGGCCCATTGAGTTTGAATCGGTTGCGTTTAGGTTGGGTCGTCGGACTTGGGTTGCCGCTTTACAAAGGCGTAAAAGGGCATGGCGGCAACCAATAAAATAAAGCCGAAATAAACGGTTTCTTGGCCGGCGCCGATAATGACGAGCAGCGCATATGAAAAAGCCAGCGCCGCAGTGATGAGCTTTTTCTTAGCGCCCGGTTTTGATCGAAACAGAATCATGGCGGTGACCGCAGCGAAGGCCAACGGGATCAAGGTCGTTAAGGTCGAGAGCAAAATCATCATGTTAAAGGCTTCGACCAGCCCTTTTTGGTAGTTCATGATCACCAGGAGGCTCGCCAAAACCCCTGAAACGATCATCGCTCTGGCGGGCGTGCCGCCTTTGTTCAGCTGATCGAGTCGTCCCGGAAAGAGCCCGTCCAATGAAATGGCGCGAACCAGCTGGCCCGATAACAGGATCTGGGTGTTGAGTGCACCGAAGGTTGCCATAATCGCGCCGGCTGCAATGACGCTAGCGCCGGACCTACCGAGGATCAATACCGAAGCATCGGCGAAGGGGGCGTTTGATGCGGACAATGCGGCCGCTGGCAAGAGCAAAACAACACCAAGATAGGCAATTAAGTAAACCACCAAGACGGTTAAGGTGCCGGTAATGAGGATTTTTGGAATGAGGCGCTCTGGGTCTTTCATGTCGGCGGCCGGCACCGTGCCGCCTTCTAGCCCAACAAAAGCCCACATGACCAAGGTTACGCTGGTTGCAATGACGGCAAGGTAGGAACCGCCGGTCGGATTTAGCGCGGGGAGGTTCTCGGTTGACCCCATGGTTAAGCCCAAACCGCCAACCAAGAGTAGTGGCAGGATTTTAAGCACCGTGGTGAGCAGTTGCACATTACCGGACGCCGCAATGGATTGGCTGTTGATCAGGACCAAAGTCCAGATCAGTGCAAGGGTCGCGGCAGCGGAGATGAGACCGTTTGAGGTCAGGATCGGAAAGAAAAAGGATAAATAGCCAACGCACGCCACTGCAATGGCCGCGGTGGCCGCCCAGAGGGCGATCCAGTAGCCCCAGCCAACCCAAAAACCGATGAAGTCTCCCATACCCGCTCGGGCGTAGGCATAGGGGCCGCCGATGATGGGGAGGGTACGGGCCAGATCCGCCAGCATAAGCGATAACACCAAAGCGCCGGCGCCCGCGATGAGCCAGCCGATGATGCCCATCAGGCCGAAAGGGGCTAATAGGGCGGGTAACATGAAAATACCGGAGCCGATGGTACCGCCCACCACCAGAGACCAACCCCGCCAAAACCCGATTGCTTTCTTACCGTTGGACGGTTGTTGGGCGGTATTGGGTTCTATCGGGTTGATGATCTGCTCCGGATGATTGCGCGGTGGGTGCATCAGTCTCTTTCCTGCACTGTACCCCACATCCGCTTGCTGGGTCATCCAATATTCGGCGACCTAAAAGAACGCTAAAAGGGGGGGCTGTCCGGGTCCGTCTTCGGCGACGGTTTTAAAGGGTCACGCTATGGATCCTTTGGGGGCGATTTAACTTGCCGGAGCGTTTAAAGCCTTGCGGGCTTGCCTCGATTTGGTCTTAATGAGATTCTGCAGGGCTGGCTGGGCCGAAGCCAAACGGTCTAAGAATGAGGGGCTAAGAATGAGGGGCTAAGAATGAGGGTCGCATACATTAGCGTCGAAGACATAGCGTCTAAGACATCGCGTCTAAGACATAGCGTCTAAGAAATAGCGTCTAAGAAATAGCGTCTAAGCAAGCGCGCAATTAAAGAGGTAATAGATGATTAAGCAAGTTGTGTTTTTAAAGCGTCGCAAGGACCTGGGCCTAGCCGAGTTTATCGATTACTACGAAGCCCATCATCGAAAAATTGGTGAGCGGGTGTTGGCAGGGTATGCGGTTACGTATGTTCGGCGCTATCTAGATCCTGCCCATCTGTCGACGCCCAATCCCCCTTTTGATGTCATCACAGAGATGTGGTTTGCTGACTGGGCAACCCAGAAAGCCTGTATGGCGCATCTTAGTGACCCAGCCATTGCACAAGAAATTCAGGCAGACGAGGCGAAACTGTTCGAGCCGGGTGCGAAATGGGGCGGCTTCTTATCCGAAGAAACCTCATTAATGCCGACGGTTGAACCTCAGTAATACGACGCCAAGGCAATGATGCGAGTGTTTCACCGCGTGGAACGCGGTCGATAGGTCAGAACTCGGTTTGGGGCAAGCTCAACATTCAATCCATTCCACCGCCCCGCTGGACTGTAATGCACAATGATCGTTTGATCCTTGGTCACCAACTGATAGCGGTCACCGGCGCCAGCAGTTGACGACAGGGCAGCGGAAGCCGGCAGCATGGCCAAAGCGCTGCGCTGAGAAGCGCTGTTCTGAGAAGCCCTGTTTTGAGAAGCTCCGTCCTGATAGGCGCCGTCCTGGATTGGCATGTCTAGGGTCAGGCGTTCAATCGATACACTGCTCAACGCGCCGGTTTGGCCATTCATAAGTTGCTGTTGCGTTGTAAAGCCTTTCCGCCAGTAAGCATAGGACCAAGCGCAGGGTAGTTGGTCCCGCGCAAACTGTTTGTCTGCTTTTAACGTGATTAACGCGTAGCCCTCCGGGTTACGGGTCACGGTAAGCTGCTCAATTTCACCATTGGTGACCGTGGTCGACGCGAACGCGTTTAAGCAGTTCCCATCCCAGACTTCTCGATGTTGATGCTCGTAGGCAAACAACGTAATACCCAGCAGTTTTACCGTATAGTCGGCATCGCCTTGCACCACGGTGCGCCCTTCGGGTTCGACGGTGATTTTGATCTGGTGACGGCCGATGGGTTTGTCGTTGAGCAGAACGTCAAAATCAAACACTTGTGCCAGGCAGGGCAAGGTCATCAAAGACAGGAGCAGGACGGTCAGGGAACGGTTCATTGTGCGCATCGATCAATTTGCATCCGGTACGCGGGGGGACCTTCCTTAGATCAATTCGGTTCCGCCGAAAATTCTTTAGGCCGTTTAAAACGGCCTGACTCGCCTGGGTCCAAGCGTGTGCAGCAAGCCTGAGCGTTCTGAACAGGATCTAAGCCCTAGGGGTTAGAACGCCCCCGTGATGCGCTGAAAGTTGAGACCTGTCGGGTAAGTCCCGTTGCCTCAGCGCGAACGTCTAAGGGGTCGCCTTAATAGAGATACTCGATTTCATCGTTGACGAAGGTGTACCGTGGATGCTTATACCAGCCGTACAGAAGGGTGTTCCTCGGCTCTTTATGAACCTTTGTCTGAAACACTTTGAGCGCGCCATTGACCGGCTCAAGCCAGAAATCCATGTCGTAGATCTTCTCGTCATTGCCCTGCTCATGAAAATCAGTACAAGCGAAATAAACCCGTTGATTGATTTGGCGGACGGGGTCGTGCACCTGGACAAATTTCAGGACCAGATTGTCCAGGGTTTTGTCATCCACGGTACGCCAATACCCATCTACTTGGCTCAACTCCTGAATGTGTGCCGCCATCGCAGCCTTGATATCGTCGGCATAAAACTGGGTTGCTGGCGCCTTGGGCGGCGCAGCCTGCAGGGCGGTGCTCAGGAAAAGCAGGCAAGCCCAGAGCAGCTGGCAGCAATGGCCTTTGATTGGAAAATCATTACCAGAAATAAACGTGCGTGAAGCCATGCTGCTTAGGGGTGTATCCTACTCGCTACTGATCATTGGGCTTTGCTGCGGCGGGCTCGCCACCATGCTCGTGGGCAGCTTTTTCAGGCGCCGCCTCACCGCCGTGTTCCGCGTGGGCTTTTTCCTCAACCGCTTTGCCGCCATGTTCTTGATGCGGTTTTTCAGCCGCCGCCTGGCCACCGTGTTCTTGCTTCTTCTCGGGTGCCGCGGTGCCACCATGTTCCGCGGCCAACGCTAAACAAGGCAAGAGACAACTGATTAAGAGTAATTGCTTCATGGATAGCTCCCTAGGTTTTGAAATTGAATTATTAAGTTATTGATGGGCCCTACTTTAACAGAAAACAGATCAACGAGTGAAGGCTAATGCCCTTCCTCAATGGCCGGTTGCTGGCTGAGTGCAAGGTTGTTGCGGGACCCCGGTTCGATCAGCCAGTGCTTGAATGAAGCAGTTTGCGCACGCGCATCGGGCAGGCCAAGGTCAAGGTTTGCCATTTGCGCGCGATCGAGTGGATTCGCCGCGGTGCCAAAGCAGGGGTCCCAAATGCTGAGCAAGGTGGAAAAATTGCGGTCCCCGTAGCGGCGATCAACGAGATGATGGCTGGCATGAAAGCGCGGCGTGACCCAGACCCGCCGAAGCATCCGCTCGAAGCTGTCGGGTAGATCCCAGTTGGCATGATGAGCCTGTGCGCACCAACTCACCAGGACCTCGAATACAAACCATGCAATGGTGGATGGCCCCCAGATGACAACCCAGGTTGCTTTGGCAAGGGTCGACAACAATAACTCCCCCGGATGAAACCGCAGGGCCGTTGAAACGTCCATTTGAGTGTCGGTGTGATGCGCTTTATGAAACCGCCATAGAAAAGTGACGCGATGATTGGCACGATGCCAAAAGTAATCAAAGGCATCCAACACGATCACCGAGATTATAAATTCTAACCAGCCCGAAAGTCCGAGCCAGCGGGCAATCCCCCAGCCTTGTTGCTCGACATAAACCAGCCAGGTGAGCATGGGTACAAAGGTGAGGGTTCGTACGAGCAGGGTGTTCACGCTCGCCATGATGCCATGCAGCAGTAACCGCCGGTGTTTGCGGTCTTCGAGTGGGCGCGCGGGCAGCAGACTTTCCAAGCCTAAGAAAAAGCCGAAGCCGGTGAGGAAGACAATGAGTCGGCCCGTGTCAAGATCGAGATTCATAAGGCACTTTAGCCAATTTTTGAAATATTGATAACCGTTTTGTGGGCTCTGAGACGTTGCGCTGGTTATTCCGGGGAAAGGGATCGCCCGCGCGGCGGATAATCGGTTGCTCAGCGAGTCATGATAACAGCTGACATCGCAAAGATGCTTTGATTCTCAGCGTAGTGAACACACGGCGCGTCAATTGCACGGCTTAGGCAATCTTGATAAGGTTCGCGGCCAGTCAATATTAGGAAGCAAACCATGCAAAAAATAGCCGTGTTGGGTGCAGGAACGATGGGTGCGGGCATTGCTCAGGCTTTCGCGGCGGCAGGATTGATGGTGGTGCTGCGGGATGTTTCGGAAGACTTGGTCAGTGGCGGCCTGAACATCGTTCGTAAAAACCTCGACCGTCAGGTGGCCAAAGGCACCTTGCCGGAAATCGAGCATCAGGCGATCCTCGGCAGAATTCAGGCGGCGACCGCACTTGAGGCCGTTGCGGATTGCGATCTGATTGTTGAAGCCATTATTGAAAGCATGGCCATCAAAAAAGTGGTTTTCGGGGAACTCGATGCGATCTGTCAGCCCTCGACCCTGTTTGTTTCGAATACCTCCTCGTTGTCGATTACGGAAATCGCCAGCGCGACCAATCGGCCGGCGCAGGTCATGGGCATGCACTTTTTTAATCCCGCGCCGGTGATGAAGCTGGTGGAGCTCATTCGGGGCATTGCAACGTCTCAAGAAACCGTTGACGCCGTTCATGCTGTGGCGCTTAAAATTGGCAAACAGCCCGTTGAGGTCGCAGAGGCACCGGGCTTTGTCGTGAATCGAATTCTGGTCCCGATGATCAATGAGGCCGTGGGCATTCTTGCAGAGGGCATAGCATCTGCCCAAGATATTGATTCGGCCATGAAGTTAGGCGCCAATCATCCAATGGGGCCGTTAACCCTGGCTGACATGATTGGACTGGATGTGTGCTTGGCTGTGATGGATGTTTTTCATCAGGAGTTTGGCGATTCGAAATATCGCACCCATCCGCTGTTGCGCAAATATGTTCGGGCGGGTTGGTTAGGTCGAAAATCCGGGAAGGGCTTTTACGACTATTCTTAGGCGCGATGCGATCTTCCGACCCGTCATCAGGACGGGTCGATCACATGCTGCACTGCTAACGCCCGGTCTCGACGGGTTGAGCCGAATGCAACAAGGTGGCAATGAGTTTCTGGTTCGGATCAAACAAACGGCCTTCCGAGGTTGCGCTTTTCCTGCCGAGGTTGATGATTTTGACCTCAATGTGACCCAGGCCCTCTGACATCGGGCGGTGAAACAGGATATGCAGATTGGTTGAGAGCGGCGCTTTTTTTCGATCGTAGCCATCAATCATGACAATCGAAGTTGCATCATCAAGCGCCGCGGTGATCATCCCCCCTTGAACAAACCCCATTGGATTGAGTGACTCAGCAGGAAACGTCACGTCGAAATACGTCGTTTCAGCGTCGGTCTTGATGTGGTTTAAACCAAAAAAGGTCATCGTTGGGCAAAATTGGGCTTGATTGAGCTGTTGATAGACTTCTGACACAGGCGACTCCTTTTCCTTACCCATTACTTTAGCAAATTGAGCGTGGGTAGAAACCGGCTGATGCAGAGCGCCTTACTGAGGTGATGGTTAATGCAAGGGATTTGCGTTAATTTGTAGGATCAGGAGGATGCTCATGCACATAGAGCCAATCGGAACCCAAGACTTTGGGGCATCGGTCTCTGGGGTTGTTTTAAGCGCATTGACCGAAACCGACTTCGCGGCACTCAATGCCGCGTTCTTAAAGTTTGGGTTTCTTGTGTTCCCGGGCCAATCGCTATCTGAAGCGGAACAAATCAGCTTTGGCGCGCGCTTTGGCGCCCTTGAGTTTGGCGCTGTGCCCCTGGCCAATCAGGTAAAGCTTGAGGGCGGTGATTATAGCGAGATTTTTCCGGTTGCCAGCTTGCGCATGCAGACCAACCTGGGCAATGAAGCGTGGCATACCGACTCGACCTATTGGCCCGTGAGCAGCAAGTGCGCCATGCTCACCGCCGTTAAGGTTCCAGACGAGGGCGGCGAGACCGAACTTGCGGATCTGCGTGCGGGGTACAGGGATTTGCCAGAAACAATGAAAGCCCGCATTAGCGGCTTGAGCGCCTACCACTCGACCCAGTATTCTCAGGCCAATGATCTTGGGCACTATCCCGAACAACGTCCCGGTAGTCTTTATCATGGTGAGGCCTATCTTCGGCCTTTGGTGAAAGTGCACCCAGAAACTGGCGTGCCGAATTTGTTCGTTGGACGGCATGCGTTTGGGATACCCGGACTGTCACGATTAGAAAGTCGCGCGCTGCTCAGTGAGTTGGTTAATTGGGTGGTGTCAGATCCGGCGCGGGTTTATCAACATCAATGGCGCGTGGGGGATACCTTATTGTGGGACAACCGAGCCTTACTGCACCGAGCCAGGCCTTATGATTATGCCGAACCCAGAGTGCTGATTGGTACCCGTGTTGCCGGTGAGGTCCCATCTGAGCTGGCCTATTATCCGGAGGATCGTGAGGCCGAAGCCGGTCGTCAAGCGCTGCAACTTGAATTGGCAGTGCTCAGCGGTGGTCCGCAGTAAGCGTTGCTACCGGGTTTATTTTTAGGCGCGTTCTGCTGGGCCTGAGCCTGCAGGATCGAGCTAAAAGGCATTGTCGGCGGGCCGGTGAATAGGCTAGTTTGGTGGGGCCGTATTCGATCTTCTGAGCCGGGGCTACATAATGGCGCCGTCTAGGTAAAACCATTGCCCCTGCTCTTGAATAAATTGACTGCGTTCGTGCATTTTATAGGCCTTGCCCTGTTGTTTGAATTTGGCGATGAATTCGACCTCGCCAGCGGTATCGGGTTCCCCGCCATGACTTGCGATGATTTTAAGTTCGAACCACTGGGTTAAAGGATCAAAGGGCACGTCGGGTGGCCGCGTGGATGGGTGCCAGCTTGCGAGTAAAAACGACTCGTCTTTTAGGGCATAAGCCGTGTATCGAGCGCGCATGAGGCGTTCACAGCTCGAAGCTGTTTCAGTCCCCTTGAGTAAGGGCAAGCAGCACTGTTCTGCCAACGTTGGGTTGCCACAGAAACAGTTGGACACGTAAAACCACCTCGCTGGATCAGTGCGCTTAAGTCTCGCAGCTCACAGACAGTTTGGCCATGGCTGCGGATTGACGCGGCGAAGATTTAGAGGATGCTGGCGCTGGTTATCACTGCTGGTTATCACCGCTTGTTCTCACCGCGGGGTCGAGAGGTGCCCGGCCAGCATGAATCCGATTTGGCAATCCAGTCTGACCCTGATTTAATCGACGCTTTAAAGCGGCTTAGAGGGTTTCTGATGCATCCATTGATACTTTACGGTGTTCCTTTTTCGCAGCCCGTGCGGGCGGTGATGTGGTTACTGTTGCTCAAGAAAATGCCCTTCGATTTGGTGCTGACCAATCCGGGATCCAAGGGTGATAATGGCAGTCGGCATCCGAGTTTCTTAGCGAAGAATCCCATGGGAACGATCCCCTGTCTTGAAGCGCGCGAGACTGGATTCACTCTGGGCGAGGCACACGCCATCATGACCTATTTGGCCCGGGCCCATGGTTGGGAGGATCTCTATCCTAGCGAGCCCCAATCCCGGGCCAGGATTGACGCCTACCTGCACTACCACCATCGCAATATTCGAGAAGCCTCGGTGGGCTTGGTGGCGCCGTCCATTCGAAAAGATCTGAATATTCCAGAAGCGGTCCAACAGGCTGCGCATAAAACCCTGAGTGCGGCGCTGAAGGTCTTCGATCAGTCGCTGTTGTCGCAGCAACCTTATTTGTGTGGCGGTGCAGTCACGCTTGCGGATCTGGCAGCTTACGTCGAGATCGGGCAACTCCAACCGCAATATACCAATGTATTTGATTTCAGTCCCTATCCGTTCGTGCAGCGCTGGCTGACCACTATGCAGCAGGTGGATGGCCACGATGTCGTGCATGTTGTTTTGGCGGAACTTGGCGATATCAGTCAGGCGGCCCCAGAAATGGATCAGATTCGAGGGGCAAATATCAAAGCGTTGCAAGCCTTGAAATTAAAACTGAGCCAGCTTTAAGGCAAAGGCCGCAAGGGTGATCGGTGCGTAATACTCGGTGTTTTGTCCACGGCGGAAGTCCGTGTCCGCACTCGGTTTCCGAATGACTCAGTGCTGGGATTCGCCCAGGGATGGCCAGTCGATCTGGGCGGTCGTGAGCCCAGGGCTGGTATTAGGCCGTGGGGTTGTCACGGCGCTTTGGAGAGTCTCTCAATAACGGCAACAAGGTGCTGGGCATGAAGGCTATCGACTGCGGTTTCTTCGTTGCTGTGCACTGCGATCACAAGGTTCTGGGCAGGATCGATAAAAATGTGCTGCCCAAAGATACCTTGGGCACTATACCGGCCATCACCGGCAAGCCACCAAAAGTAACCGTAACCTGCAAAGGCTGCCGAAGGTGTGATCGATTCTGTTATCCAGTTTGTCGGTAGCACTTGTTCCCCGTCCGGCAGCGTGCCGCCAGTGAGGACGAACAGGCCGAGCCGAGCATAGTCCCTGAGGGTTGCGCTAATACAGCAACCACCGGTTTCGCCGCCTCCGGGCGCCCCCAAGAGCCAATTGGCATCGCTCGACATGCCAAACGGTTGCCAGATGGTGTTGCTCAGAAAGGTTGCGGCGTTGTTACCGATGGCGGCTCGCAGCAATTCGCCCGCTAGATTGGTTTCACCCGTGTTGTAATTAAATCGCGTTCCGGCCGGTGCAACCCGAGGTAATTGACTGAGGTAGTTGGCAAGTGCGAGCCCATTGGCGGCCCCCGCACGGGCAACGTCCGATGCTGGGTCAGCGTAGTCTTCGTTCCAAGCGATGCCCGACGACATTTGAAGTAAATTCTTAATGCTTGCTTCGGCGTAGGGGGTTGCTTGCAGTCTAGGCAAGTATCGCGCAATAGGGTCCTCTAAGCTGTCGATGTAGCCGGCCTGAATGGCGGCGCCGATCAGCAAAGAGGTCACCGACTTCGTCACTGAAAAAGAGACCCATCGCGTCTCGGGTGTATGGCCTGCGGCATAGTGCTCTAAGGTCACGTGCCCATCTCTCACCACAATCAGGCCGCGATGTTCTGGCCTTGCCAGGAAGTCAGCCAGGTTATGGGTTTCGCCCAATAAGGAATAGGTCACATCGGATAATGGCTGTGGTGATTTTGGTAATGGATAGGGTGCTGTGCTCGATGGAACCACGCGTGTGGGATAGAGCTCGCTCATATGAGCAAAGACCAATTGCCGCTCAGTTCGCTTTAGAAATAAGAGGCTTTCGGCCGTGCCGTCTGAATCAAGCCGTGCTTTCAGGTCCGCGAGGGTCGCCTCTGCCTGGGCATTGGTCATTGTTAAGAGCAGGGTTAATAGAATCAGTGGAAACGGGTGAAGGCCAAAGGCGCGACGAAAATAACCAGATGCCATTCGGCAAGGCTTGATGCAGCGCAGGTTCTTAAAATCTGGTTTTCTGAGATAGCACTTGATCATGAGTGAATCCAGTTTGAGGATCAAAGAGGCTAAGGGTAAGGTGGTGGCGAGTCAATCAAGCCAGATCTTTTTGGCGGTTCTGATTTGACGGCTAGGTGGGCGATCGCCGTGTTAATTTGATAAGGTTAATTGGGTCTAAGAGGAATCAATCGTATGAGTTTGCAGGCGGAATGGGGTCCGATATGGGCCGTTCAGCGCGTATTAATCCAACAGTATTGGCAGCTGGATGGCCGGGCGACTCGGGCTGAGTACTGGTGGTTTCTTGCCGCGTATATTGGCGTTGCGCTGACGATGGGTATCATTGTGGGCCTTTTAGGCCAAGCCTTCCAATTTCCCGCGGAGCCAGTCGCGCTGGTCTTGTCTTGCCTGATGGCGGCGGCTTGCCTTCCCGCTTTGCTCGCGGTTTGGGTCCGTCGCAGTATTGATCTGGGGCGATCAAAGACTGAAGGTGTCCTGACTTTTTTCGGCCTGTTTGTGATGTCGATTCTCGCGCCAGTCGCCTCTGGCGGTGCCGTGGTTGACCTCCCGATTTTACTCGGGACGGTTTGCGATGGACTGTTCATGATTGGTTCAGGCTACTCGCTCTATGTCGGGCTTTGGCCGAGTCAAACAACGTGAAAGCGACGCAAGGTGGGCAAGGGTTAACGGTGACCAGCCTCATGCGCCAGGCCGCACGTTATAACGCCCATCGAACGGCGATTATTCATGGCGGCGTGCGACTCACGTTCAGTGAAGCGTGGGACCGAGGCGTTCAGATGGCCAATTGGTTACTGGATCTCGGACTACAAGCGGGTGACCGAGTCGGTGTGCTCGAAGATAATGCGATCCAAGCTCAGGATTTTTTTCTCGGTAGCGCCATCGCGGGTGTCGTTCGCGTGCCGCTCTATGCGCGCAATGCACTCGAAAGCCACGCTCATATGCTGTCCCATACTGGCTGCAGGGCCGTGATTGTGGCAGCAGCCTATCGCGATGAAATTCGCCAAGTCGCGCCGCTCGTACCAAGCCTTGAACACATCATTATTCGGGATGAAGGCTACGAGGCGCACCTTGCGGGGTGTTCAACCAAGGATCCGATGATTGCAATCGGCCCCGATGATTGGTGCATCATTCGTCACACGGGCGGCACTACGGGCAAAGCCAAAGGGGTGGCCTACAGTCACCGCAGTTGGTTGGCCGCGGGGCGCGATTGGTTTTATAACTTCCCGCCCATGCAAGCGGGTGATGTTTGTTTGCATGTTGGACCGATTTCCCATGGCAGCGGCTATTTGTATACCCCAACCTGGTTGGCTGGCGGCGTCAACCTGTTGCTCGATCATTTTGATCCGGCAGAAACATTGCGAATTCTTCAAGAAGAGCAAGTGGGCTATCTGTTTGTGGTGCCGGCAATGCTGAGCGCGCTGGCGAATCACCCTGCTGCCAAAGCTGGGACCTTTGCGCATTTGAAAGTGATGCAAGTGGGCGGCGCGCCCATTGCCGATCAGACGGCGCACTTGGCTCGAGCCGTATTTGGCGAGGTGCTCTATCAAGGCTATGGCCAAACTGAGGCGGTGCCGGTGTGTATGATGGGGCCAAAGGAATGGTTTTCCGAGGTTGAGGGCTCGAACCCGTTACGGTCTGCGGGTCGCGCGTTACCCTATGCGCGACTTGAAATTCGCGACCCGGAAGCGTCAGACGTCGCCTTGCCATTGGGTGCGGAAGGCGAAATTGCAATTCTATGTGATGGTCAGATGCTTGGCTTTTGGGAAAACGAGGCGTCGACACGGGAGCGCATGACCTCAGATGGTTTTGTCTTGACCGGTGATATTGGGCGACTGGATCACAACGGTTATTTGTATGTTCTAGATCGAAAAGACGACATGATTATTTCTGGGGGGTTCAATATTTGGCCCGCGGAGCTTGAAAACGTCCTCTTGAACCATCCGGATGTGCTCGAAGTGGCGGTGTATGCGATTCCGGACCAGCGTTGGGGCGAGACGCCGGCGGCAACCTGTGTCATCCAAGACGGTGCAGGCGTTACGGCCCTCGACTTAATTGAACTGTGCGCAAAGACGTTAGGCTCTTATAAAAAGCCCACGCAAATTTACTTTCAGACGGAACCGTTGCCAAAAAGCCCTGTGGGAAAAGTACAGCGTAAAGTGCTGCGCGAGCCCCATTGGCACGGACAAGATCGGCGGGTGTCGGGTAATTGAGGACTATATCTATCCAACTGAGCCTGATAAATTTAAAGACTGAAGGCCATGAACTTGGCGCGAGGCCCCGCCTTGGCACCAATAAATCGTTATTGACCGAACAAAAATAAGAGGAGAAGTCCATGGGATTGAATTTAGCAGCAATGGAAAAGATTACGGCTGATGTTCAAATGAATGACCTGCAATGGGTCGAGGTTGGAGAAGGCTCTTATTTTAAAGTGCTGACCGTGCATGAACCGACGAATACGGTGGCCTTTGGATACAAGATGGATCCGGGTGCGCCAGATTTTCCCTCGCATTTCCATATTTGTCGCGCCATGGCGTGGACGGTTAAGGGCTGGTACGGCTATCGGGAATCAGAAAAGCCCGAAGAGAGTCGGATCACAACGGGTATGTTCTCCTATGAGGCTGCAGGATCTTTCCATACGCCCTTTAGTGATTGTCCAGAAGGGTTTCAAACCGTTGGCATTTTTGAAGGCGACACCGAGATTCTGCTGCAGAACCATGCAGAGCCTGATCCAGGTTCAGAACGGATCGGTGACCTAACGGTTGGCGACTTTATTGGTTGGGCAAGCGGCGCAACGCACATTGTTCATCGCGATGGCACCATCACCGGTGACCCAACCTTCAAGTACGATTTCACCAGTGGCGTGAATACGTTTAAGGTCTAGTCGTTGCGGCTGCACCGGCAGATACGAGTGGGTTGAAACCCTTTCTAAGGGTTTATTGAGGGGTTTTTACCGTCTTGGAGGGGCCGTCATGCCCCAAGCAAGTAAGATAAAGAGGGTAGGTCGTGATGGATGAAATAAACGTTGATGCCGAGTCAGCGCTGTTAGAAACGGTTTTGTACAGTTCAAGAGCCATGCGTCGACTTGAACCGACGCCAGTCCCTGAGCCGCTGCTTGTCAAACTGATCGATGCCGCCAATCAGGCGCCAAGTGGTTCTAATGCGCAACAGACCTGTTTGGATCGTGGTGCGAGATCCAGGCCAAAAAAAGAAAATGGCGGATCTGAACCGGTTGCACGGTGCGCCCTATATTCAAGCGGAAGTGGATCAGCCCAGAAATGCTAAGCATAAACGACTGGTGGATGCGGTGGTTTGGCAAATGGACCACATGCACGAAGCGCCGGCGTTAATTGTTGCGTGTTACGATTATGATGAACCGGTTTCAGGCGGTGAGATTTACCGTAAAGCGGGTTCGGTTTGGCCCGGAATTCAGAATCTTTTGCTGATGGCGCGTTCATTAGGACTTGGCGCGGCGCCAACAACGTTGGCACTGCGAGACCAAGCATTGGTTCGCACAGCGCTTGATTTACCAGAAACCTTCGCAGCGCTCTGTATGATCCCCGTCGGTTATCCTTCGGGTCGTTTTGGCCCGGTCGTAAGGAAGCCAACCGCATCGATTATGCGATTTGACCGCTGGTCTGAATAGAACAACGCGCTCATGTCTAAGTAATTTGGTCGGAGCCGATCTCAATTAGAGCTTGGATATCGAGTATTTAAATATCACGACGCGTCCAGATCAGATAACGGCTATTTCATTCCGAAAAGCGAGCGCCAAGCTTTAAAATGCCAAGCTCAAGACCTTTCTTCAAGGTTATATTGCGCTCGATCAATGCCCTTTTTACTGCGATCTGGACTCTAAAATCCCTAGTAATCCGCCAGTCGATTAATCTTTGGTGATCAGCAAATTTAAGGCGCAGGTCGACCTTTGATTGTGCCGAGTGGGCTGTTGATGTCGAAGGACGAAAAGCGATACCCCTCAGGGTGGCGTTTAAATTCGATGGTCATTGTTTGTTCTTGCTTCTTGAAGGGCCAGAAACCAGCGGGTTGCGCCGCGCGCTCACCGGCCTGATGCTTGGTTTGCGTTTGCAGGGTAACCTGGCATTGGATCAACTGCGGTACCGTTTCTGGCATTGCCCGCTCGGCGGCATCGATGTTTTGATCACGGATTGTTGGGTCTGTTGATCGCTCTTGGGTCAAAACGGTATAGCGCCGTTTTCCGTCGTACACCCTGTATACAGCATCGCAGGTCTGCGCTCGATCTAATTGGTGAAGTAAGTTTTGAAGCACCGACAGCGGGTCAATTCGATCCCGGTCGAGGGTTGGGTCTATCTTTAAGGGTAGTGGATGGGTTCGGTCTGAAAAATCGATGACAAAAGGGGTGCTACCTGCGGCAAGCGGGAACTCGATGTGGCGGACCTCCGGGACGTCGGCATCCACGGCGGTAACGCGATAGGACTTAACGCCATTGGGTCGCGCTTCCGAGCGAAAGGTTGCCGCGTAGTTTTTAAACCAATGCACCATGCCCCGGGTCTGGCCCGACACCCACAGGTGATCGTTCTGATCTAGGTTGGTCTGTGTGCCCGGTTTAGATTGGGTTACGGCTTGCAGCCTCGGTGTTGTGTTGAAGAAGGTCACATCGCCAAGTAAAGCGCCGTGGAGCCGAAACTCAAATCGATCGCCATCTAATGCCTGTGCGGGCAATGCTAAGCCCATTGCACACAAAAAGCCGAGACCTAACCAGACGATCCGGTTCAAGGGTTGGGCCTTATCATCTGAGTTGTCATGAGGTTAAACGCTCTTTTTGGCGGATTACGATGGTTGGCTTTTGCCAAGTGGTCTTGATCAAACAGGCGCACTCACAATCTTCACTACGCCATGAGCACGCTAGTATGAAGGCTGAACGTTTGTCTGCCAAATGTTAGGCGAATGCTTTGGTTGTTTTTTTGAGGCGTCTCCAAGGCTGCCGCTTTCATCGTTTTTGAGACTTGCTTTATTTTAGTGCGCTTAAAACGGCCCTTGCACCCTCGCCGTTCTTACAAGCTCCCGGAATTTAACGTGTTGGCGCCCGAATTAGGGTAATAGTCGGGTTTCTGGGTGGTACCCCCCTGTGTTTAAAACTTGGCATCAGGTTTGCTTTAAAGATCCTTGTCTCAGTGAGGATCTCGGTCGGTACGCTCTGACCCAAATATCCTAACTGAGATGGAAGGCCAAAAGGACGGTCTTTGACAACCCAAAACTTGATAATCAAAAGGAATTGATATGAAATTTAAGGTAATGAGTTTGGCTTCGTCTCTGATATTAGCAACTTTTTCCCTCACGGGTTTGGCCGACGACGAAACAGTCAGTTATGCCGCAAAGGTTAACGACGATGGAAAGTACTGTGCTCGAATCGAGGTTCGAGATTATTCGGGTGTTCGTTCAAAGCTGAAATGCCGGACGCTTGCGCAATGGGAAGCGCGAGGCTACACGATTCAAGTGCCAGCGCCTCAGTCTGCGTTAGACCAAGAAGCCGGTTCAAGCGCTGCCGAATGACGAATTCGTCGCGTTGCCTTACGAGAAGAAAAGCAGCCTAAGGGCTGCTTTTCTTTTGGCGGCAAAGCAGTGATCTCGATTGGTATTCGTCTGCCACGCCCGTTAAAAATTCCTTAAAAATACGCTGATGTTGCCGTTTGGGGTCCTGGGTTCACATCAGAGGTGTTTAGAATACCTAGTAAGGCGTCGCGTCAATGAATGGCGCTTGTTTTACCGATGACATCGCGACTGAAAACCTGATACTTTAGAGCATCAGGAATTTTGAGGACCGCCCATGTACGACTTAATTATCAGAAATGGCACGATCATCGATGGCTCAGGAGACGCGCGATTCGTCGCCGATGTTGCCGTGCAGGATGGGCGGATTAAAGCCGTGGGTAAAATCGAGCAAACCGCGCATCGGGAAATCGATGCAACTGGCAAGCTTGTGACACCGGGCTGGGTTGATATCCATACCCACTATGATGGCCAGGCGACTTGGGATCCTTTGCTAGCGCCGTCTAGTTGGCACGGTGTCACAACGGTTGTGATGGGTAACTGTGGGGTTGGGTTTGCGCCGGTTAAGCCAAAGGATCGAAACTTTTTGATCGAGCTGATGGAAGGCGTTGAGGACATTCCGGGTGCGGCATTGTCCGAAGGAATTAATTGGGAGTGGGAAAGCTTTCCTGAATATTTGGATGCACTTGAACGGTTTCCGAGAGCCATCGATGTGGCTACCCAAGTGCCCCATGGTGCCATTCGGGCTTATGTCATGGGGGAGCGTTGTAACACAGACTATGCGCCGACGGCTGAGGAGGTAAAGCAAATGGCTGACCTCGTTCGGGAGGGCGTTGCGGCGGGTGCTCTGGGCTTTTCGAGTTCTAAAACACTGCTGCACAAAGATATCCATGGCGATTACATGCCCGGAACCTTTTCGGGTCGTGACGAAATGCTGGCGCTTGGCCTGGGCATGAAGGGCCTTCCGAATGCGGTATTTGAATTGGTGTCGGATCATCTAGGGGACGATGATGAATGGGCCTGGGTTAAGGATTTTCAGGCGCAAACGGGTCTGGTCGTCACGCTCATCGCGACCACAGCGCCCGCCTACCAGAACAATAAGATGTATAACCTCGCGGAACAGGCAAGGCTAGAAGGGCATGAGATTCGACCCCAGGCCGCGGGTCGGCCAACTGGGGTGCTCCACGGTTTGCAATCAAGCTTTCATGCCTTTGTGGGTCATCCCACCTGGCGATCAGAGTTAGCGAGACTGGATCATGAAACGCTTCTAGCAACGCTGAAGTTGCCCAGTATGAAGGCAACGTTGTTGTCTGAAGAATCCGTGATTAAGTCGGGGCCTATGCAGGATCTGGATAGTTTGATGGCGATGGTTTTTCCTTTAGGGGACGAGCCAAATTATGAGCCGAGTTTCGATGAGAGTATTGCAGGCCTGGCAAAGGCTCAGGGCGAGTCGCCCCTATCGGTGATGTATGACTTGTTGGTGGCGAATGGTGGACTGGAATTGTTTTATCAACCGTTAGGGGGATACCAAAACTATTCGCTTGATGCGCAAAAGAAATTGCTCGAGCATCCCAATGTGTTGTTTGGTTTAAGCGATGGCGGCGCGCATTGCGGTGTGATTGCGGATGCCGGTATGCCAACGTTTATTATGACCCATTGGGGTCGAGACCGAACGCGGGGCGATCAGTTGAGCCTTGAGTTTATTGTTTCCGCGTTGACATCGAGTACCGCCGAAGCCTTTGGTATGTTTGATCGCGGTCGAATTCAGGTCGGTCTGATTGCCGATTTGAACATCATTGATTTTGAGCAATTGCGTTTATTTCGGCCGGAAGCCGTGTTTGACTTGCCGGCTGGGGGGCGACGCTTGGTACAACGTGCCAAGGGCTATGATTGGACCATCAAGGCGGGTGAAGTGATTTTTGAGCAGGGCGCGCATACCGGGGCCTTACCGGGGAAATTGGTTCGGCGAACCGATCAGGGGAAGGACGCCGCGTCAGCCTAAAGTCATTGTGACCGCGGCGACGCTCTCGGCTCGTTGGCAGCCCCGGGTTCACCTGCGCGATGGGCGCAAACTAAGCCTCTATGGCGATTGCCGGGCCTTGTTCGAGGAGGTTCTGTTACAACCGCCTTTTGGGTTTTGAGGCTTGTCTTCACATTCCTTGCCGTAACAGTCCGTGCTCGTTGACGGAATCGAGGGTCCTTAAACCAAAACCGAATCAATACCAGCGGGTGAACCCCGCGTTCCATCCGACGAAGTTACAACCTGGTTACACCAATGCCAATCACCCCATGCATCAAACAGCAGAGACCTCTCATGTTAAAGTTTATTTCAAACGCATTTATAACTGGTTTTGTCCTCATTGCTTTAGTCGGCTGTGGGGATTACCTGCCGTTGTCCGGCGGGGCTTTGACCGGCGAGCCGGTGGCCTTACCGGTAAGTTGGCGCAGCGTCGCGGCTGATGAGATCATACAACTGGAAACCCAGGGTGAGGGGCCTTACTCGGTCAATCTGTGGACGGTTTTGGTTGCGGATGATCTGCATGTGTTTGCGGGTGATAACCTTGCAACGTGGGTCGAACACATCGAACGCAATGCCTTGGTTCGGCTTCAGGCAGATAACTTTGTCTACGCATTAAAGGCAGAACGCATAACCGACCCCGACCATTTCGAACAATTTGCGCAAGCCTGGGCCGTAAAATATGGCAATCGTCCGCGCAATGAGCGCGTTGAGGAAACCTACTTGTTTCGATTAACGGGGCGATGATGCGACGCGATCCTGGCAAGGCGCTCGCGGCGAAGGCAAAGGTGCGGTCGTCGCGTGTCCAGCCTAAGTTGAGACGTTGATAGCGGGGAAGCTGTTGAGACTACGCTCGCGCTTTGTTCGACGCCGGCGCGTTCGGTCTACTGTGCCGCTTTAGACCCAATCGACTGTGCGGGGCATTCGATGGGGTTTCTACGCGTAAAAATTTGTTAGGCTTGAATCTGGGATTATCGGTTTTGCGGCTAACGGAGACCATTGGATGCGTCAGGAGGAGACTATGGGAATTGGTGTCGCATCAGCGTCCGCGCTTTGGGTCGGTAGTTATCAGCGACGAATGCCCGTGTCGCTTGATCGCATGTATGAAAATGCCTTGGACTGGGCGCATTTACCATTTTTGCATCACGGGTCTTTTGCGAGCATTGAGCTCCTGGATGCGGGGGATTGGGGTTGGCGAGCGACCTTGGTCTCGGCGCACCGAGGGGCGCAACCAGAAGCCTTTGTTGTGCAGCTCAGTCTTGATCGCAAGCACCGGCGCTGGATCTCCAGCACGCTTGAGGGACCGGGCGCGGGCAGCGAAATCTGGACCCACGTGTTTGAATACGGACCGAGGGATATCGCAATTCAAGCTGATTTTTTCGTCCCAGGCGTGGCCCTTGATCAAAAGGCACGGGTTGGCGCGGGTTATCAGCAATTGTATCAAGGCCTCTACGATGAGGACGAGGCCATGATGCTTGGCCGTCAAAACGCGCTTGATCAAGGTGCCGCTCAAAATTCTGTAGAGTCAGAGGCACTCGATCTCGGCCCATTTGAATCGGTCCAGAAAACGCAGGGCCTTGATTTTGATTTCAATGGCCAGCGTTGGCGGTTGGTCGCAGATCAGGATGAATTAATTGTTCATAGTCTCACCTGCCCGCATCAGCTCGGGAGTTTTGTTGGCGAAGCCGTGATCGATGGCGCGATTACGTGCCCTTGGCACGGATATCGCTTCGATGTTCGCTCTGGCGATTGTTTGTCAGGACACCCGTGCAAACTACCCAAGGCGCCAAGGGTGATGGCCCGTGGGGGCAGGCTCATTGCGACCCAAGCCGCGCCGTAATCCGAGGTTGAAGATTATTGGTTCATTGAGCATTCTTGGATAGCGATTGGTTAGCCCCTGGTCTTGTTTAAGACGATGGAGTTTGGCGTCTTGGGCGCCTGTAAGCCTGTTTCAAATAGATTAGGCCGCGTGTGCTGAGCGGATCGTCTTTAAAATCGATTTCAAGGAAAACAATGCCAATAAGCCAGAGCATTCGCCCGCCTTGGGTTGATTGAGCGGGTGTTCAACGCCAAGGTTCAGTGGGCTGGATCCACGAGGTTTGGCGAAAAATTAAGTTTGTTCGCCGGCATCAGTGATTTGCGTCGAGTTTTATGGATGGCCTTGATGGACAAGATTCACAGGGTGCCGATGGTCGCGCAGGACATCCCTTGCGCCAGGCAAAGTTTCCTGGGCAAAATTGAGGTATCACTTGGCAGCGCGTCGAGTGTCGTTTCCAGAGCAAAAGGTAGAAGGCCATGAAAGACATGATGAAAGCGCTGACAGCACCAGCGGATCCGATGCTTGCGCCGGGTGCTGCAAGGGCGCCAGGACCATCCACCCAAGACCTGATTCAGTCCGAGCCTTCAAATGCGCAGGACCCAGCGCTTTCCGCATCAAGCTATGCATTTTTAGGGGATGAGGACCTACCGTTCGCACGCTACACCAGCCAGCAGTTTTACGATTTGGAAATGCGGCATCTTTGGCCAAAGGTTTGGCAGTGGGCGTGCCGAGAAGAGCACGTCGCCAAAGCGGGAGACTTTTATACCTATGATATCGGCCCTTATAGCGCGCTGGTGATTCGAGGTGAGGATGGCCAAATTCGCGCGTTTGTGAATGCCTGCCCGCATCGTGGTATGGCGTTAACCGATGCGGGAAGTTGTGGTCAGGGCAAGCAATTTATTCGGTGTCCGTTTCATGGCATGGCCTGGCATTTGGATGGTTCCTTGCGAGAGATCCCTTGCCGGTGGGACTTTCCCCATATTAAGGATGCAGAGTTTGGGCTTGATGAAATACCCTGTGGCACCTGGGCTGGGTTTGTGTTCATTAATTTCGACAAGGCGTGCAAGCCGCTCGAGGCGGATCTCGGCGTGTTGCCCGAGCATTTTAAAAACTGGGGTTTAGAAGATCGGTTTGTCGCGGTGCATACCGTCAAGACCTTACCCGGGAATTGGAAAATGTGTATGGAAGGCTTTTTAGAAGCCTTTCATGTGTTAGCGACCCACCCAGAGGCGATCCACACCGCGAGTTGGGCGAATACCCAGTACGATGTGTTTGGCCCGACGGTGACCCGGTTTTTACAGACGGTTGCAACGGGCAATCCGAATGAGACGCAAACCCAGGCCGAGATCTATCGGCTTTTGGGATACACGGATGACCTGCCCGATGGCGTGACCGCCCGTGAGCAACACGCCGTGCATCAACGAGTCGCACTGGGACTGCGTTTCTCAAGGGATCTTAGCGCCGTCAGTACGAGCATTATGATGGACTCCATTGAATATCACTTGTTCCCCAATGCGTGCTTTTTTCCGGGAATCCAGATACCACTGATTTATCGTTTTCGGCCGACAGCCCTCGGTACCTGCGT
>CAJJAX010000039.1 GCA_905182155.1 uncultured Pseudomonadales bacterium
ATCACCTGGAGCTGGGCTTTTGAGCGCGCTAACGACTCATATTGTCCGGACCAACTGATGGCGTATCCAGCCGGCAACACCAAGTTCTCATTGACCAAGGCTTGCGCGCCCGCAACATACGCACCCAGATCGACGCCGTCCGTTTCAACATAAGTCCAGCCGCTGATCCGCGCGTTTTCGCTTTTAATTCCCGCTGGGCCATCCGTTATTCGAATGCTCGCCACATCCGACAACACAATATGATTGCCGTTTTCTAAGACCAAAGGCAGCAGTCTCAGGCGCTCTGGGGTATCCCGGTAACTTTCTGGATAGCGTAGGTTCACCGGATACCGCGCCTGACCCTCCACGGTTTCGGTGATCACCGCACCGCCCACCGCGCTAGAAATCATGCCTTGGATATCGGCAATATTCAGGCCGTACCGAGCAGCTTTGGTGCGATCAATATCGATCATCAGATACCGCCCACTCAGCACCCGCTCTGCATAAACTGACGTCGTCCCAGCAAGTCCGCCCAAAAGAGACTCTAGATCAGTGCCTAGGGTTTGGATGACCGATAATTGGGGACCCGAGATTTTGATCCCGATGGGCGTCTTAATGCCCGTACTCAACATGTCGATCCGGGTTTTGATCGGCATGACCCAGGCATTGGAGACCCCTGGGAACTGAACCCGCTCATCCAGTTCTGCTTTAAGTTCAGCAAGCGTCAAGCCTTCTCGCCACTGGTCTTTCGGTTTAAGCCGAATAAAGCTTTCGATCATGGTCAGAGGCGCTGGGTCGGTTGCCGTTTCAGCGCGTCCCGCTTTGCCATAGACCGAAACCACTTCTGGCACCGCCCGAATTAATGTGTGCGACTGCTGCAAGAGTTCCCGAGCCTTGCCAATGGAAATACCCGGAAAGGTCGTGGGCATGTACATCAGGTCGCCCTCATCAAGCGGCGGCATAAACTCACTACCAATTCGCTGCAGCGGCACCAAAATGCTGGCGAGCAAAAGCGCAGCCCCGAGGAGAACGGGGATTGGGAACCTCAGCGCGGTTTTTAATAATGGCGTATACACTGCGGCAACCCCGCGATTGATCGGATTATCCCGCTCCCGCCGAATCCGGCCTCGAACGAAATAACCCATGAGCACAGGAACCAAAGTGATGGTCAAGGCGGCCGCGGCCGCCATCGCATACGTTTTGGTGTAAGCCAGCGGGCCAAATAACTTGCCTTCCTCGGCACCTAAGGTAAACACCGGCACAAAGCTTACTGTAATGATTAAAAGACTGAAAAAGAGTGCTGGGCCCACTTCGCTGGCGGCGGTTGCCACAATGCCCCAACGCTCCTCGTTGGAAGGTACTTTCCCTTCCAAATGCTTGTTCAAATTCTCGATCATCACAATGGCGCCATCGATCATCGCGCCCACCGCGATGGCAATGCCGCCAAGCGACATAATATTGGCATTAATGCCTTGGGCTTTCATGATCAACATCGCGATCACAATGCCTAAAGGCAAGCTAATGATGGCGACCAAAGACGATCGCAGGTGGAACAGAAACACCAAACAAACCAATGCAACGATGACCAACTCTTCAACCAAGATATCGGATAAGTTGGCAATCGCGCGATCGATCAAATCGGATCGATCATAAACGGTCACCAACTCAACCCCTTCGGGCAGGCCCAGTTTCAGCACCTCGAGCCTTGCCTTGACGCCCTGAATGGTTGCCTGCGCATTCTCCCCCGCACGCATCACCACAATGCCACCTACCGCCTCGCCCTCGCCATTAAAATCGGTCACCGCGCGACGGGCGCCGGGCCCCAGGCGAACGGTTGCCACATCCTTCAGGCGCTGCGGGGTCCCGCGATCATTGACCCCAAGCGAAATATTCTCCAGATCCTCAATACTCGTCACGTAGCCCGTTGCTCGGACCATATACTCCGCTTCGGCCATCTCAATTACCGATGCCCCCACTTCCTGATTCGAGCGTTTGATCGCTGTTTCTATGTGCGACAGTGGCATCCCAAAGGCGCGTAATTTTTCAGGCTCAACCACCACCTGATACTGCTTGACCATGCCGCCAACCGTTGCCACTTCCGCGACACCTGGCAATGCTTGCAATTCATACTTTAAAAACCAATCCTGCAGGTCTCGCAGTTCACTAAGACCCAGTTCCCCGGTGCGATCAATCAGCGCGTACAGATACACCCAACCGACGCCGGTGGCGTCCGGCCCGAGTTGGGGTTTCGCAGCAACCGGTAAGCTTGCAGCAACTTGGCTGAGCGACTCTAGTACCCGGCTTCTTGCCCAATACAGGTCGGTTTTCTCATTGAACAAGACATAGACATAGGAGTCGCCGAAGAAGGAATACCCCCGAACGACGGTCGCCCCCGGCACCGACATCAACGCGGTGGTTAACGGATAGGTCACCTGGTCCTGAACCACTTCTGGCGCCTGACCCGGATAAGTCGTCTTCACAATCACTTGCACGTCGGACAAATCCGGAATGGCATCAACCGGTAGGTCCTTGAGCGTGACCAGACCCAATCCCGCAATCAACACGGCACCTAGCAAAACCAAAACTCGGTTGAAAATGGACCACCGAATGATGTTGATAATCATGAGGGCAAGCCCACTCGCGCGGATCGACTCGATGGAAGCCTAGCATTTCCGATCTGAGGTAATTCGCGACGTTGAAAATGGAGCCCGCGCGCGTGACCGCGGACCTGACCCAAATCCAGCCCACGCTCAAACCCGAGGCGCGTCAATTGATGCCGGCGTTGGTCCACGCCGCCCGCGACACTGGGCTCTGCTGGGATCGCATAAACTGCCGCGCCATCACCTGACACTTGGGACTGAGCGTCCACATCGTTGGCCGCCTTGGTCTGCCGACTGGGCGCTGTGACCGACCCACGGCCTGAGTGATCATGAGATTGCCCTTGTTGGGCCGGTTCGTGATGCGCCCCATTCCCATTCGGGCGCGGCGGCGCTGCCTGCGTGTCACGGCCTCGGCCTTTTGTCTCGCCATGCCCTGCATGCGGGTCGTGCAGACCGGTTGTTACCTCGGGCATCGCGCGATCAAAGCCCTCGCGTCCAGGTCCAGCGTTCGCTGCGTGATCCTGCAGAGCAGGGTGCGGTTTTAAAGGCGCATCCGGCTCTGAAGCGTCATGATCCAGATGCCCCGATTTGGACGCACCTGGGGTCATTGGCTGCATCGAATGATCTTGATGCGGCAACGGCGGGTCAACTGGATCGCGACGCACGGTTTCCTGGGTTGAGCGCCCCATCCGAGCCAAATCAGCGCCCTTGTTCGATTCTGAATCGATCAGAAACTGTGCATTGATCACCACTTCATCGCCAATACTTAATCCAGTGAGAATTTCGGCACCCGCATCATCGACTTGACCCACCCTGACCGAAACTGACTGAAATCGGCCGGCGCCCAAAGCAAGCACAGCTCGGTCCTCACGACCCGTTCGAATCAACGCGTCTTTTGGAATCACCATCCGCATGCCGCGGCTGCGACTATGAATCAATACTTTGGCAAACATGTTGGGTCTGAGCTTTTGGTCGCGATTGTTTAACACCACGCGAGCGCGAAGCGTTCTAGTTTGAAGATCGAGCGTCGGGTAAATATAGCCCACCGTTCCCAACCAAACGTCACCCGGAAAATAATCGAGGGTCATCGTGATGGCATCGCCCGGCTTGACCAAGGCTGCCTGCTGCGCCGGTATGTCAACCGCAACCCAAACAGACTCAAGCTGAGCGATGCTCATCAAGGTTGTTGCGGGTTCCACAAAAAACCCTTCCCGAATATTAAGGTTATCAACCACCCCAGACTGACCGGCATAAAACGCAACCGTCTGACTCACCGTCAAAGTCTTTTTAAGACGCTGAACGACCGCATCTGGCACCTGCAGCGCCCGTAGTCGTGCTTCCGCCGCGGCGATTAAGGGCGGGTTCGCCCGTTTCAGGGCGATCACCAACTCTTCCTGCGCATTCACCAGCTCTGGTGCATACAAGGCGTACAGCGGCATATCCGCCTCAACCGGATCGCCGGCAGCGGTGACGTAGAGCTTTTCCACCCAGCCCGAAACCCGCGGGTGGATGTGAGCCAGTTTTGTCTCGTCGTATTGCACGTAGCCGACGGTCACCAGATCTGTTTGCAGCTGCCGTTGCGTGACGGCGACCGTCTGGACCCCCAACTGGTTGATGACCTCGGATGAGATTTGAATCACGCCAGCGCCGGATGACGTCTGAACTGCGGCCTTATAAACCGGCACCAGCGCCATCCCCATCGGCGAGCGGCCAGGCTGATCTCGCCGATAATCGGGATCCATCGGCGCGACCCAATACAAAGGGATCCTCGGTCCAGTTTGCACCGATTTCTGCGAGGCCTTCGGCCCATCCTCAAGCCACTGATTCAGCCCGGCACCAAATGCCACGGCGCCCATAACGATCACAACAAGCATGACTCGATAACGCATGATTGGATTCATTTCACTGTCCTCTGCGAGCGCGCCTCTAAGGACGTCGCACCCACGCTTAATGCCATAACGGGATTCAAAGCAACTAAGTAATAGTTCAAATCCACGATCGATTGATACCGATCAACCTCAACATTCAATGCATCAATTTTAATTTTGAGGCCGCTGATACTGGCCTGCAAGACATCTGAAAAAGAACCCGATTCCGTCGTGTAGGCCGCAAGGCTCGCCGCGGCTTCTTCCGAGACTTGCTTCAGTAATTGGCTCGCAAAGTGCTGTTCGCGGACGAACAAATGCCCGTAATTCAGTTCCGCAAGGTCATAGCCTGATTTGATTTGGCGCAAGAGCAGCGCACGATCGGTTTTAACCCCTTCTCGCGCCGCTATGGCGGCCGTCACCTGACTGTTTTGTTGGCGGCGGTTGATCATGGGCAAATCAAAACTCACGCCAAAAGAGAGGAAATCAGCCCGCTCGACACCCAGCGCGCTATCTTGACGTTGACCATAGCTCGCGTTGAGGCCCCATTGCGCCTTTGAGCGCGCGGCCGCGAGGCCCGTTTCCGTTTCAGCCGCGTTGATGCCTTCATCAAGGCCTCGAACCATCGGGTGCGCTGCAAAGGCCTGGGCCAAGGTTTGGGCCTTCGCTGCAGGGTCTTGGATTAATATCGCGGCGGGAACGGGGAACACCTGAGCCAACTCGCCTGCAAAGTGAAGACCGTCACCCGCCAAATCACTGCCAAACCAAGCCGACAGCGCCGCGTACTGCTGATCTTGTTGTTGCCGCGCAAGGTTGAATCGATCAATCAGGCGGCTGCGCTGGGTTTGCGCCTGGATTACCCCCTGTTGATGAAAACCAAGGGCACCCGTTGTGTACTGGGACAGCGCGTTCTCAATCAACTGATCAAACAAGGAGAGATCATTTTCAATGAGCGATGCCATCTGCTCATACCGAAAAACCTCTAGATACAAATGCGAAACTCGGCGAACGATGTCGGCTTTACGCGCCGCACGCGAGTGCATCTGTTTCAGACCTTGCTGATCAAACTTCTGCCGGGTTAATTCAAGCGTCCGCCCTCTTGGCAGCCTTTGCTGAACGCCGAGTTTGAACTGGGTCATGGGTTCTTGATCAAAGTGAAAGCTGTTGACGGGCAAGTTACTCATGCCTAGGGTCACGGTGGGCGCCGGCAAGCCAACGGCGCCGCGACTAAAGGCTTCCTCACGCGCTTGCCGAAAGAAGCTGCCAGCAATCCAGGGGTCCTGCGCTTGCGCGGTTTCAATCAGCGTTTTTAAGGTGACCCTGCTCGCCTCTGCTGCAACAGCGCTGCCCGCGACAAAAAGCAGCATGAGCGCACCAAGCCAGGGCCGGCATCCCGACGGCATTAAGACCCGGTTCAGGGTCCTGAGAAGGAAAGGCCCCATCGATTGGCGGCTGACGTTGTCAGCACGCATCATTAAAAGCACTGCGCGCTGAACCCTAGGGTTGCACGGCTTGATCTGAAGAGACATTTTAATCACCTGATTAAAGTTTGATTCGAAGACTCGAGACTTAATCAGGATTTTTTGGGTGGCGGCGGCACAATATCAAAAATAAAATCAAAGGCTTTCGGTTGCCGCAACGTCATCACACTGTGCGGCGGCAGCGCGCGATTCGACAGGCCAAAGCCCTGGGCAATGGCGCTGCAGTGACAAGAGGCTTGATCGGGGCAACAGGATTCATCCGCGCCACCCACTGGCATCATCGACCCGGGCATCTGGTGCCCATCATGATGCGGTATGACCGCCGTCTCGCTGTCATGAATCTGAATTTCGCCCGAATCTGAAGCGGTGAACATTGCGTGGGCATGCCCGCCGATACCGGACAGGCTCAAGCACAGAATCAACAGCGCTGTTAGCGGAGACCGCGAGCGCAGGTTGTCGACTTGATCGATGTTTCTAATCATGGAAACCCGTCTGCCTTATCGGAAGTTAAACCTTTGCAACGTGGCTTTTTCGCCGTCTCTTATCCCTGTTTTTCAAAGAGGCCGCCTTAGTGACAGGCTTTCCCCAACGCTTTCAACCGCCAGTAGTTATACGGTAGCGGCGTTAAAAACCCAGCCGCCAACATAAAGGGTATCACCGTCAGTGACAATCGCGCCCCACCCATCATCGCCACATCGACCACATTCATCGCGACTTCCATCGACACCATGGAAATCAGCGACATACCAATCGCCGTTTTAAACGCAATCGCAAGCGCCATTTGCCGGCTCAGAATTACGGTCTCCAAAGCGATCGAGGTGAGCAGCCCGTTCACAATGGCCAAACTCATAATCGCCCACACCGGCCATGCAATACCGCTGAGTTGGAAGAATAAGATCGTACCCATATCCCCGATCGAGCAACCAAGCAGGCACCAAAGCGTGTTGTAAGACGCGGTGCGCCACGTGTGCCGACAACGCCAGTTGATGGCAAGCACGCCGGGTGTTTTTTCAGTTGTGGTTGCTGTTTGCATCGTGCGACTATAAAGCCTCCAGTAACAGGAGGGTCAACCGCCGTGTTCACGATCAATGACGCATCAAAACGGACCAATTTGCCGGTGAAGACCATCCGCTACTACGATGAAGTCGGATTGGTTTCGGCAACGGGTAGAACCCCCGCCGGCTACCGGCTCTATGATGACCGCAGTTGTCAAAAACTTGGCTTTGTTCAACGGGCCAGGCAGTTCAACTTCTCGATCGAGGAATGTCGCGAGCTGCTGAGCTTGTATGAAGACCATGGCCGCCCTAGCCGGGAGGTGAAAAAAATCACCCTTTCGAAACTCGAGCTCTTGCAACGACAACTCGATGACTTAACGACCCTAACCCTGGAATTGAAAACCCTAGCGAATCAATGCACGGGTGATGATCGCCCGGATTGCCCGATCCTGAATGCCTTTTCAGCCCCGCCGGTTAAGACCGCCTCTTAGGTCACCATCAAACCTGAGCAAAAACTTTCGCCCAATCTTCAAGCGCCGCCTCGTGATCGTGAACCAGCTGAATGGTCACTTCCGAATATCCGGCGTCTTTGAGTGCGCTTAACGCATCAATCAATTCATGCTCGGTACCACTTAATGTGGTGCTGCGGACCAACTCCGGACTGATGTGGGTCTCTTCGGGTCGAACAAACATTAAATGCCCTCGATGGTTCGTGAGGTATTTGGCATCCTCGGGCTCATACCGATCATGGGCCGTTAAATAGTCACCAAGCAGATTACTGAGCGGACCAGTTGGCAAATTATGCCCCCCCATCGCCCCAACTTCGTCTGCGAGGTTATGAAACATGACGGCGGTTAAGGGCCCGCCCTGAGCCATCAGCCTGGCGTCATCCTCAGCGTCATCGCCGGTTAAGACCGCCCCCAAAAAAAACAGATTCGATTTCAAGTCATCCGGTGCACGCCCCGCATCCTGCCAGGCCTGCTGCATGCTCGCCAAGGCCTTATCGGCGCCGCTTATGCCAAAATTCAACCAGCCTGCATCCAGTTCTGCGGCGAGTTGCATCGCCTTGGGGCCAAAAGCTGAGACCCATAAAGGGATCTCGTCTTCAAGATTAATCAGTCCCAAATCCGGATTTAGAAACTTTATTTTCTGAGGCTGCGACTCAAAGTCCCACTCAACCATCTCGCCCGCCAATAACGACTGAACTCGCTCGATATAAATCTTCGTCCGGGCGAGCGGTATCGCCCCTAGGCCCATCGTTCGCCTGGCGGTAAAACCCGTACCCACCCCAAAATCAATTCGCCCGGGCGCTAAGCGGTTGAGGCTGGCAAACGCATTGGCCGTCACAGGCTCGATCCGATTTGATGGCACCAAGACGCCAGTGCCTAACCGAATCGTCGTCGTCTCATGCGCCGCCAGCGCCATGCAGATAAAAACATCCGGGTTCAGCAGTTGGGTGTCGTAAAACCAAGCGGCATGAAAACCGAGCGCCTCGGCCCGTTTTGCCCATTTCCAAGAATCGACTTCCGAGGCGAATGCGACTGAATATTTCATATTTGGTCTCCTGAGTTAGGCCGCGGGTGAACGATCAAACAATAGCAGCCCGCTTTTATGGGTGGATTCTAGGGCCGCCTTTTTAATCTCGACCGCAGCACTTAGGCCTGCGCGCCGGCTCGCCCTTTTGGACCTGAAAAACCCGCTGCTTTTGACATCTGTTAATCTGCCTGATACGAACAACGACCGTACAGCTTAGGCCATGGACGCTAACAACCTTGCCCTATTGATCCCAAGAATGGCATGATCCGACGGACAAGGTAAACGTCTAAGTTCAACGATTAAAAGGAAACACAATGTTCAGTCACATTATGGTTGGTGCCGACAATATGGCCGCATCAAAGAAGTTTTACGACGCTGTTTTGGGCACACTGGGTCATCCTGAAGGGAACATCGATGACAAAGGCCGTTGTTTTTATTTCACGCCGACGGGTATTTTCTCGCTGTCCACGCCCATTAATGGTGACCCGGCCTGCGGCGCGAACGGCGGCACTGTTGGGTTTGCAGCAGCCAGTCCAGCAGAGGCTGATGCCTGGCATCAAGCAGGACTCGATAACGGCGGCACGACCTTGGAGGACCCACCTGGCGAGCGACCCGACGCCGGTCTTTACTTGGCGTACTTACGGGACCCATCCGGCAACAAGATTTGCGCCCTGCACCAGCTGGGTTAGCCTCCAGGCACCATGCGCGTGAACTAGGATTCAGCCTTTGGCGTTAATTTAGCGATGTCGCAACAACGCGCTTAAACCCGAAGGCTGAAGCCACCACCGGCACACCGCGGGCATCACCCCACAACTCACAATATCGATCAAGACATCCAGTTGCCCGCCAAACTGGCGGTCATCCCCGGTGCGCGTTTTTATTCTTCGGGCAATCAGGGCATCGGCCCAGTCGAAGGCAACCGCCCATACCGTTCCAATCATGGCCACATCGAAAATTCCGAGCAGACTGAAAGACACCGCCAAGGCCGTACAAGCCACGCCCGACAGCGAGCAGAGATTCGGAATATCGAGCACATAGGGCAAAATTTTAGGCTGAAGAAATCGATCAAAACGTCTTCATTACAACAGGGAAGCTCGCATCGAAGTTCAGAGTCATCAACGCGCTAGAATTCGGGCGGAACTTAAGTGCAGCGCGCGGTGTAACGAGATTGACCATTGACTGAACCCCGCTTCTCAACTTCCGAGGACATCGCGCGCGTTGAGACCAAGCTGCCTTTGGCGCCTAACTAGAACCGTCTGCAACACAGCCTGTCATAAAATGATGGCGCGCCGCTTTGGAAATAGCCGAACTGAGCACTGACCGAACCTCTAAGGCGGCTAAGCCTCTAAGCTTTTTTGTTTCCGTCGGTCCTATGCTCGCTGCCTTGACGGCACCTTAACGTTTTCGTTTCATTTTACTTCACTTCACTTCATTTTTGCCGTGCATTAGAGCGTTGAATCATTGCTGCTGCCCCATTCTGAGATTTTTCGACGCGCCTCGGCTTGTCTTGGTTGCACAATGCTGAAAAAAACCGAACGGAACCACTTATAAGACCAACGAGGCGGCTATAAAAGCCCGCATTGACAAGAACCTATTCTGGATACCCCGTATTGTAGCTTTCAGGTTGACGCCATCTAAGATTTTGTGCCCTAAGCCTTTCAGCAATAGCAAGGATAAAGCAATGATGAACCAAGCACAGAAAATCCGGTCAATGATGAACCAAGCGCAGAGTATTCGTCTTGCCAGCTCAATTGAAAAAAGAGATTTTAGCTTTGAAATCGAACTATTAGGCACTATGTATCGGAGCGATCAATTTACAGGTGACATTAGTCCTTTGACCCGGCTATTGTACAAAGAACGCAGAAACATACAGTCGCTAGAACAATCGCTTGCGTCCCAGAAGCAAACCCATGAAATGGTCGAGCAGCAGATTTTGGAGGCGCTCAAGACCTAATCCGGCTGCAATTCCGCCCTGGTAGTATTAGCGTTAACTTTTAAGCTAAACTCCCAAAAAATTGGCGGTAAAATCTCTTGTTAGAAAACGCACGCACGTTAGGAATTGAGAGCGAAAACGGCGTAGGGTTTTACCTCGGAGGCTACGCTGTCTCGATTATTAATAACTGTAGGGCCACAGGCGCGTTCGAAGGCCACAAGTTTTCAGCAAGAATTAGATGACGCCTTGCTCGAAGCAGAGAAACGCGCTTTTCCACGTCTTGACTTGACGCTCACGACAAAAGCTTTACAACATCTTGTGAAGACATCAGGACTCTCCTTCAAAGACGCCATGGCGAGCATGAAGGCCGCTGGCCCAGCGTTCGGTGTCAGGAGCCTATTGATTGCGACCGCGCCAACCCTACTTGACGCGCTTTACTCGACGATGAACATGGCCGCGCTTGCGACCAACGTTTACGCCAACGTCCTCACCGAGACCGCCGAAAAAGTTTTTATTACACTCTACTTCAACACGCCAGTCGCCAGAGAGATTAGGCACTACTTACTAGGGCTTCTGGAGACGGAAGCTTTTTCATGGCGCAACGTCAAAACCTAGGGCTTGCCCCAACATCGACTACGCACTTATATTCTAGCGCACATCCTTTGAGTTCAGCACTTTCACCCTCGGTACTAAATCAATTGCCGATCCAAATTGCCATATCGCGTGACACACTAAAAGGCGTGATGCCAACAGCTAATGCCACTGAGTACGCCCTGATTCAGACACTGTTTGAACCCTATTTTAACGAATCAGTAAGACCAACCGTTTTTAAAAGACAGCTGCTCACCCAACTCGCGCATCGACGTCGGGCCCAACAATCGATGAGCCTAGTAGACCTTGCCAAAGAAAATAACCTTTCCCAGACGTCATTTAAACGTCGACTCAGTGAACAGGGTTCTAGTTTTAACGAAATTAAAACTGCTTTTTTAGCCGCCGAGGCCTCATTACTATTGCGCGCAGGGGGAGCATCCGTTCCTTCTGATGACCTAGAGACCGTATCGAACCAGTTGGGTTACGGTTCGCTTTCTGCATTCAGTCGCGCTTTCAAACAATGGTATGGCATCAGCCCGTTGAAATTCCGACAACTCAGCAGTGCCGCTAAGCCCTGACCCCTGAATTGGGTCGCCAAAGACGCAAGCTGTTTCTAATCAGGGCTATCGGGCCCGCCTCAACCCTCGACGGTTACCGCTAAGCCTCTTTACGTTTGATTTGACGCCTGCTTGCAGCCTTACCCCAGGCGCATCACAGTGCCGAATGCATTGATTCTCAAAACTGTCATACAAAAATAACCATTGCGGTGCAGCCCAAAACATTCTTGACCGCCATCATCTTCTATTTTTTGCGACAGCATTCTGAGTGTGAGCCGTTGGATAGGGTCCTTTTCTTTGACCGCCCTCAAATCCAGTTGGGATTCAAAGGCTCGCGATGCGCTCTATCCCCGCCAAGATATAAGCCACAGCGAGTTCCATAGCCTCGTCTCGGTCAAGGCTCGCGCTCGCCGCAAGTTCCGCCGCCGCGATGGACGCTCCTGATGACATGCTGACCACCATGCCGGCTTGACGTGGACTCAACTGATATTGCTCGGCTGCCGCTCGAACCAAAAAGCGACCATTTTGACGACTGTGCCGGCGTCGTTCGACTTTTAGGCAATCCGATATTTCGGGTTGGGACAGCAGCAAAGGTAGAACGTGGCCCGGCGCTTGGTGATCAAAATTGGTCGTGACAGAGATGCGGACAATGTCCTCAAAATTTTGCGCGTCCCGCGCCAACGCGCTGAATTCCTCGACAAACCGTTGGTACTCCCGCTTGAGGAGTGCTTGCAGCAACTCGGTCCGGTTGGCGAAATAGTTGTAGACCAAGGGCGCCGAAACCGCCGCGGCTTTGGCAAGGCCTTCCATGGTAAACGACTGCAAACCCTTGCTGATCAGCAAGGCTTGGGTCGTGTCCAGCAGCTGCTGACGGCGGGCATCGGGTGAGAGTCGTGTTCTTGATCGCGGGGAAACCATAATGGAATTCTATCGGTATTATTGACAATCTAAAATAGGGCCGTTACTTTACACAGTCTAAAATAAAAAATTCAGGAACCCGCCATGACCTACGCCGCTCATCGACGCATTATCGACGTGGACTCGCATCTCTTTGAACTCGACGATTTTCTACACAACGCGGCGAGACCAGAGCACCTTGACCTTGTGCCCTCAATGCATGCGCAGAAGGGCTTGGCCGTGCCGCAAGCGGGCTTGGATCGAGGGCGTGAGCTGCTCGCGCGCAGGCAAAGCGACCCTGCAACGATGGCCAAGTTTGAAGCGGCGCTCATGGACAACACCAAGAGCGGGTGGTCTCGGCTCGGCGCGTTTCGACCCGCAAGAGCGCTCCCACACGCTGGATCTATTAGGCTTTGAGATGCAGTGGGTTCTGCCAACCTACGCTTTTCATCAAACGCTGCACGCCGCCCATGACGAGGCGCTCGCCGCCACCTCAATAACCCTGAACCGCGCCATGGCAAATTTCTGCGCCCATGACCCGCGCTTAAAAGCGGTTGGTTATATTCCACTAAACCTTGGACCCGAGCGCGCTAAAGCAATTATGGACCAAGGCTTCGAGGATGGCTGTTATACCTTCTTGGTGCCCACGAACGAGCCCAACCCAGCGAACAAATCCTATACGCATCCCGACTTTGATCCGATCTGGGCCGGTTTTGCTGAGCGCGGCATCCCAGCCGGCATACATGTTGCGGCCAATGGAGATTACAACCCCGTGTCACCCAGCTTTAAAAACAACGGCAAAAGTGAACTCGCGCTGGGCGGCGATGCCCCGGTGGGCGAGCTTGCCCTACTGAACATCGGCGCCAGCGCGCAGTTATTTCTATCCGCGATGATTTTTGACGACGTCTTTACGCGCCATCCCGATCTGCGCGTGATGAGCATGGAGCATGCCGCTTACTGGTTACCCTCCTGGCTGCACCAACTGGACTTCACAGCAAACTTACTGAAGCGCAGCCGTAAATTCGCGGAGGCGCCCTCGGTAACCGCAAAACGTCATATTAAGGTCTCGCCTTTCGCAGGCGAACCGGTCGGTTGGATTATCGATAATGTCGGACCCGACATGCTGGTATTCGCGTCCGACTACCCGCACCCAGAAGGCACGAACGACCCCATCGGAAAGTTTGAGCGCACCATGACCGACTGTGATGCCGAAACAATGGATAAGTTTTACTTCGGTAATATGCTGGACTTGATGGGCTTGTCTTAGCCCAATTGGGGTAAGGCTTACGGGCTAGCTGCCCCAACCGCGCAAGCCGTGCTGTTCAGAGATTGAAGTATCAAGGTTAAGTCGCGAGTTCAGCGAGATCTTTGAATTGCGCCAAGGCCTCGGGATTGGCCAGCGCATCGGTATTGGTCACGGCCTCGCCATGCACGACGTTGCGCACGGCCAGCTCCACAATCTTGCCGCTAATCGTTCTTGGAACATCCGTCACCGCAATGATTTTTGCCGGCACATGCCGCGGCGTGGTCTCGCGCCGGATCGTGCTGCGAATCCGCGCTTGCAGCGCCTCATCGAGCGCCAAGCCTGACCGCAACACCACAAATAGTACGACTCGGACATCACCCTCCCAATTTTGACCAATACAAATGCTGTCGAGGACCTCACTTAACTTTTCCACCTGGCGATAAATCTCCGCCGTACCAATGCGAACGCCGCCGGGGTTTAACACCGCATCCGATCGGCCGTGAATGATCATCCCCTCGTTCGCGGTGATCTCACCATAATCGCCCTGCGCCCAGATGCCAGGATAGGTTTCAAAATAGGCGGCTCGATATTTTTTATGATCTGGATCACCCCAGAAGTAAATGGGCGCATTCGGAAACGGCTTGATACAGACAAGCTCGCCTTTTTGCTGCCGAACCGCGCGGCCCTGGTCATCCCAGATTTCAACCGCCATACCGAGCCCGCGACATTGAATCTCGCCCTCCCATACCGGTAACCAGGGATTGCCCAAGACAAAGCAGGCAATAATATCCGTGCCACCAGAAATCGATGCCAAGCAGAGATCCGCTTTAATATCGCGATACACATACCGAAAGCTTTCTTGTGAGAGCGGCGAGCCTGTGGACAGCAGGGTGCGCAATTGAGACAAATCATGCGTCTTGTTCGGGTTAACGCCTGCTTTTTCTAACGCACTGATGTATTTTGCGCTGGTGCCAAAGATGCTGACCTGCTCTTCCTCAGCCATATCAATTAATGACTTGGGCTCAGGGTAAAACGGCGAGCCATCATAAAGTACCAATGTGGCTTCTGAGGCCAAGCCACTGACTAGCCAATTCCACATCATCCATCCACAGGTGGTGAAATAAAATAGCCTGTCATCAGTCTTTAAATCGGCGTGTAACTGGTGCTCTTTCAAGATGCTGAATGAGCGTGCCGCCAGCGCATGCGGACAATGCGCTTGGGCGCGCCGGATAAGGTCCCGGAGGAATACCTGCGCATGCAGCGGATCGAGTGCGAGCGCGCAGCTGCTCGCAGAAACGCTCAGCGCCGCGCTCGCGCTGACAAGAAATTCCTCCCAGGTAATCGCTCGGGCAATCTTGTCGAGCGATGGCGCGGCGTCAACGACGGGCACCACCACCAGCTGCGCAATGCTCCCAATTTTGCTACAAATGGCGTCAAGACGCGGTAGTGTATCAATGGTTTTACCGTTATAAAAATAGCCATCACAACCAAACAATACCTTGGGTTCAATCTGACCAAAGCGGTCCATCACACCATTAATTCCAAAATCCGGTGAACACGAAGACCAAATGGCACCGATGCTGGCGGTTGCCAACATCGCGACAATCGTCTCGGGAATATTCGGCATGAAGCCTGCGACCCGATCGCCACTGACAACACCCAGTTGGCGCAAACCAGCCGCGCATTCCGAGACCTGATCAAAGAGTTCGTTATAAGTGACCGTTTTCCCGCGCGCCATTTTCTAGCCGAGCAATGAGCGCTGGCTTGTCACTGCGATGGCGCAAAAGATTTTCAGCGAAATTCAATCGCGCGCCCTCGAACCACCGTGCGCCCGGAAACTGTTCTTCATCACTCAGCACCGCATCCCACTGGCGCGATGAACGAATCTCTGTGAATCGCCAGACCTGAGCCCAAAAAATGTCAGGCGCCTCACAAGACCAAGCATGCAGGGATTCATAGTCGTCGAAGCGTTTGCCGACGTCGCGCTCAAGGCGTTCAGCAAACCGGTTTAGGTTGCTGGCTTTGATTCGCTCAAGGCTCGGCTGCCAGAGGGGTTGCGCACGGTTGTCGTTCATACTGCAGCCCTATTCCGGAACAAGATGGTTGACCTTGATTGCCAGCGCGATGACCTCATGCGATTTAGTTCCGCTGGCGCACTAATGAACCCTATTCGCGCCCAACGCTTCATTGGTTCTGTTTGCGCTTTCCCAGCCGTACGCGACGAAAGCATCATCGGCAAAGACCCCAACCTCGCGCAAAGGTCGCCGATGAGCCTATTTATTTTTGCTGTTTAAGGCTGGATACATCGGAGTCCAATCCTGCAACCATTTTGGCTCTGACAGCAGCTGGACTCTATCATCGATTTCGTAGGTCACAGGATAGGTTCCAGTAGATTTTAATGCGCCAGATTGAATGGCACTTAAAGTCTCTCGCAATCGCGTAACCGTTTCCAAGTTCAGTTCCGGAACGCCTATGGCGGCATCTCTATGCGCGCCAAATACCCGCAAGCTATCGCCACTCACCGATTCGATTGTTTGCGCGCCCTGTAAATAGTCACCCATATTGCTATTCGGTAAAAACCCATACAATTGTCCAGGATATAAAAAATCTCCTGAAAACAGGTAGCCCGCATCCTGATCAAAAAGCGAAATCGAGTCTTCGGTGTGCCCAGGGGTATAGAGCACTAATAACGGCCTGTTACCTAAATCAATCGTCTCATTTGGGACGAGCCATTCACTGATCAAAATCTCGGGTAAGGCATACCCCTCGACCTCACCAAGGTGCTCAAACCGCGTTAACGGTAATGTGTTATCCGTTGCCCGCTGCCTTAAATGCGGCAAATCGACCAATGCTGTTTTTTCGAAGGCAACCTCGTTGCCAATGTGATCATAATGTAAGTGCGACGGAATAAAGGTCACCGGAAGATCCGTCAGGCTTTCCACAACGGCGCGAATGTCTCGCTGCCCGGTCCCGGCATCGAAAATAATCGCGCGGGTTTCGCCCAGTATCAGATAGTTAAAATTAAATTGATAATACCGAGGCTCTCCAATGGCAAAGGTTCGTTCATCTATTTTCTGAACCGTATAGTAATCATCGAACCAGGTAACGGCTTCACCTTCATCTTTCGGCGGCAACAACTCGGGCAGTTCATTCGACGTCATTGCGTAAATAAACAGGTTTGTCCGCTGGTCAATAATAATGGCGCCCAAAACCAATAAGGCAGCAATGATTGAAATAATGACTTTCACTTTCTTCACCCCCGAATCTTTGTAAATCCTCTTAGAGGTGGCCCTTCATAGCCCCTTGCCGACCCATCATATGAAATCACCGCCCAAGACCGCTGGGGCCTCACAGAACGTTGTCAGGATATAGTGCTGGTGTTCTTCAACCGTCTTACTCAGAACCTTTGCAATCTCTGGTATTTTTGAGTTGTTCTCAAAGAACCTTAACATGCCTTTATTTTGTTGCGTTCTTGGCATGATTTCGGGCGGCGCCGCAACCACGCTCATGCTCATGGTGGCCCAATATAAGTCAGCGGCCGACAAGACGTCGCCCACCAAAAACCGTGAACCGCGCTGCTCTTGTGCTTTTAGACGATCATCAATCAGGGCAAGGATCTCAGCGATCTTATCCGGCGCCCTTAAACTCGCCGCCTCGCTGTAGCCATATTTTCGACCCAGTGGGCCATCCTTTAAGATCCTCATATTCCAAACAAGGCCATCCTCAGCCAAGATCACCGCGCAGAGCCCGAACATCTCGAGGCGATGCTCAAAATTTTCAGGGATCAACCTGGGGCTGTCCACCGCCCCAATTTGCTCGGCTAATGCGAGTTGTTCTGTCCAAACATTTCTGGGCCGCTCCTCGTCATGAAGCATTGTGGGCAAACTCTTCTGACTCGTTAAATCAAATAGCCGAGCCTGCCGATCCTCGCCCGTTTCCGGATCAACCCCCATAAGCGGGTGACTGACTCGAATAATCGGGATTTTTTTTACGTAACAAATATTCTTTAAAGCCTCAGCGTACAAAGCTTGCACGCCCGGAACAAACGTAATCCGAGTGCCGCGCGTCATCCCAGCGGCCTGCTCTAGGGTGACGAACGCTGGGCCTTGTTGGGTTTCTGCTTTGATGTTAATCGCCTCCTCAGGAGCCCGGTTACTTTAAGGACTTCTATTTTGAATATCACGATGACGCAACCCTTGCGGGCGGCTTAATGGCCACTCACCCTAGTCGAGGCTCGGTGGAACCTTTTGTACTGCACTGCTCGGAAGGTTTATCGAGTACCCGTTCATACTGAATTATCTTCAAAGGTCGCAACATACAATGCTTCTACTTTTTCTCGAGCCCAAGGTGTGCGTCTTAAAAACTTCAGTGACGACTTAATTGAAGGATCGCTTTTAAAACAATTGATATTGATCTTCAAAGCCATCTTTTCCCATCCATGATGCTTGACTAGGCTTGGTTAGTACTTTCTCTAGCTTCATGCCGTGCAATGGATTGCTAGGTTGTTCATTGCTCATATTTTTAAGATCTCAATATTCTTCTGAGAAACCCACGCCGAATCATTTTCGCATGACCTACCTGAGACTTCTTATTGTCTCAGAAAAGCAACTCAGGGTCATGAAACACGGGCTTAGCCTAAAGCGGCAAAGTAAGCCCCCTGAAGTGTCCCTAGTTTCTTAGGCGCCTGCTTTGTTCATTTTCTTCTGTTTAATTTCAGAGGCAACCGGCGACAGCTTGCCATTGTCTGCGTGCTTGCGTTTTGGGTTCTAGAAAATCTCGATGTAATCGAACCCGTCCTGCCTTGCAGCGTCCAGTGTGGGGTCGATCAGTCGCCTGCTTCGTTACCGTTGCAACCGGCGAAAGACGCGTTCTGCCACCGCATTGTCATGGCAAGTCCCACGCCTGCTCAGGCTCGCATCCAGATTGTGTTTGCCCAAAACGACCGCCACGCCGTGCTGGCAAACTGAGCGCCTTAGCCTGCATGGATCATCATCTTGGTCTTTGGCTTGCGCCGCCATACAGCGCTGAGCAATGCGTGCAAAGCGAGGACCGTTGTCATTCGAGGTTGCGTCACTTCGCCCACGACAGGTCTTAAGAACAGATCCATCACAACCGATCGGTATGACGAGGCCTCATGCGTTTTGATGTCGGTGAGGCCTGGCGCCCAAAGTCGATCAGCCGCGTCGACTTCGAACTGTTGATCTAACGTGTAAAGTCTGCACTTTCAACATAAGAAGTTGAGCGATACACCGAATCTTTTGAACCCTTATTCGACGACTTGATTGAAATGGACGCTGAGCCTCGAGGCGATAGTCGGCACTAAGGCTTCGGGTATCTCGTGACCCACGCCTTGCAAAATCATTTTGGCGGCATTCGGAATGTTCTCTGCCAAGGATAGGCCATGATCAATGGGGATGAGCGGATCTTCGGTTCCATGAACGATTAGCGTCGGCTTTTGAATTTCAGGTAAGCGATCAAATCGATTAGGGCTCGCGCCGACCGCTGCTATTTGCGCATTAGACGTATTGACCCCTTGTTGGATCCTTTTTTTTGCCTCCTTCCTGAAGCGTCTTTTATCAAATGCAAAGCGCGATCCCGTTAAGGCCTCCTCTATCACCACGAGGGCATCTTCCTCTTGTTCTAACAAGTTAAGCACCATCGATTCCTTCATGGCATCTATAAACTTTTGATGCGGTCCAGACAGGCCAGGCGTATCAAACCCCGGTGTTGACATGATTGCGGTTAAGGTCAAAACCCTTTCTGGATAATTCAATGTCATCACTTGGGCGATCATCCCGCCCATTGATGCGCCCACGATGTGCGCCTTTTCGACTTCAAGGTGATCAAGCAATGAGAGCCCGTCTAATGCCATATCATTTAGGTTATATTCGGCAGGCGCTGGGTTCGCCATGTTAAACCGGCTCGGCCTCATCACTGTTCATCGTTACGCTCCCGTCAACAAAGGCTTCTATTAGGAAGGACGGAATCACTTTAATAAAGCTTATCAGTGCGGGTTCATCCGTCACCCAAGAGCTTTTACCGATGTCACGGTTATCATAGACGATGACATAAAAACCTTCTTCTACGATGCTCTGAACAAATTGCTCTGACCAAACCTTGCTGTTGGAATTCAAGCCCATATAGCAGCACAGCGGGGTGACTTGGGTCACCATGATCCTGCCACCATAGGTTGATGCCATTGAGTTCTGATATTTGACCTTCTTGATCAGCGGATAGATTGGAAAGCGCTAAGCAGGACCGCTAAAAACAATATTTTTTTCATTTTTTGCTTCTTCTCTACCCAGCCTAATGTATTTCCTCGGAAACACGCGTTGCTTCGTGTCCTTGTTCCGCTGCATTGAAGATTGCGCGGGCTGCCATTATTGATTTGAAGCGGATCTTGCGACTGGACTATTCCCACTCAACAGAAGTTTTAGAAAAACCATTTAAGAACAATGGCTTACAAAATGAATTCTGTAGTTTGTAACTACTTTGTAACTCTTGCCTATTTTTCTTACTTTCATAACTTCTCAAAACCCTTGTAATATCAACACTTTAGCAGATGCTGAGTTACAAACATTGTAACCTTAATGCTTAACTCCAAACACACCCTCTTCAACTAAGTAACCTTGCCAACCAATCAAATGTTAAAACTGTTGTGAAAACCTTTAATCCAACTAACCCTAAAAATAGAAATATAAAAAGGTTTTCACTTTTCTGTTTTTAATATTTTTCCAAAGTAATAATTTAGCTTTAACTTCATTTTTTACTTCATCTATAGCTTCTTTCATAAAACCCTCTTTTTATTGACTACTAATGAATCGCAATAGTCGAGTAAGTTTGTAACAGAGTTTGTAACTGCTACATAGGAATGGAGTCTACAGAGGAGTTTGTAACAAGTTTGTAACTGTTTTTAGAGTGCTAAACCCTTTAAGAATGGGGGTTTGCGAGGAACACGCTCATTCCCACTCAATCGTTGCCGGGGGCTTACTTGAAATGTCATAGGTGACCCTGGAGATCCCGCTGATCTCATTAATGATCCGGCCCGAGACCCGCTCCAAGAACTCATAGGGCAAGCGTGCGGAGCGCGCCGTCATAAAATCGATCGTCTCGACCGCGCGCAATGCAATCACATACTCATACCGGCGGGCATCACCTACCACCCCCACCGATTTCACCGGCAAAAACACCGCAAAAGCCTGACTGACTGGTTTTTTGGTACCAGCCCGATGCATGTAATTCTTCCATGAAAATGGCATCAGCTAAACGCAGAATGTCAGCGTATTCTTGTTTCACTTCACCTAAGATGCGCACCCCAAGACCAGGGCCTGGGAAGGGATGCCGGTAAACCATGTTGTATGGTAGGCCGAGTTCTAAACCAATTTTACGAACTTCATCTTTAAATAATTCACGCAGTGGTTCCACTAACTCAAAAGCCATGTCATCTGGCAAGCCGCCCACGTTGTGATGGGATTTGATAACATGGGCCTTACCCGTTTCTGCAGCCGCAGACTCGATGACATCCGGATAAATAGTTCCTTGGGCGAGCCACTTCACATTTGTAATTTTAGTAGCTTCAGCATCAAATACATCGATAAAAGTATTGCCAATGACTTTACGTTTGGCCTCTGGATCTGAGACGCCCTTAAGGTTATCAAGAAACAATGCTTGTGCGTCGACTCGGACGACCTTGATCGCGCAGCTCATTTTTCGCAGCCAAATCCATCATGCCATTACTTGGTCGCCTTCATTAAGGCGCAACAAACCATTGTCTACAAACACACAAACTAGCTGATCTCCAATGGCTTTATGCAATAAAGCCGCAACAACAGAGGAATCAACACCACCGGAAAGGCCCAGCAGCACGTGGCTGTCGCCAACCTGTTCCTTTACACGATTAATCTGATCTTCAATAATGGCGGCAGCGGTCCAAAGTGGTTCACATCCGCAAATTTCAAGGGCAAAGTGTTGGAAAATTTTCTCGCCCTGCAGGGTGTGAGTTACTTCAGGATGGAACTGGATACCATAAAATTGTTTTTCTTCGTTGGCCATGCCTGCGATCAGGCATCTGCGTACACTTTGTCACCATGGCTCATCCAAACGTTTAGACTGCATGTATCGGCCTGCAGGTCGTCATGAATGTCTTTAAGCAGTGCACCTGCTGTTTCTACTTGCACGTTGGCATAACCAAATTCGCGCTCGTCTGATGCGCTAACCTTGCCCCCCAACTGCTCTGCCATGGTTTGCATGCCATAACAAATGCCTAGCACAGGCACATTCATTTGAAAAACAACTGCCGGTGCACGCGGGCTATGAACTTCGGTCACAGACTCTGGGCCGCCAGCCAATATAATACCTTTAGGGGCAAAATCAAGAATCGCCTGTTCGTTCATGTCATAAGCACGGATTTCACAATAAACACCAATTTCCCGAACTCTACGGGCAATTAATTGTGTGTATTGGGAACCAAAATCCAAGATGAGAATCCGTTGTGCGTGGATGTCCTGCATCGTGTGTCACTCCGTGAATGGGCTTTAGCTCTATGAGGAGTCTAGAACCGTGTTAATTAAAATCAGCAGCTAATTACTTAGATAACGACCGTTTAGGCCTGACGAGTTCGACGCGCCGAGATCAACACAACACTCACGGCCCGGCCTCCCACGCTTTTCGCGCCAAAGGCCATAAAATCGTCTTGATTTTGCGCTTGTCATCAAAATCACTCAGAATCTACCTTTCGGCTTCAAGGCGCCTCATGACCACCGCAATTCAGCTACCCACGGATCAAAAGTTTGGTGGTTTTGTCGCCGGCATTTTTGGCCTCCTCGCGGCCTACGGATTTTGGACGGGCGAGTCTTTTCTAGGCTTCTCGGCGGGCTTGTTAGCCACTCTCTTTATCGCCATCAGCATCGTCGCGCCGCGCACATTACGCCATTTGAATCCGGCATTGTGTCGGTTGGCAATTCTCAAATCCGCATCTCGGTGGAATTTTATCTGGTCGCCATCTTCTTTGTGATCTTCACACCGGTCGGGCTGATCATGCGACTGGTGGGACGAGACGAACTCAAGCTCAAGCGCCGAGCCACCAAGACGCATTGGCAGGCAATAACGCCCAGCGAGCAATCTGAAGCATCCTTTAAAAATCAATTTTGAGGTAACGAATCGGCATGGCATTTTTAAAAGAGCTTTTGGCCTTCCTACGAGCGCGAAAAAAGTTATGGCTGGCGCCAATTATCCTCATCATGGTCGCGCTCGGCGGCTTGATGATCCTTGCTGAAGGCTCTGTTCTTGCGCCCTTTATCTATACGCTCTTTTAATGACGCTGACATAACCCATGTATATCTTAGGCCTCTCCGCGTTTTATCACGATAGCGCCGCCTGCTTGCTTCAAGATGGCCGGATTATTGCCGCCGCCCAAGAAGAACGCTTCACGCGCAAGAAACACGATGCCAGTTTTCCGGATCAAGCCATTGCTTATTGTCTTGAGGAAGCCGGCATCATCCCCTGAGCAAATCGATCAAGTCGTTTTTTACGAGAAACCCTTCTTGAAATTCGAGCGCCTACTGGAAACGTACTTGGCCTTTGCCCCCCGCGGCTTTCGCAGCTTCGCCTTGTCGATGCCGGCCTGGATCAAAGACAAGCTTTTTCAAAAATCGGTCCTCACAAAGGCGCTCTCAAACGCGCTCGGCAAGACCATCGATTGGCAATCTCGGCTCTTATTTTCACAACACCACCTGTCCCATGCCGCCAGCGCCTTTTACCCCTCGCCCTTCGAACGCGCGGCGGTCCTCACCCTCGATGGCGTCGGCGAGTGGACGACAAGCTCGCTTGCGGTTGGCCAAGGCAGGCGTCTAAAGATCCTCAAAGAAATTCACTTCCCGCACTCTCTCGGCTTACTGTACTCGGCGTTTACCTACTACACCGGTTTTAAGGTCAATTCGGGGGAGTATAAAGTCATGGGGCTTGCGCCCTATGGCAAGCCCCGCTATGCCGATTTGATTACGGAGCACCTGGTCGATGTTGCTGACGACGGCAGCTTTCAACTCGACATGCGCTACTTTGACTACGCCACCGGTCTCACCATGACCACCAAACATTTTCATCAATTGTTTGGTGGCCCGCCGAGACCCCCTGAAGCTGAGATCAGCCAACGAGAAATGGACCTTGCTGCCTCTGTTCAAAAGGTTACCGAGGATATTGTGCTGAAACTGGCTCGAAGTATCAGAAGCCAAACGGGTGAAAAAAATCTTTGCCTGGCAGGCGGCGTCGCCCTGAACTGCGTCGCCAATGGCCTTCTGGCCCGAGAGAACCTATTCGATAACATTTGGGTTCAACCCGCAGCAGGCGATGCCGGTGGCGCACTCGGCGCCGCGCTTGCGGTATGGCACCTACACCTTGATGGGCAAAGACCCAAACTCGCGCTAAGTGACCGAATGCAGGGCAGCTATTTGGGACCGGCTTTCTCGGACGAAGACGCGAGTACAGCCCTTAACACCTGCGGCGGGATCTTCACGCGCTATTCAGAGTCAGAGCTCCTTACCCACGTCACCACAGCGCTCAGTGCCGGCAAAGCGATCGGCTGGATGCAAGGCAGAATGGAGTTTGGACCTCGGGCCTTAGGTAATCGCCCGTAGCATCCTGGCAGACCCGCGTAATCCGCTTGATGCAGGCGCACGCTCATCCTAAAGGTTCCACGTCGACGAGTGCGTTCGGCCGTTTGCGCCGGCGGTGCTGAGCGAGATGGTACGGCCGCGCCTACGGGGCATGATGCGTATCTTGAGGCGATCAACGATGGGTCCGGCCTGCTCAGCGCGCTTGATGCCGCGCAGATGGGTCTCGACCAGCTCAAAGTGCCCCGCTCGGTCATCCCTGCCGTGACACATGTCGACTATACGGCTCGACTGCAGACCGTTCATGAGGAGACCAACCCCAAGTTTCACGCGCTGTTATCACGGTTTTATGACAAGACAGGCTGCCCGGTGCTGGTAAACACCTCATTCAACGTCCGAGGCGAACCTATCGTCTGCACACCCGAGCAGGCCTTTAAATGTTTCATGGGCACCGAACTCGACGTCCTCGTCATCGGCAACTTGCTCCTCTTGAAAGAAGACCAAGACCCCACCCTTCGAGAAACCTATCAGGATCACTACGAACTGGATTAGACCGCAAGGACCGTTCCGTCTTGATGTCACCGATCAATCAACGCGACTTATAATTTTTATCCGCCAACGCTAGGCCGAGTTGAATGACCGGCTGAAAGAACGCATTTACAGGACATCCTTTCAAGGCCGTCATGTCCCTTAGATCATTAAACGGGTTAACATAGATCTATGCCCCAACGCGCTCGCAAACTCCAGCGCGCGCTTAGGAATTAACGACATGGCCTTGTTTAAAAATCTGCTGTTTTACCTCATCGCGCTGATTGGCGTGCCTGCTGCTTTTTTCATCATCGTTGAGCAGGGCCTCAAATTTGCTGGCATCGGCGCGCCCCAGGACTTCTTTAAAATTCTGAATATCAATGGGCAGGACTACTATCAGGATAACCCCGCCTTCATCCATCAATTTTATCCTGCCTCGCTTGGCATCACGCCCATCGAAAACACCTTCTCAGCGTTACCGGATGACCAAACCATTCGAGTCTTCATTTTGGGTGGGTCGGCGGCGCGGGGCTTTCCAAACCTGAACCATGGCTTCAGCCGACACTTGGAAATCCTACTTGAGCAAGCGCTGCCGGCGAAGAACATCGACGTCATTAATACGGCAATGACCTCCGTGAATTCCCATGTGATTTATGACGTTGCGAAATCGATCCCAGCGGGGCCCTCAACGTTCGCCATTATCTTGGTAGGCAACAATGAAGTGGTAGGCCCTTACGGCCCCGGCACGTTTAATCAAAGCTTTTTATCGAATCTGTCGGTCATTCGCCTGATCCAGGCCATCAAGCGCACAAGGGTCTGGCAGGCGGCAACCGTGCTTGCGGGCAACTTGAACCCAAAAAATGAAAAAGAAACTCTGCGGTGGCGCGGCATGCAAATGTTCACCGACAACAATGTCGCGTTTGACGACCCTCGCCTTGAAACGGTTTATGAGCACTATGAAAACAACCTGAGCGATACGGTATCACGGCTTCAAGACAAGGGTATTCATGTTCTGCTGTCCAGCGTGCCCGTTAATCTTCGCGATTCAGCACCATTTTCCTCGCAACACCCACCGGGATTGTCTGATGATGCACTGAACACATTGAACCGCCAGCGCCAATACAGCGCCGCACGTTTCAAGGACCAACGCTGGCAGGACGCGGTTACCGCCCTCGACGCGGCAAAGGCCATTGACCCGAATTATGCCGATACCCATTACCGACTCGGCATTGCCTTTGAGCAACTGGGTCAAACCAACCAATCCGCGGGACACTTTCAGCAAGCGCTCGACTTAGACACCTTGCGGTTTCGCGCGGACACCCAGATTAACGAACGCGTTCGGCAGGTCGCTGAGCGCTTCAACGATACCGCCTTCAGCTTTGTCGACAGTGAAACGGCTTTCAAACGGGTAAGCCAACCCAAGCCGCCTGGCTGGAATCTACTACTAGAGCATGTGCATTACAGCTTTTCCGGTAATTACCTGCTGGCGACCGGGTTTGCAGGCGCCATTCTTGATACCTTGGACGCTTCAATCGATGGCGCTTTACTGCCGGCTCAAGAAGTGGCGCGCCGGATCGGCTACCCAAACTTTACGACCATTGATGCCATGGGACGTTTACTGGATATGGTGCAGACACCCCCTTTTACGGGGCAAAGTAATTATGCAGCCTTGGTTGATTTTATTAATGGAACGGGCGCCGCCCTCGCCCAACAAGTCGGCTCAACCCAAGATGTGATTCAACGGCGACAGGATTTGGTTGCGGCAGGCGAGGCGGATTGGCAAATCCACTATGAGCTCGCTGAACTGTTCCGACATGAACAAGATCCGAAATCTGCCCTGCACCACTTCCGACAAGTGATCCAAGAATATTCCCACCACGGCAGCAGCCACCTCAAAATAGCCGAATTACACCAGGCGTTCGGACGATTTAAAGCGGCCATCCCGCATTTAGAGCAGGCCCTGAACTACACGCGGGATGATCAAACGCTGCAGGCCCAAACCCTCGGCGCTCTGGCATCGGCGCATCTGAAAGCGGGTGACCCGGCCAAAGCCAAACAACGCCTATTGGAGCTCATTGCGGCGCACTCAGATCAGATTGAGCTCACCCTCAAAGCCTATGGCACACTCGTTAAACGCGCCGTTGAGGAAGGCACCAAAAGCGAGGTCAATCAGCACCTTCGGGATCTTGAGGATTATGCGCAAGCGCTTGTTCGCAGCAATCAGCTCGAGCAATATCCCTTACTACCTCGACGAATGGCCCAAATTTTAAGCCTTGCGGGCCGGCACGCGGAGGCCAGGCGATGGGCGCAATTACAACCAAAGCCAGCCGAATCATAATCGTCACGACGCATGCGACTGCTTTATTGCCGCATCCACCCGCCATTCTAAAACACTTATACTCAACACAGTATTTGCTCACCGAATGGCCCTGCCGCTATCATGATCCCCAATAGGACGACCTCGCCAACCAGCACTGAGACGCGCATGCCCCGAACAACCGGATTGATATGGAACGAGCGCTTTATGTGGCACGACAACGGTTCGGCCTTGGGCCAAATACCCGCTGGGGGCGATTTTCAACCGGGCGTGCACCTTGAGAATTCTGAAACCAAGCGACGCCTCAAAAACCTACTCGATGCCTATGACATTACGCCCAAGCTCGCGCGCCTGGCGCACACCGCAGCAACGCGTCAAACCCTCGAGCGCTTTCACACACCGAACTATATCGACTTAGTTGAACGCACGAGTCAAACCCTGGGCGGATCCGTTGGTCAATCCACGATCGCGGGACCAGGATCCTATGATATCGCGCGACTCGCCGTCGGCGGCACCACCGCGGCAGTGCGCGACGTGATGTCCGGCAAGGTCTCCAACGCCTACGCGCTCACGCGCCCACCCGGCCATCATGCCGAACGCGATCGGGGTCGCGGCTTTTGTATCTTTAACAACATTGGCCTCGCCATTTTAGAGGCCCGCGCGCAAGGCTGGGTCGAGCGGGTCGCCGTCGTAGACTGGGATGTGCACCACGGCAACGGCACCCAGCAGGCCTTTTATGATGACCCCAATGTGCTAACGCTTTCGATTCATCAAGAAATGCTTTATCCAGTCAACCTTGGCAAGCTCGAAGAAACTGGAGACGGTGCAGGCGAAGGCTTTAACCTCAATATCCCGTTACCTGCCGGATGTGGGGGCGGCGCCTATTTAAAAACAATCGATGAGGTTGTAACCCCGGCCCTTACGGCCTTCAAACCGGATCTCATCATCATTGCCTGCGGTTTCGATGCTGCTTATTTTGACCCCTTGAGCCACATGTTGCTGGTGGCCAACCATTACCGCGTGATGACCGAAAAGATGATGACCCTGGCAGACGCACTGTGCGGTGGCCGACTCATTGCCAACCACGAGGGCGGCTATTCCGACTTTTACGTACCCCTCTGCGGGATGGCCGTAATCGAAACCTTAAGCGGCTTAACGTCCGGCGTTGTCGACCCTTACGCGGGAACCGAATTCGTTGCCAATCAAGACCTCATGCCCCATCAAACTGCCCGCATTGACGAGGCGATCCAAGGCCCGCTTGCTAAATTCTTGCGCCGAGTCACGACATGATTCGGAAACTGCCTGAATCAGACGGCTCGAATGCTGAAATCTTTTCGGTCAGCGATTTAAACAAAGCCGCTAAATCTTTATTAGAAGGCCACTTCCCAATGGTCTTTGTCGAAGGTGAAATCTCCAATTTCAGTGTGCCGGCTTCCGGTCACTGGTACCTCACGCTCAAAGATGAGGGCGGCCAGCTGCGTACGGCAATGTTTCGCAATCGAAACCAGCGGGTACGATTCAAGCCCAGAAATGGCCTAAAAGTGCTGATTCGCGGCAAGATCAGCCTGTATGAGGCCCGGGGCGAGTATCAGTTTATTGCAGAACACATGGAAGAAGCCGGTGAAGGCGAGCTGCGGCGCGCCTTCGAGCAACTCAAACAACGCTTGCAAGCCGATGGCCTCTTTGATGAAGCGCGTAAGCGCGCCTTACCCGGGCTTCCCAAACACCTTGCGATTATTACGTCGCCAACGGGCGCGGCCATTCGGGATGTGTTGAGCGTTCTAAAACGTCGATTCCCAGCGCTCAATTGCACGATTATTCCCAGTCAAGTTCAGGGCGAAGAGGCCACTGCGCAGGTCGTTGCCGCCTTGGCTCTGGCCAATGCTTTTGACAACCCTGGTTTTGATGCCATCTTGCTCACCCGAGGGGGTGGCTCGCTCGAGGACCTTTGGACCTTTAATACCGAACCCGTTGCCCTCGCCATTGCCAACAGCCGCATCCCGGTGGTCAGCGCCATCGGTCACGAATCCGACTTCACCATTGCCGACTTTGTCGCCGACATTCGGGCCGCAACCCCTTCGGCCGCCGCTGAGATTCTTGCGCCAGACCAGACCGACTGGATGCAGCAATTCGACGGCTTAGCCCAGCGTTTGACGCGAGCGCAAAGTAACCATCTGAGGGCGGCCCAGGCCGCTGTCCAAAGCTTAACCCGGCGTCTACGCAACCCATCCCAAACCCTGACTCAGATGAGCGAGCGCCTGGAGCGGTTGCAACCTCGACTGTTAACGGCCGTGAAACGCGCCTTAGATCATCCAGAAATCGACCGTTTAGAAAAACAATTGCAAACAGGGGTTGAGCAGCAACTCAAGCAAGCTCAAACTCGGCTGTCATCCGCCTCAGCGAGACAAACTGAGCTGATGCAACGACAACTCATCGATGAACGCAGCAACCTGCAGCGTTTAGCCGGCCAACTCAATGCACTCAGCCCACTGGCCGTCATGGACCGCGGATTCAGTTTGGTCAGAAACGAGCAGCAAGGCTTAATCAGTCGGGCAGCGCAATTGCAGGCGGATCAAACCATCACGATCGACTTTGCAGACGGCAGAGCTGACGCCATCATTCAAAACAAACCCACGCTTAAAGTCGAGGGCGCCCCTTGAAACCCGTTTTATTCTTAAGTGCCCTGTTAACCGCGCTTTTGTTGCTTCAAAACCCGGTCGCCGCTCAACCGGTTCACACCCCCGTGCCTGGCGGCGTGGCGGTGATGGCACTACCGGCGAACACAAAATCCGCCCAGTTCCTCGGCAACCCGGTTCTGATTACGGGCGATTCAGCAAACCCGGTTGCGGTTGTGGGCATTGCAATGGACCAGGCGCCAGGGCCCGCGCGCCTTGATCTCGCCGAGGGGCGCAATCGCCTTCGATGTCCGTGAAAAAAACTATCTCACCGAGCGCCTAACCATCCAAGACAATAATAAGGTTACGCCGCCGGCGCGGGATTACGATCGAATCAGTCGGGACCGGAAAGAGATGATGGCGGTTTTCGAGTCGTTCAGCACCGATCGAACCATTGACGCCAAAACCCTTGCCTTCATCACGCCGGTCATAGGCCGAATCTCATCACCCTTTGGTAAACGACGGATTTTAAATGACCAAGTACGAAGCCCGCATTCTGGCTTGGATATCGCAGCCCCAGAGGGCACGCCGATCAAAGCTGCCGCGGCAGGTACGGTTCGCGCCACAGGCGATTATTTTTTTAACGGCAAGACGGTGTTGATTGACCACGGCCAAGGCCTGATCACGATGTACTGTCACCTAAGTCAAGTCGATGTACAACTCGACATGACCATTGCCCAAGGCGAGATTATTGGCCTCGTGGGCCAAACCGGTCGGGTCACGGGCCCGCATCTGCACTTCAGCGTCAACTTAAATCAAGTCCGGGTTGATCCTGGGTTATTTCTGACGTCACCCTAGAGCTCGGGCGTAAACCCGCTCAACCCAGTTGGCAACTCAATTTTGCAGCGGCAACAGCGCTATTTTTTGCTCTTTAGCGCGATCAATCGTGTTGGATCGCGCGTTTGTAGCGACTGCAGCGCTAGCGCTTGCGCTTCTTAGCGCGCTCAACATCATCCTTCAGCAAGCGCCTTTTTTTACTGACCTCTCGATCCGTGAGGTGTACTTTCTTATCTTTAAACGGATTATCGCCCGTTCTAAACTCGATTCTGAGCGGCGTGCCTTCCAAACCAAGCGCTTTATGAAACCGTTTTTGTAGATACCGTTTGTAAGACGCGGGTACGGCCTCGGTTTGATTGCCATGAATGATAATAATCGGCGGATTGCTTCCGCCTGCATGCGCATACCGGAGTTTGATTCGCCGGCCGTGCACCATTGGTGGTTGGAACTCAGCCAAGGCCTCTGCCAGAACCTTGTTCAACTTCGTAGTTGCCAGTGATTTAGTGGCCGAGTCATAAGACTTTAAGATCGACTTATACAAGTTGCCAACACCCGACCCATGCAACGCCGAGATAAAATGGATTGTTGCAAAATCAATGAAGGTAAGTCGGCGTTGTATTTCACTTTTGATATGGTTCTTTTGTTCTTGATTCGTGCCGTCCCACTTATTCACGGCAATCACCAAGGCTCGACCTGCCTCCAGGACATGTCCTAAAAGATGCAGATCCTGGTCAACGAGGTTTTCATGGGCATCGATCATCAAGATCACAACATTCGCATCGGCAATGGCGTCCAACGCCTTAATCACTGAAAACTTTTCAACCGCTTCAGAGATCTTTCCTCGTCGGCGAACCCCAGCGGTATCGATAATGGTGTATTCCTGGCCCTCGCGTTCAAAGGGAATATAGATGCTGTCCCGAGTCGTACCGGCCTGATCAAACACCACAACACGATCTTCGCCAAGCATCCGATTGACTAAGGTGGACTTGCCAACATTGGGGCGCCCCACCACCGCCATCTTAATGCCGCGGGCTTCTTCCTCACCAGCGCCATCGTCTTCCTTAACAGGCAGACGCGCTAGAACAACCTCCCCCATTAAATACGCCACGCCATGACCGTTCGAGGCCGAAATCAGCTCAGCGCCACCGAACCCCAATTCCGCGAATTCGCCTTCGATATAGTTAGCATTCTGCCCATCGATTTTATTAGCGACTAAAACAACGGGTTTGCCTTGGGACCGCAGTAAGTGCGCGATATCATGGTCCCCCGGCAAGCGTCCGGATTTAGCATCCACTAAAAATAAGACGAGATCCGCTTCGGTGATTGCCGCTCGGGATTGGTCCGCCATCGGTTTATCGATGCCCTGCTCGTCACCAGACAAGCCCCCAGTATCAACCACCAGATAATCGAAATCACCCATCACACCACGGCCGTATTGTCGGTCCCGGGTAAGGCCTGAAAGGCTCGCAACCAGAGCATCTCGGGTTTTGGTCAGCCGATTAAAAAGCGTGGATTTCCCAACATTCGGGCGGCCAACTAGGGCGATGACGGGCAGCATCAGATGCCTACTGAATCTCGAAAGCCGAAAGGCGTCCGCTGTTACCCATGACATAAAGGCGATTGCCGTCAGCGAGTGCCGGCGTATAAAGCCCTTTGGTATCGACACGACGACGCCCGACAAAACGGCCGTCCGATTGCGCGATCAAATGGACATAGCCTTCAAAGTCGCCGACGGCAAGGTAGCTTCCGATCGCAACTGGGGTGGTAAGGTCTCTATTTAAAAGATCATCCACCGCCCACTGGATTCGGCCATTATCCATATCAAATGCCGTTACCTGATCCGTTACAGAAGCAAGATACACGTTGCCAAACCCCGTACCCAGCCCAACCGTGGTTGAGGCTTCTTCAGACCAGAGCGGGCGACCCGCATTCAAATCAATGGCAAGGATCCTACCTTGATAACTGGCAACATAGAGCCTGCCACTTTGATAAACCATCCTGCCATCAATATCAATCAAGCGTTCTAAATCAGACCGGCCTTTGGCCGCTGCGACGCGTTCATCGATGGCCGCAACGCCGCGATCAGGATCAATCAGCGCCACCCGCCCATTGGCGAATCCAGCGATTGCGACATCGTCTCGAAGGATCGGCGTGGACGTGCCGCGTAAGGTCAAAGCCGGCAAGGACGTACTAAACCGCCAACGCTGCTCGCCCGTAAACGCATCGATGCCGGTCACGCTGCCATCGATGGCCTGGGCAACAACCAACTGATTGAGAATCTGTGGCGGGGCGAGCACTTCGCTTGAAACGACGGCCCGCCAAGCGAGGGATCCATCACTCTGATACAGGGCCAGTACTTCCCCTGCCGCCGTGCCAACCAAGATAATGTCATTACCCGCACCAACCCCGCCGGTAATGACATCGACGTCCTTCGCAAAGGCATGATCGACATCGACCTCAGCATAAATTTTTCGAACGTCTTGGGACCAAACCTTGTTGCCGGTATCCGCCTGAAGCGCCATGATTGTGCCATCGGCGGAGGCTGCAAAAATTCGACCGCCACTGAGTGCGGGTTCAAGCTTAATGGCCTTATCGTCTGCGCCCGCACCAATTCGAGCGGTCCACAGTGCGGAAAAAGACACCTCTGACTGAATTTTCTTCAAAGCCGCTGGCTTGATGACGTCTTCATCTTTGCCATCAAACCAACTGCAACCACCCAATAAACCGAGCAGCAATAGGCTATAGGGCAGCGTGCGCCTGATCATCATCCATTGTCCTTAGTATCTGCTGGCATCGCATCTGCCTCGGCAGCATCAACTGACGCCGCATCTTGAACCGCTGCAGGTTGGTCATCAGAGATACTTTCGTCTAAATCAGCTTGATCGACGGCCGCCGCAGCAAACGTCAGATCCTCAACCTTCATGGTTAAACCCGGGAGGCCATCTTCGCCAGCGGTGTTAACCGCCAATTGATAGGCCTGCCGTGCCTCATCAAGTCGGTCGAGTTGATACAACAAATCGCCTTCCGCCTCGTGCCGCGCCGCAGTAAAACCAGCCCATTGCATTGGCTCTGCTAATAAAGTCAAACCTTCCTCGGGGCGATCCTGGGCGCCCAAGAGTCGCGCCAATCGAATCTGCACCAAAGGCAGCAGCTGCTCACTGGCCGATCCTTTTATCGTGCGCAAAGCCGATTCGGCCTCGCTCAATTTGCCCGAACCAAAATGAAGCTTTGCAACCTGGAGTCCGGCTAATACCGCATAGTTGGTATCCGAATGATCTGCCATAAACGCGTCGCCTAGAGAGATCGCCGCTGATCGCTGATCTGCGTCGGCAGCACTCTCCCGAGCAGCGGTTTGAAACGTCGAAAACGCATCACTCGCAGCGTCTGCTGCAGACCGCTTTTGGTCCTCCCAGGACCTATATCCAAAATTACCGCCCAGAACGAATACCAAACCGATTGCCAGAAACCAACCGTTCTGACGGAAAAAAGTCTGTATTTTCTCGACCTGCTCTTCTTCGCTCGTATCCAGCGCCACGTGCCCTACTCCTGTAACAAGTTCTTTATTATCTTCTGTTTGCTGTTCCTGCGCTCGCCTAGGCGCTCCTTACGGCTTAAAACGCTGCTGCAACCGTTCCATCAAAGCGGACCCTTGCACCAAGGCCTGACCACCCTCACCCCGCAACTCACGAACACTCACAGCATCTTGAGCAAGCTCATCTTCCGCCACAATGAGCGCGATTTCAGCGCCAGACGCATCGGCCTTTTTCATTTGAGCCTTGAGCTTTCCAGCACCTGCATGAACCTGAATCGAAAGGCCCAGGTGGGTCCGCACTTGTTCTGCAAGAACGAGCATCTTTGCCCGCGCGTCATCACCAACGGACACACCATAAATGTCGACCCGGCTCATTTGCGTCTCATGACCTTCAAGCATTAAAGCCAGCCGATCTAAACCCAATGCAAAGCCAACGCAGGGGGTTGTTTTACCACCCAACTGCGCCACTAACCCATCATAGCGACCACCACCACAAATCGTGCCCTGAGCACCCAATTGATCCGTGACCCACTCGAAAACCGTGCGGTTGTAATAGTCCAAACCGCGCACAATGCTCGGATTGATCCGATAGCGTTGTCCGGCGGCGTCCAGTATCGCACACAGGCCGGTAAAATGCTTTCGAGACGCCGCATCAATAAAGTCACTGAGCACGGGCGCATCCGCCAACAGGGCCTGCGTTGCCGGGACCTTGCTATCTAATATTCGCATTGGATTGGTGGTCAGTCTGCGAAGACTGTCCTCATCCAAATCCGCTTTATATTGCGTTAAATAATTCACCAATGCCGCGCTAAAGGCTTGCCGGCTTTCGGCATCGCCGACTGAATTGAGCTCAAGGGTCACCGAGCTTGATAAGCCTAAGACCGACCAGAGTCGCGCTGAAAGCAGCAGTAGCTCAGCATCAATATCAGGGCCTTCCATCCCGATGCACTCCACACCAATCTGATCGAACTGCCGGTAGCGCCCTTTCTGGGGACGCTCATAACGAAACATAGGCCCGGTATACCAAAGCCTTTGAGTTTGATTGAACGCCAGACCATGCTCGTTCACAAAGCGAACCAACCCGGCAGTACCTTCGGGTCGCAGCGTCAAACTCTCTTGGTTGCGATCATTAAAGGTATACATTTCTTTTTCGACGATATCGGTGCTGGCACCCACCAGGCGGCTGAACAAACTGGTGCTTTCCAATACCGGCAAGCCAACTTCCTGATAGCCATAGTCGCCCAGCACACGCCGAGCCCGATCTTCGATCGCACGAAAGCGTGCTTTTTTTTCAGGGAGCAGATCCTGCATTCCTCGGACGGCTTTGATCACATTAGTCACTGCAGACTTCCACTCAGCTGGACGTTAATTGAAGGTTTTCGTCGGCTTCGGCCGCAATTTTTTCGGCAACTCGCGCACGAACCATCGCCTCAAGATCGTCGACGAGCGTGGCGTTCTGGATTTTTCTTGATGGCACTCCCTCGACATAGGCGAGGTTATTAGGACTCGCGCCAGTTAATCCAATCTCGGCGACCTTCGCCTCGCCCGGTCCGTTAACGATGCAGCCGATTACCGCCACATCGATCGGCGTCGTGATGTCTTCGAGGCGTGACTCAAGCTCATTCACAACCGAGATGACATCGAAGTTCTGACGCGAACAACTCGGGCAAGCAACCAAATTCACGCCCTTGTGACGTAAACCGAGGCTTTTGAGAATATCGAAGCCAACTTTAACTTCCTCGACAGGATCAGCGGCCAGCGATATGCGGATCGTGTCTCCAATACCTTCCATCAACAGCGCGCCAAGCCCGATAGCAGACTTGACCGTACCAGAACGCAGGCCGCCCGCCTCGGTAATACCGAGGTGCAGAGGCTGATCGATCTGCGTCGCGAGTTGACGGTAGGCCTCGATGGTCATAAAAATATCAGAAGCCTTGAGGCTGAGCTTGAACTGATCGAAGTTCTCAGCATCCAGCATCTCAATATTGCGCATCGCCGACTCCACCATCGCCGTCGCATTCGGCTCTTTATACTTACGCATTAAATCCTTGCCTAAGGACCCGGCGTTTACCCCGATGCGGATAGGAATACCTTGATCCTTGCAAGCACTAACGACCGCGCGCACTCTATCTGGGCTGCCAATATTGCCGGGATTAATGCGAAGGCAGGCGGCACCTGCTTCTGCAGCTTCAATTGCACGTTTATAATGAAAGTGTATGTCCGCGACAAGAGGCACATTCACCTTGGAGCGAATCTCCTTAAACGCCGCAGCTGCATCCATACTCGGCACCGAGACTCGCACAATGTCGACGCCTGCCGTAACAAGTCGCTGGATCTGCTTAAGCGTCGCGTCAACGTCACAAGTCTCTGTATTGGTCATGCTCTGCACCGAAATCGGCGCATCGCCACCCAACCGGCACCGTTCCCGACCATGATCTGTTCGCGATTCCCGCCGCACTATTTGGGAGTCTTCGCTACACATCAATGACTCCTAATTCGTAAGGGTTAATCGAGCGATCGCATCGCGTGTTGTTGCTGATTCGAGATCGACCAACCGACCGTTAAACTCGATACTCGCCATGGGTGCATTGCCCAGCAGTACCGTTAAGGGCGCTCTACCGGTCAGTAAAAGCACATCGCCGGCACGATTAAGGTCGCCATAAATCAATTCATTTTGACTATCCGCTACTTCTATCCAACATTCACCGATGAGCGTGGCCTTTAACTCATCCGAGCCACCGGCATCAACGAGAATTTGCCGGCCATCATCTCGATTTTCTCGGCGAATATTGACTCGCCCTGAAATCCCGCCGCCCACATCGAGGTTGAATTGAACATCCTGCTCATCGCTCAACCGCCCTGGCCGCCGCGAATTATTGACGCCATCCGCCGCGCCAAGATCGGTCAATGTGGACTCAGCCTGAATCACATCCTCAACACCAGCCAATAGACCTGCCTCGCCGTTAAGGGTTCCCAAAACAACGTTTTCGGACACGGTGATCGGCCTTTCGACCGGTGCCACGGTTACCGGCGTTGAACGATCAAAATCGGCTACCCAGTCTGGCCTTGGCGCCGGGGCCGCCGCCGATCCGGCACTCAGTTTCTCGCCGAGCGCTTTATCAATTGCTACGGCCTCAACAGGGCTGGCCTCAAACGACGGATCAGTTAATGCGCTGGAACCGACTAAAGCCCGCACTGAATCTGGCGTGCTGCCGGATGATTGATTGACCCGTGCCGGCGCGGGCGGCGTGGGCTTCATCGCAGATGCATTATCATCGTCTGGAATCAACAACCACACCAAGAGCACCAAAATCAAAACAATACCCAAGCCAATCAAACCAGTCAGTACGACAGGCCCGGAGAATCGATTCTCCTGCACACTCACACTAACATCCGCCGGCATCTCTGCCAGGGTTTCACGGAATTCCTCGTCGTACAATTGCACCAGCAGACCGCCATCGAGGCCCACAACCCGCGCATAGCTACGCAAATAGCCTCGGACAAAAGCTTGCTTCGGTAATCTCTCAAACTCACCCGCATCCATGTACCGAATGTACGTCACGGTTAGGAACAACGCGTCAGCAACCGCCGCTTGCGTCAGACCAGCAGCTTCTCGGGCCTGTCTTAATTGATCTGAGACGGTCAAAGCTTTGACCTGATCCATATCCTCACCGCTCATTCACCCCTCCTTGGGTTACAGCCGCCACCTCTGATGCTTCTATCGACGTTGGATAGATACGGATCAAATCTGCCGTGCAGCGTCTGCGCTCAGCATCATCTAAAAAAATCGCATAAATTTTTGCACACGCGTACAAGCTTCTCGCTGATTCAGCCGCGATGGCGCGATGCCTTAAATACAGCGCTTTCGCCGTTGTATAGTTTTGCTCCGCTAGATAAAGCAAGGTCAGCTCAAGCAGGGTTCTCGGTAATCGAGGGTTCAGCGCTTCGGCGCGCTCAAAGGCTTCACGCGCTGCCGGCTGGTTTTTAAGCGCAAGGTAGGAAACCGCTAAGTTTTCAAAAGCTTGGGGCCTAAGCTCGTAAAAACGATCCTCGGTGGCAATGGTGAGCTGCTCAACCGCATCCTGAGGGCGATCCTGAGCGTACAAAAATGCCCCGTAATTGTTGCGAGCCGCAATCATTGCGGGGTCCAGCGCAATCGCTCGCTTAAAATAGGACTCTGCCAATTCAAACTCGCGTTCTTGTTGAAACACAATGGCCAAAGTGTGGTGCGCTGACGCCGATTGGTTATCGATGGCCAGAGCTTTCATTAAATTATCTTTGGCCCGGCCATAATCCCCTTGTCGCAGGTAAGCGGTCCCAAGCTCGATCGCTCGATCAGCGACCTCGGCCTGATCGACCGGGGCGCCCCTTTGATTCTGAGTCGTGCAGCCCAGGATCAAGAGCAGTGCAACGCTTAACGCCGCACCTCTCATTCAGGCGCCGCCTGGAGAGCAATGCGTTGATATCGCGCGCTACGAGATGTCCGGTCAACCACCTGGCCCGCAAGTTGCCCACAGGCCGCATCGATATCGTCGCCACGGGTGGTTCGCACCATGGTTGAGAACCCTTTGCCCACCAAATATTCCTGGAAATATCTGACACTGGCCGCGGACGGTCTTTTGAACGTCGTGGCTGGATACGGATTAAAGGGAATTAAATTAATTTTGCAGGGGAACGTTTTTAACAAGACTGCAAGCTCCCGAACATGCTCGGCCTGATCATTTACGCCATCGAGCAAGGTGTACTCGATGGTGATGGTACGCTTCTCTCCCAAATTCTGCGCATAATCACGGCAGGCATCCAGCAACATCGCGATAGGGTATTTGCGATTGATCGGCACCAGCGTATCACGCACGGCATCAGTGGTGGCGTGAAACGATACCGCCAACAAACAACCGATCTGTTCGGCTGTTTTGGCAATTTCAGGCACCACGCCGGCCGTCGAAATCGTCACCTTTCGCTTCGAAATACCGTATCCCAGGTCATCCATCATGACCGACACGGCTGGAATCACTTGATCGATATTCAGCAGGGGCTCGCCCATGCCCATCAGCACCACGTTGGTGACCACCCGATTGCGGTCCTCAAACTCAGCCCGCAACCGCCGCTCTGCCATCCGCAACTGACCGACAATCTCGCCCGAGGTTAAATTCGAGTTAAACCCCTGTTTTCCGGTCGAGCAAAATTTACAATCTAAGATGCAACCTACTTGGGATGAGACGCAGAGCGTGCCGCGATTACCCTCTGGGATAAACACCGTTTCAATAGCGCTCCCGGATCGCGACCGCATTAACCACTTTCGAGTACCATCTCGAGACACTTTTTCAGACAATACTTCGGGCTCATGAATTTCAGCCCCAGCCTCGAACTCCCCGCGCAACTTCTTGCTGATATCCGTCATCTCATGGATATCCATGACCGACCGATGATGCAACCATTTCATCACCTGGGCCGCCCGATAAGGCTTTTCACCCAAGCCCGCCAAAACCGAGGTCATCTGGGCCTGACTCAGGCCCAGTAGATCAATTTTTTCTGGCGTGATCTGATTCATCTGTTACAGATTTGATCAGGGGTAAAGAAATAAGCAATTTCTCTCGCCGCTGACTCAGGCGCATCACTACCGTGAACCGCATTGGCATCAATACTTTGCGCGAAATCCGCTCGGATGGTGCCTGCTGCTGCGTCCTGGGGATTGGTTGCACCCATTAACTCACGGTTTTTCAAGATTGCGTTCTCGCCTTCTAAAACCTGCAAAACAACGGGCCCTGAGGTCATAAAGGCTACCAAGTCATTAAAGAACCCCTTGCCATCATGCTCAGCATAAAAGCCTTTGGCCTTCTCTTCGGTTAGGTGTTCCATGCGTTGGGCAACGATCTGCAGACCATTGGCTTCGAAACGCCCGACAATCTGACCGATGACGTTTTTAGCGACTGCGTCGGGTTTAATAATAGAAAAAGTACGTTCTAAGGCCATGACAACTCCACTGGTAAATTACTGTTTTTGAGGCGCCGATATTATACGCGTGATTAACCCAGCAAAATAGCGAATTACTGCCTTAATTCACCCTAGTCAACCTCATCAATCCAGGTCATTTGAATCGCTTCAAGGATTCTCTCGCCGCACCGTTCTGACACATCGTCAAACTCTGGCAAGGCTTCAACCCAAGCTTTTAGATCTGTGAATCGAACGGTTAAGGGATCAATACCAGGATGGGCATCGATCAGGGCAAGGGCGATCTCTAGGCTATCAGTCCATTTCATCACAAGGCTAATGACTCTCGGAAACTTGATTAATGGTATACCGTGGAATCTCAATGACCAAATCCTCATCCGCGATGACCAACTGACAACTTAAACGGGAATCTGGCTCCAAACCCCAAGCTTTATCCAAAAGGTCATCCTCTAAGTCATCCGAAGGCTCGAGCGACGCAAACCCTTCCCGAACAATCACGTGGCAAGTCGTGCAGGCACACGCCATCTCGCAAGCATGTTCAATCTTGATCCCATGCGCTAGGGCGGCATCAATGAGCACCTCACCTGAGGGCACATCCAGCACCGCGCCCTCGGGGCAACGATCGATATGGGGTAAAATTACGACTTTAGGCATAGTCTATTCCTGTCTCGTCTCGCGAGCGAGATTGTTTAGTTCGCCTGAGTTGGTTCTAAAACCGCATCGAGGGACTGTCCAGTTAAAGCCCGACGAACCTCTTGGTCCATTCGTTTGGCCGCGAATTCATCGCTCGCCTGACTGAGTTTTTGGGTTGCTGCCGAAATCGAATGAACCTGGTCGCCGGCAATAACGGTTTCGAGCGCCTTGATCCCTTGCTGCAAGGCTTGGGCTTCTTCATCGGTTAACAGCGCTGCGCCGTCTTGTTGCAACGCTGCCGCCAGGGCATCAACCAAGCGCTGAGCATCGACCCTCGCTTCGAGCAGCATCCGAGCCGCCGCGTCTTCTTTCGCAAACGCAAACGATGCTTTGAGCATATCGGTCACTTCCGTATCGGACAGACCATAAGACGGCTTCACCGTAATAGAGGTCGAAACCCCGGTGCCCAGTTCGGCCGCAGAAACCGATAACAACCCATCGGCATCGACCTGAAACACCACTTTTATTTTTGCAGCGCCCGCAACCATCGGCGGGATACCCCTTAATTCGAACTGCGCGAGCGATCGACAATCCACGACTTGTTCTCGCTCGCCTTGCAGCACGTGAATCAGCATCGCCGTTTGCCCGTCTTTATAGGTGGTAAATTCTTGCGCCCGTTGAACGGGTATCGGCGTGTTTCGGCCGATCACTTTTTCAACCAACCCGCCCATAGTTTCTAGCCCCAAAGACAAAGGCAGGACGTCCAGCAACAGCATTTCGTCATCGGGCTTATTACCCACCAAGACGTCGGCCTGCAGCGCCGCACCCAATGCCACCACGCGATCTGGATCGATTTGGGTCAACGGTTCACGGCCAAAAAATGCCTCAACCGCCGCACGAACCCTGGGCACGCGCGTTGAACCACCCACCAACACAACCTGCGCAATCTCAGCGGCGGTGACATCGGCATCTCTTAGCACGCGTCTTGAGGCTTTAATGGTTTCCTCAACAAGGCCTGAAATCTTCGCTTCAAATTCAGCCAAATCGATTTGACCCTGCCATTGCAGCGCCGGCAATTGCAGCGTGACATCGACCTGGCTTTGACTCGACAACAATTCTTTGATCCTTCGGGCCTGGGTCATCAGTTGCCGGCGCGATGAAGGATCAAGCGCGCCGGTTGATTGCGCCTTTTCAAGAATCAGGTCGGCCAACAGATCATCGAAGTCATCGCCGCCTAAGCCTGAGTTACCGCCGGTTGCTAGGACCTCAAAAACACCCCGAGTCAGCCGTAGCAAAGACACATCAAAGGTCCCGCCGCCAAGATCGAAGATGACAACGAGGCCTTCATCCCCACTATCAAGCCCGTAGGCCACCGCCGCCGCGGTCGGCTCGTTTAGGAGCCTGAGCACATTCAGCCCAGCAATGGCTGCCGCATCCCGAGTGGCCTGTCGCTGCGCATCATCGAAGTAGGCCGGCACCGTAATGACGACCCCGTCGAGGGCGCCGCCGAGGCTTGCCGCTCCTCTATCTGATAGAACCTTTAATATTTCGGCGGAAACTTGAACGGGGCTAATCACGCCGGCAGCGGTTTGCAGGCGCACCATGCCGCCATCATCCGGCGCAAATTCATAGCGTTGTTGCGCGGCAATACCATCCAGGTCAGCGCGCCCTCGCCCTAACAACCGCTTCGCCGAGGCGATGGGTATTAAAAGGCTCTGGCGCCGAAAATGGTAAGGCCTCTGAGCCAACGGTGATGTCGCCGTCTGCTGAGTAATGCACCACACTTGGCAACATACTGGCGCCGGACAAGTCCTCTAACGCATCTACTTGGCCCGACCGAACGGCCGCGATCAGTGAATTGGTCGTGCCGAGATCGATCCCTGCTGCGCGTTTACGCTGATGGGGATCAAGCGCTTGCCCGGGTTCTGTAATTTGAATTAACGCCATACTAATAACCCAGTAATTCTTCTTCGAGCGCTTTTGCGCCCTGTGAAAGCTTGCTCAAAAATTGCATCCGATAAACTGAGGTGGTTGCCTCATTCAGTGCGGACGCCTTGAAGTAATCATTAAATGTTCTCGCGTCAGCGCTTTGTTTTTCGGCAAGCGCTTGCCTAAAAGCGTCTAACTGAGTCAATGACCCCGTCTGCCTAATCTCGTCTAAGGTTTCGCGAAGCTCGATCTGCTCAAATAAAAATGTCGGATCAAGCGTTGGATTCTGGGCCAGCACCACGCCTTTGAGATCGAGCAAGTAGCTCGCGCGGGCTAATGGCTCCGATAACGTGGCATACGCCGCATTAACCTGGGTTGCCCATTGCGTTGCCAAGCGTTCCGCTTGATCACCCTGGCCAGCATAACGATCTGGATGAACGCGCCTTTGAAGCGCCTGATACCGCTCATTGAGGTCTGGGACATCTAGATCAAAAACGGCGTCGATTTGAAAGATTTCAAAGAAATTCTGGCTAAAATTCAACGGGCCTACTCAGCTAGACTGTAAAGCTTTCGCCGCAGCCGCACTCACCTTTCACATTGGGATTTCGAAATTCAAAGCCCTCGTTCAATCCCTGTTTGACGTAATCCATTTCGGTGCCATCAACATAAATTAAACTCTTCGGGTCGATAAAGACTTTAACGCCCTGGGTCTCGAAGCTCATGTCTTCTTCGGCAGGCTGATCCACTGGCTCGATCACGTACATTAAACCTGAACAACCCGTCGTTTTTACAGCCAGACGAATACCCAGCCCCCGACCCCGGCTTTCAAGAAAACCTTGGACGTGACGCGCCGCCGTATCTGTCAAACTAATCTTCATAAAAGTCCCTAACCTCGTTCTGAACGAACGCGACTTAAGCCTGCGCCGCCAGTTTTTTACGGTAGTCTTCAACGGCTGCCTTAATGGCATCCTCGGCAAGCACCGAACAGTGTATCTTTACCGGCGGCAGCGCCAGTTCTTCCGCAATTTCAGTATTCTTAATCTGAGCCGCATCATCCAGCGTTCGCCCTTTGACCCATTCCGTTAGCAACGAACTCGAAGCAATCGCCGAACCGCATCCATAGGTTTTAAATTTAGCGTCCTCAATAATGCCCTCGGCATTAACTTTGATTTGAAGTCGCATGACATCACCACAGGCGGGTGCACCGACCATGCCAGTCCCAATTTGGTCATCCCTGATCGTCGAACTTACCAACGTTTCTTGGATTCCGATAATGATCCATTACCTGGTCGCTATAAGCCATCTTGACTGCTCCGTTAACTCGCTGTGTTTCGCGCTAGTGCGCCGCCCATTCTATACTGTCTAGATCAACGCCGTCCTTGTACATGTCCCAAAGTGGCGATAATTCTCGTAATTTTTCAACCGCGCGCCGAACCTGCTCGATCGCGCCATCGACATCTTCCTCAGTGGTGAACCGCCCCACCGAAAAGCGCAAAGAGCTATGGGCGAGTTCATCATTCATGCCAAGCGCCCTTAATACATACGACGGCTCGAGACTGGCAGAGGTACAGGCTGAGCCACTGGACAGCGCGATTTCAGGCAGCGACATAATCAGCGACTCGCCCTCGACAAAGGCAAAACTAATATTGACGATGCCTGGAACGTGCTGATCGGGAGAGCCATTTAAGTAGACCTCTTCCATATCGGCAACGCCATCCCACAGCCGCTGGCGCAGCGCCGTGATGCGCTGGTTCTCAGCTCCGAGATTCTGCAGGCTTCGCCCATACCCACCAATTGGTGCGGTCGCCAAAGTACCCGAGCGCATGCCGCGCTCATGACCGCCACCATGCATCTGGGCTTCCAGACGCACCCGCGGCTTACGTCTGACATACAAAATGCCAACGCCTTTTGGGCCATACATTTTATGTGCTGAGAAACTCATTAAATCAACAGGAAGTTCTGTTAAGTTAATTGGCATCTTACCAACCGACTGAGCCGCATCTACGTGAAAGAAAACTTTATTTTCTCTACAAATATCACCAATTACTTGTAAGTCTTGTATAACACCAATCTCATTATTAACGTGCATGAATGAGGCTAGAATAGTGTCTTCTCTTATTGTAGACTTAAATTCTTCTATGTCTAATAGACCACTTGGTAATGGGTTCAAGTAAGTAACCTCAAAGCCTTCTCTCTCTAGCTGCCTACATGGGTCTAAAACTGCTTTATGTTCAATTTTTGAGGTAATAAGGTGCTTACCCTTACCTTTGTAAAATTGCGCGATGCCCTTAATCGCGAGGTTATCGGACTCGGTCGCGCCAGAGGTCCAAACGATCTCTCGAGGATCACAATTGAGCAGGTCTGCGACTTGCTTGCGCGCAAGCTCCACTGCTTCTTCGGCTTCCCAGCCAAACTTATGCGAGCGGCTCGCAGGGTTACCGAAATTCCCCCTCGGTCATCAGGCATTCACTCATTTTCTGGGCAACTCTGGGGTCGACCGGGGTGGTCGCTGCATAATCAAAATAAACCGGTGCTTTCATTATTTCCTCAACCTCATTAATCCGCTAGGTTGTACGGCTTGGATTCCGATCTGGTCGTGTCGATCCATCAATCGCTTGGTCGCAATCGCGCGCACATGATTCTTTTGGGCGAGACTCGCCAAACTCACCCCTTTTAAAAAACCGTGAATCTGATCGCTTAAATCCGACCATAGTTCGTGGGGTCAAACACATCTCGCCACCCTGACAATCTGCCTTGCCGCCACATCGGGTTGCATCCACTGACTCATCAACAGAGGCGACAATATCGGCAACATCAATATCCTGGCTATCCCGACCCAATCGGTATCCGCCGCCGGGTCCGCGAACACTCAGAACCAGATGGTTCGCCTTTAACTTTGCAAACAACTGCTCCAAGTAGGGCTGGCTAATCGACTGCCGCTCGGAGATCTCGCCAGGGAGATTGGACCCTCGCCACCATAAACCGCCAAATCCACCATGGCGGTGACGGCGTATCGGCCTTTTGCTGTCAGCTTCATCGCTTCGTCCATTCATTAACCAAAAGACGCGCAAGAGCAACTAAAAAGCGCGCAAGAGCGCCGTTAACGCCCTAAAACAAGTCACGACGCCCAAACAAACGTCCCGACGCTGCAAAGTTTAATGCAGGCGCCGCTAATAACCAAGCGTTTTAGTCGGGTATTTAAAACACTAGGATTTGCCTTTGGCCGTATCGTTTCACCGCCTTTAAAAAAACCTCTTAAAATTGAGATTTCCATCTGATCGGGCTCAATCCTCAAGAACAAACGCCTGAGGCGGGTCAATAATTGCCGGGGATTGTCTGGATCATGAAAACCAACCTCCGCCAATGTGCCTTCAAGATGCGCAAAAAAGTGTTCTAGGTCGGTATTGGTCGCAGGCAATTGATCCCAAATCCGTTCTTCAGAACAGGCTTGGCTTCGCGCAAAACAACTCATAACTGAGGACCTGACCGCCATGGCCAAATTCAAAGAGCTATACGCATCGCTCGTTGGAATGTTGACGTGATACTGGCATTGCTGCAGCTCTTCGTTCTTCAGCCCTTTTGATTCGCGACCAAACACGATGGCAATATCCCCAGCGGCAGCCCCATGCTCGGTGATCTTGATCGCTGCTTCTTTTGGGGTCACCAAAGGCCACGGGATTCGCCGCTGTCGAGCGGAGGTCCCAAGGACCAAACTACAGTCGCTGATAGCTTCTTGAAGATTGGCGCAAACCACGACCTGTTCCAATACATCGCTTGCGCTAGCGGCACGAAAAACAGCTTTTTCGTTTGGATAATCAAGAGGTTGTATAAATACAGGCGATCCAGCCCCATGTTTTTCATTGCTCTGGCTGCTGCGCCAATATTGCCTGGGTGAGAGGTTTCGACCAAGACAATGCGCACTTTTGCCCGCAATGGATGAGGGTTCGACATGATGATGATCCTTTTATCCTACTGTTCAACGAGGCAGATCTGATATGATGCGCCCTCTTTCAGCAACACCGAACGCCCTATGGAACCGATGATCAATATTGCGCTGCGGGCTGCAAGAGAAGCAGCCCGTCATATCGTTCGAGCTTACGATCGCCCCGACCTCGTTAAAACCAGCGAGAAAGGCACGAATGATTTTGTGACGAACGTGGATCGTGAAGCGGAGCAAATTATATCAGACTCCATCCGAAAAACATTTCCCAACCACGCTATTACAGGCGAGGAAGGCACGCAATCGAAGCAAAGCGTGACTCGGACTACCATTGGGTCATAGACCCCATCGATGGCACGACCAATTTTAGCCGGCAGATTCCGCACTTCTGCGTTTCTATCGCTTGCATGGAATTTGGCAAGCTGAAACACGGCGTGA
>CAJJAX010000040.1 GCA_905182155.1 uncultured Pseudomonadales bacterium
CCCGGCATTGTTGACCAAGATGTCTACCGGCCCCAGTGTTTCGCGAACATGGCTAAACAGGCGCTTGATCGCCGTCCGGTCGCGCACGTCGCAGATTTCAGCTCGACAGTTGGGTTGAAGCGCTTGCAGGCCTTTTAAGGCGGCCGCATTCTTTGCCGCGTCCCGACCCGTAATGACGACTTGAGCGCCGGCGTCGGCGAGTCCCTTGGCGATACCCAAACCAATGCCGCCGTTACCACCGGTGACCACCGCCACAGTATTATCGAGTTTTAAGGTCTTCATCGGCGACTAGCCTTCCTGATGGAACAGCGTCAAACTATGGCGGTATCTTTGAGAATCTGCAATGACCCAACCCTATTTTTATCAGGACCCCTACGCCAAAACCTTAACCGCGGTTGTCACCCTCGGTGATCGGCTGCGATGTCTACTTCGATCAAACTATTTTTTATCCTTTGGGGGGTGGCCAACCGGGCGACACCGGCTGGATGCGCCTGGGCGACCAAACAATTGAGATTACCGATACCAGAAAAGACTTAGACCTCGGGATTCGGCATATCACCGCAGCACCGGTTGACGCCCTGCTGCAAGTGGGCGCGACGGTCACGCTTGAGCTCGATTGGGCACGGCGTCATCGCCATATGCAAATGCATACCGCAATGCACTTGTTAGGGGCGCTGATTGATGCACCGGTCACGGGTGGTCAAGTTGGCCTGGCCAAAAGTCGTTTGGATTTCGATGTTGGCGATTTGAAACTCGATAAAGGGGTCCTCACCGAGCAGCTCAATGCGCTGATTGCGAGCGGCGCGGATTTAGGGTTTGAATGGGTTTCGGAAGCGCTGCTCGATGCTCAGCCTGAATTGGTTCGAACGATGTCGGTCGCCCCACCCCGTGGCGCGGGCGATATTCGGATGGTGCGGATTCCCGGTATTGACTATCAACCCTGCGGTGGCACCCACGTTCATTGCCTTGGTGAAATCGGACCGCTCATCGTTTCAAAAATAGAGAATAAAGGCCGTCAGAACAGACGCGTGCACCTGGTTTTTGCTTAAACTAAGCGGGCGTGTTTTTAAAGGCAGCGCCAGGTTTTGTGCAGGATGCCGACACGATGTCTTTCATCCTGGTTGAAAGCAGCAGCAGTTAAAGGAGGCGATAACCGCGATGTTTGAACAAATCAGCAGTGCAATGCTTTGGATTGATCAAGGCCTCGCGGTCGCGGCAGAACTTGCGTGGGGCACCCCGCTCGTGTTGCTCATTCTAGGCGGCGGGATTTATTTTCTAGGGTTATCCCGCTTGCTGCCCTTTCGGTATTTAGGCCACAGCATCGGTTTGCTGCGCGGTAAGTTTGACAATCATTCCGACCCCGGGGATATCTCTCACTTTCAGGCCTTATCCAGCGCCTTGGCCGGCACCATTGGCATGGGGAATATCGCAGGTGTTGCGGTTGCGATTTTTGTGGGTGGTCCGGGCGCCATCTTCTGGATGTGGATGACTGCGATTGTTGGCATTGCCACTAAGTTCTATACCTGCAGTCTGGCCGTCATGTATCGCGGCTATGATAGCCAAGGCCATCTTCAAGGCGGCCCGATGTATGTGATTACCGAAGGCCTTGGCCCCCGTTTTAAGCCGTTAGCCACGTTTTTCTGTGCCGCGGGCATGATCGGTTGTTTGCCCATGGTGCAGGTCAATCAGTTGGTCCAAACGATTCGCGAAGTCGTGTTTATCGACCAGGGTTGGCTCGACCCAGCCAACAGTATGATTTTTAATTTCTCGGCCGGCACGGTGCTCGCTGGAATCGTTGCGCTGGTGATTTTTGGCGGACTGCACCGCATTGCGGCGGTTGCCGGCCGCTTGGTCCCAACGATGGCCGTGCTCTATATTGGCGCCGCGTTATTTGTGATTGTGACCAATCTTGATCAGGTTCCCGGTATTTTATGGTTAATTATTACCGATGCCTTCACCGGGACGGCGGTTGCGGGCGGCGCGATGGCGCGGTCATCTCAACCGGTGTTCGTCGCGGCGTGTTCTCGAACGAGGCCGGCGTGGGTACCGAAGCGATGGCGCATGGTGCGGCGAAGACTCAAGAGCCCATTCGGGAGGGCCTGGTGGCGATGGTTGGGCCGATCATCGATACCCTGTTTATTTGTACCTGCACCGCCATCATTATTTTACTGTCGGGGGTTTGGCAGTCTGGGGACGCCAACGGCGTGACGATGACCGCTCGCGCCTTTCAAGAGATGATTCCGCACGTTGGGCTGGTGATCTTGGTCACCTGTATTTTCTTTTTTGGCATTAGCACGATTTTTAGCTACAGCTACTATGGCGCCAAATGTCTTGGGTTTCTTAATTGGCGCCGAGCGGCAACACTATTACAACTATTTGATTGTTGTGATGACGGTGGTGGCGGCCATGATGTCGATCGATGCCATGGTCAATCTGATCGATTTGGCGTTTGCCTGTATGGCGATCCCGACGATGATTTCAGCCCTACTACTAAGTCGGCGTGTGATGGCCGCGGCCAGGGTGTATTTCGATAAGCTCGACGCGGGTTAAAAAACCCCAGCCTCAAGGCCCGCGGCAAAGGTCGCCCCGAGGATTTCGCAGGCAGCAAGGTCTGCTTCGGTGGGCGGCCCGACGACGATGATGGGCGGCTGGACTTCTTTAAAGCGATAGCCGGTGCAAATCTTTCGAATACTCGCCAGAGCGCCCCTGCCCGTCAAGGCCGGTGCCGATGACGATACTGATGGGCCGGCCTGCAACCTGGTTTTCGGTCGGATAAAAGGTTCGTTCGAAAAAATCCTTGAGTGCGCCGGCCATGTAACCAAAATGTTCGGGGCTCACAAAAATGGTGCCGTCGGCCCAAAGCAGATCCGCTTCATCCGCCGCGAAGGCCGTTTTAATGCGCAGGGTCACAGCGCACTGATCGCGCTCGACGCCGGTTTGAATCGCATCGACTAACCGCTGATTGGCGCCGCTACGGCTGTGGTAAACGAGTAATAAGTGTTTTTCGGAGTTGCTCATTGATGCTCCTTTACGAACGCTCATTGGATAACCGGCTCGAATCGCGTTGCTTGTTTCTGTCGAATCGTGCTGTCCGCCCCGTCAAGGTGATGTGCTTTGATCCCGTTCAGGGTGCTAACCAATTCCGTCGGAGGGGGTTACCCGTTCCAAGCGGATGGCGTTGGCTGCGATGGGTCGGTAAAAAGGTACTTCGAGATTACGACTGGCAACTGCCTCAGCGAAGACTCGGCCCGCACCATCGAAACGACTCTGGTGACAGGGACATTGAATGGGGGCCGCGCTCTGCTCAGGATGAATCGCGACCTCGCAGCCCAGATGCGTGCAATTGCTATAGAACACAAACACATCGTCACGATGGGAGCGCTCTGCATTCTCCGCAAACTTGGGTTGGACCGAGGTTTTGCTCAGGGGGTCTTTGAGCACGCTCGACCCGACCGCTTTGGTCCAACCAACGCCGCGCTTAAAAATAATCACCGTTCTACCAAGCCAAGACACAGATTTCCATTCGCCGATCGCAAGGTCTTGGTAGTCGATCTCTAAAAAACCGTCCTCACTTAGGCCTGGCATGAGGACTTTAAAAAAAGGATAGGCCAAAAACCCCAGGCCAGTAATCGAAAAACCCTGAACCAAGCGTAAGAGCAGTTTTCGGCGATTCGGGTTTTTGGGTTCAAGCATGGTTGCCGCGATGATCAAGTGAGATTACGGGCATTATCGCAGAGCGCGCCATCAAGGCAAACCACTAGACCCGAGAGAAACGCGCCAGATTTAGGGTATGATCAAAAAATTTGAGGGTTTATGCAACATCAAATACTGGCCATCGATTTAGATGGCACCTTGCTCGACGGTCATGTTCTGCAAGCACCCCATCGCGACGCGGTGCGGCACGCGCACGATGCGGGCTTTAAAATCATCATTGCGACCGCCAGATGGCGACAAATGGCCGAATCCATTCAAAAAGAAATCGGCTGCTCGGATTTGATCATCGCCTGCAATGGCGCGCAGCTGTTCGACCCGAAGACAGGTCTTGATTTGATCGATGAACGATTGCCCGCTGATTTTGCGCAGGCACTGGCAGGCGCCGTATCGGGTCTTTCTGGGTTTTCCAGTGCCACCATGGATGATGAAACGTTGATCTACTCCGATCAAGGGCCGCCGCATATTGAATGGCCGGATGCTTTGAGACGGGTTGATGCGTTACCGAGTTTTCAGCGCCAAATGCCGAGAATCATGACGGTTCAAGGCGATGAAATGGTGGCGGCCGCACGGTTGCTGCTTACGAGCCCTCGGCACCAATCTATTTTGGCCCTCGACTCGATTGGGCCCGGCGGCAAAATTGTGATGACCTTTACGGCGAAAGCCGCAAACAAAGGCCATTGCTTACAGCAGGCTTGCGCGGCGCTTAATTTGACGACGGAATCGGTGATTGCTTTTGGTGACTCAGAGGGCGATTTAGACCTTTTTGCCGCCGCGGGCCTCTCTGTTGCCATGGGCCAGGCCTCCGAGCGGGTTCGCGCAGCCGCTGACTGGGTGACCCACGCCAATACCGAGCATGGGATTAAAACGTTTCTGGATCGCTATTTTAAAGGAGAGATCATTGGAAATCAGTCAACTCAAAGCCACTGATGGCGCGGATCTCCAGCTTTACCATTGTTCACCCGAGGGCGAACCTTGCGGCTTGATTTACCTCGCCCACGGTATGGGCGAACACGCCCGGCGATACGAGGGTGTGATGCAGATCTTGGCAGCGGCAGGTTTTTTTGTCGCGTCGAATGACCATCGAGGTCACGGCGAACACTGTGCAGTCCTTGGCGATTTTGGCGTTGATGGCTGGCCACGGCTGCTGGCGGACACCCGCGAGATCATTGCGCATTGGCAAACCGTTTACCCAAATTGCCCGCTAATTTTGATGGGTCACAGTATGGGGGCCATGGTGGTTCAGCAATGTTTGCTTGTGCCGCCCGCGGGACTGTCCGCGGTTGTGCTCTCAGGGTCAGCTGGTGAAATGCCGCCCCTGCTCTATCGAGTTTTCATTAAGGTTCTAACCTTCGAGCACTGGCGGACCAAGGGTGGGGACAGTCGACTGCTCGATTATTTATTGTTCGGGTCCTTTAATCGAGGCTTTTCAAAGCCGGGTCAGCGAACCGGCTTTGAATGGTTAAGCCGGGATGCGTCGTCGGTGGCGCGCTATGTTGCAGATCCGTTATGCGGTCGCGTGCCAAATTCAAGGAGCTTGCTCAGTCTATTTTCTCATGAGGCCGCGCTTTGGCAACAGCCTTTGGTTGATCCAATCCATTTGGGTCTGCCCGTGTACTTGCTGTCAGGTGCAGCAGACCCGGTACATGCCAAACAAGCTAATTTGGCCCGCCTGATTGATTGGTTGCAGCGCGGGGGCCTTCGGGTCGATGCGGATATTTACCCGGATGCACGGCATGAGATACTGAATGAAACCAATCGGGATGACGTCATCCAGAACCTGATGGCTTGGCTGCTTGCGAGCCGCTGATGGCCTCAATTGCGGCCCAACGACTTGAGCACGTCCGTTCGTGGAAGCCTTTTGTAACGCCATATCCGGTATTGCAAAGGGTCGGCAAAGCGGCCTAACCGTTACCTGCTTTACAGTGCTCGCAGCGCAGTCAATGTCGGCCTGAGTCGCTCAGCGGGTTTCAGGGATTGCGACTTACCACTCGCCGATGTTCTCCATCGCGTCCCAAGGTGCTTGCGGGGCAAGGGCCTCGCCTGCCTGCAGGAGTTCGATCGAGATATTATCCGGTGAGCGCACAAAGGCCATGCGGCCATCGCGCGGCGGCCGATTGATCACGACACCGTGGTCTCGCAGCCGCTGGCAAGCCTCATAAATGTTGTCGACCGCATAGGCCAAATGACCAAAGTTTCGGTGACCGGTCCCTAAGTCGTCGCCGTCCCAGTTGTAGGTTAGTTCAACCTGTGCGTCCGGATCGCCGGGTGCAGCAAGAAAAATCAGGCTAAACCGCCCGGCTTCAATATCATGGCGCCGAACGAGTTCAAGCCCAAGGGCGTCGCAGTAAAATTTAAGGGACGCATCGACATCGTTCACCCGAACCATGGTATGTAAATATTTCACTGTGTTCTCCTTTGCCGCGTTACGGTGTTTGAATGATTTAAGATAACCGGGTCCACTGAAGTCTACTCACGCGAACCCATTCGTAAGCGCCTTGGGCGAAAGCGCTATTGCGGGTCAAAACCGCCAACGAAAATCGGCGACGAAAAAAGCGTCGTGCCATCCCGAAGCAGTATCTGGCTAGTGTAATAATCGCCAGGTCGCCCGCCCATGCGATCCAAATAGGCCGCCTGATGGGTTGGCGGCGCCGCTTTGTTAGGCGCTTGTGTTTCTTGATCCTCATACCAAAGGCTGATTTGGTCAAGATAACCATCAATACTCAGCGTCCGGCGAATCCCTTGCCCTTGTAATGCGTCAAGGTCGAATTGTTCAGTGAAGCTGGGTGTCGCAGCGGGTGGCCTGTTGGGATCAAAGTAAGTTAGATCTTCATAGCCCTCGGCAATTTCCAACACGACGCCAGGCGGTGCTCGCGCATCGCGGGGATCTTGCGCTACCTGCTCGGCAGATTCGGCTGTGATATCGCCGCTGCGCGCTAGCACACCAGGCTTCGCGGTTTGGTACGTAAAGTCGAGTTGAATTAAGGCGCCGGTGCCATGGGTCCAGGTGAGAAAATCGAATTGCTTTTGATCTGAGCTCTGCGACATGCGGTGGCCAGAGAGCCCTGCTAAGTGATCCGCAGCGGTTGCGATGAGGGTCATGTCCTGCAGCTTGATCTGACCCAACCACTCCCGGGCGTTTCTCGGCGGGGTTACCCCCATGGCAAAGGGCTTTGAATCGGATTCTAGATAAAGAAAAAGGCGGCCAGTTTGTTGGCGCGCAAGACTTGTCGAGGGCTCATCACTGGCGTCTGCCCCCTTGAACGGCAACTGCTTTAAAAGGTTGCCATTACGATAGAGTCGAACCCAAAGTGGGCGCTCTAGGCTGGTGACTGCAACCGATAAGGTGCGCTGAGCTCGATGCGGCGTGCGACCCAATAAGGCGCCGTTAACCGAAAAGGATAAGCGTGCTTTGGTGCCGGAGGAGACGAAGGTCTGGCCGTTTGCCAAGGCATCGAGCCAGGTTTGGCCTGGTCTCACAACGATTGCGGTTTGCGGGCCTGCGCGATGGGTCCTTGTTTGGAAGCTTACCCGCCGACTCATGATGCCAAAGGATTGGCCTAAATCCGCGAAGTAATCGCTGAGCCACTGATGACCGCTGGGGCCAGACAATTGCTCGACAAGATTGAATCGGCGGCCACGTCGATCCGTTGTCAGTTCAGGTTGGGCTATGTACAAGGCCGTGTCGCCGACCACCAGGCTCGCGGATTGGCCGCCCGCCTCGATGGTTTGAAGGCTCGCATAGAACCCGTTTGTTAGCGGCTGGGGGATGCTCGTTTGGCGAGGACCCGTGGGCGCCATTGCTTCGTAGAGCCCCGGCCGTGATTGTGGCGAAGGCCGTGCCGCATTCTCAGCTAGAGCTGAATCAATTGGCAAATCCTCAGCAGGTCCTGAAAACGCTCGATTTCCAACCGTTGGCGCCGCTTCTATTCCAGAGTCTGCTACCACCTTGAGACCAAACAACCCGGGGTCCTGCGGGTTTAACGTCGCGGCCTGAGCGACCTGTGTGGTTGGGTCTTGCTGACCCGTTGTCGGTAATGACGCTGCAGATTGTTCAATGCTACTGGCGCGAGATTGCCCTGAGCGGGTTGCCGGCGGCGCATTGCGGAACCCAGCGTTTTCATCCAAGACACCTTCGCCGGTCGTTTGCCCTTCCAACCCGGTCAAACGTGCCATGGTCTGGGCATTCGAGGCCAGGTCGGCGTGCAGGTCCGCGCTTAACGTGCGTCGGCTGCTGGCGGTGCCGTTAATCTTGTCCGCGCCTGTTTGCACCTCGATGGGCAAGGTTGTGATGAGGTGAGCCAGGCTGCGTTCAGAGAAATCAGTCCAAATAAGGTGCTCAGGCTGGTTGGGTAGCAGCCAAACGGTCTCGACCCTGCTTTGTAATCCGCCGGCGGGTGATCTTGCGGAGAACTGATGGCGGCCCGGCGTTTTAAGGATTAAATTTGTTGCGATATAGTTGTTATTTTTAAGATTAATTTCTTGTAGTAACCGATTGTTTAATAACAAATCAAAAGATTCAATTGAGGTCGAGGCCGGGTTTCCGAGCGCATCGATTGGCTGCACAATCAGATTGAACGGTTGATTCACCTCAATCTGCGGGTCAACCTGAATTTGTAGCGCAATGGCAGGCCCGGGCACGAGTTGCCTGCGCTCGCCAGGCAGTAACTGCCACTCAGGCTCATTGGGGAGCCGAATCGCAATCGGTAAGGTAAACGGTCGCTCGAGGGTTTTGGGGCCCTGCAAGCGCTGATAGCGAACCTCGAGGGTCTGACCTGCCTCAAAGTATCCACTCGCGAGTTCGAACTCTAAGCTGCGTTGCACGGCCGTGATCGGCCCTGGCAGGATTGCGGTCCAAAGTCCGGTTTCAGGATAAGACAGTTCGACATAATTGGGTCCATCGGGATCGCTTGTCTGATACCAAGTGCCCAGTGCGTTGTAGGCCATGATTTTAAGTTGAGTACCTGGCCCAAGCCCTTGGTCGAGCACCAGAATTTGGCTGACGGAAACCGGTTGGGTGACATCAAGGTCCTGAGACCGTGCAAACAGGGTTCTGGCTGGTGGGCCAAGCATCCTTCTAGTGGGGTCAGCCTTGCGATGGGGAGATAATTCAACGCCCTCGGGACCGCTCGCTGTCGCAGGTCCAGCCGCAATCCTCGGAGACCCACCTTGCGTTAAGGTCGTCGCCATCACGGCCGGATCGGTTAGCGCTGGCTTACCCGTGCCACTGGGCTTTGCTGGCGCACCAAAACCTGGTGCGGCAATGGCGAGGGCCAGCAAGGCAAAACACCCGCCTCTGTGAAATCGATTGAACATTCAGGCTCGGACTTTTAGGACTAAAACTTGGTGGACTGTTGGCAGTATAACACCAGTCATCCAAGACATCGGCCCAAAAAAAAGGCCGCTGAGCGGCCTTTTTTTAACGTGGTGAGTCTACTGATACTGTTTCAGTTCTTCCCGCGCAATCACGCGGCGATGCACTTCGTCGGGTCCATCAGCGAGACGCAGTGTCCTCTGACCGGTCCACATGGCTGCCAGCGGCGTGTCTTGGGAAACACCGAGTGCGCCATAAATTTGAATTGCACGATCGATGACCTTGAGGGTCATGTTTGGCACGGCAACTTTAATCGCTGAAATGTACTTTCGAGCTTCTTTATTGCCGATCGTATCCATCATGTAAGCGGCTTTCAGGACGGCCAATCGACACATGTCCAGTTCAATTCGGCTGTCAGCGATCACGTCATAATTACCCCCTAATTCCGCCAGTGGCTTGCCGAAAGCGGTTCGACTCAGCGCGCGTTTGCACAAGAGCTCTAACGCCCGCTCTGCAACACCAATTGAGCGCATGCAGTGATGAATCCGACCTGGCCCGAGACGGCCCTGGCTGATTTCAAAGCCCCGGCCTTCCCCCAAAATAATGTTGTCTTTCGGGACGCGAACATTGTCGAGTTTGATGTGCATGTGGCCATGGGGCGCATCATCTTTTCCGAAGACGTACATGGGTCTTAAGATCGTGACGCCAGCGGCATCGATTGGCACCAAAATCTGAGATTGTCTCAGGTGCTTACTGGATCTTGGTCGGTAACACACATAAAAATAATAACTTTACATCTTGGATCTCCTGCTCCAGAAGTCCACCATTTTTCTCCATTGATTACATACTCATCGCCATCAAGCACCGCTGTTGCAGCCATGTTCGTTGCATCAGAAGAAGCAACACCTGGTTCTGTCATTCCAAATGCAGATCTAATCTTGCCTTCTAGCAAAGGCTCAAGCCATTCTTTCTTTTGGGCTTCAGAGCCATAGCGCTCGAGTACTTCCATATTGCCGGTATCGGGCGCCGCGCAGTTGAATACTTCGGAGGCAATTGGGTTACGGGCCATCACTTCAGCAAGATGGGCATATTCCAGATTGCTCACGCCGGCGCCGCCTTGGCTTGCCGGTAAGAAAAAGTTCCATAAACCCGCTTCTTTCGCCTGGGCTTTTAATCCATCCATGATTTCAACTTGACGGTCGGTCAGTTGCCATCGATCACCCACGTCGATCTCGTCATAATATTCCTCAGTCAATGGGTCGACCCGCTCTTTCACAAACTGATCGATTTTGTCTCGAACAGGAATGAGTCGGTCTGGTATGTCTAGATCCATCATGGTTTCTTCTCCAGTTATGCGCGTGGGCTACGGTTAGGGTTCATGTTTTGCGTCTGAAAAGATACTAACGCTGTCTGGTCAGGTTCCGCCAGCGCTATCGATCTGCCTTATAAGCCTTGATCCTTGGGCCGAATTGTCCTTTTGATTACCCCCCAATAAATTTCATGACCGTGGTTTCGCCCTGAAACGCAAGGCGTTTATCCCCGAGGGCTTTCGTGAGGATCGCCTCGAGTTTCGGTAACGCGACGTCGGTGGGTTCATCAACCAGATCGCCCACATAGGTGCGCGCGGTATTCGATAAACAGCCATATAAATAGCCATCGGAGGACAATCTCAAGCGGGTGCAACTGGTGCAGAAGGGCTCGCTTTCATTGGCAATAATGCCAAAGTAGCCCTTTCCAGGCACCTTATAGCGCACCGCGGTCGAGTCAAATGGCGCATCGGTACGCTCGAAGCTGTATTGCGTTCCAATTTCATCCAACAAGTGTTGCATGGACAGGAATTCGCTCTGGTAGACCGAGTCTTGATTGAGGTGCCCCATGCGCATGAGTTCGATATAGCGCAATTCGATTCCGCGCTCTAAGCAGTAGTCGAGCAACGGTAGGATGTCTTCTTGGTTACTCTGCCGCATCGGCACCATGTTGATTTTGATCGCAATGCCCAATTCAAGCATCCGCTCGATGCCCTTGAGGACCGTTTCAAGATCGCCGCCTCGCGCAATTTGTTTAAACCGCAGCGGGTTCAACGTGTCGAGACTGATATTCAGGCGCTTAATCCCGCTTTCAACAATCACGGCTTCCTTCGCCAGCAGGAGTTGGCCGTTGGTCGTGAGACTAAAGTCGGTTAAGGGCAGTTGGGCCACGCCTAGCAAAAAGGCTTCAAATTTTGGTGTCACGAGGGGGTCGCCACCGGTCATGCGCAGTTTTTCAAAGCCCGTGACCGCTTGAATCAACTGCGTAATCTTTAACAAGTCTGGCGCCGACAGCTCGTTTTGCGCTTTCATTAACCGTTTGCCATTGGGCACGCAGTAGGTACAGGCATAGTTACAGGCGGCCGTCAGACTGACCCGCAGGTTGTTAAAACGTCGCCCCAATTTGTCGGCTATCATGCGGTGTTTTGGTATCCATAAGTTCGAGCAGCAGTATGGCATGTCTGTCGTGGGCTGAGAAGCCAATGCCTTGCTGGGCGCAGATGCGTTAAACTTTCCAATTCGAAGTTTTGAGACGCACCATGACCTGGCTTTCCAACCTAATCACCCGGTTTTTAAACACGGAGCGGTCAAGACAAGACCTTCCCCTATGCGATTTGAATGCCTTGTCGGCGGCAGCCCAATCGGGTGATGTCATTCTGTTAGAAGGCATGTCACGTGTGAGTGACGTCATTCGCTGGGTGACCCTATCGCCTTGGACCCATGCTGCATTGTTTATCGGCCCGCTGGATCAACTGGCCAACCCAACGCTACGCGAGGCGGTTCGGGTGCACTACCAAGGACCGACCGATGAGCCGCTGCTGATTGAGAGCTTTCTCGGACATGGCACCATTGTGCAACCGTTAAACGTTTATGAAGGTCAGCATCTTCGGTTGGCCCGGCCGCGAGACTTAAGATCGCCAGATGCCGCTCGCGTGGTGGAATACGCCATTTCCCGACTTGGGGCGGCCTATGACGTACGCCAGATTTTTGATTTACTGCGATTTTTGTTTCCTTGGTTCATCCTGCCCAAACGTTGGCGTTCGAGTTTATTTCAGTTGAATTCAGGTAAGAGTACGGCAACCGTCTGTTCAACGATGATTGCCGAGGCCTTCGGCCAGGTCCAATTCCCGATCTTGCCGTTGGTCTTGCGCCAAAGCGATGGTAGCGCGAGGTACTATCGACGCAATCCGAAGTTGTGCACGCCCAGCGACTTCGACTACTCGCCCTACTTTGACATCATCAAATATCCGTTAACGGGTAATTTCAGCGGGACCCGATACGATCAAATCGATTGGCACTCCATGACAGAGTTGACCCCGCAGCAACAAGGCCTTTATGTCGACCAGGCCTTTACGGCCTCGGCCCATGATATTCAGCAGACGGATTGATCGCAGGTTGCGGTGCGTTATCGCTTTGCTGCGCGACCGTGAGCAAGCCGGTTGATTAGGAAGGATTGTTGGCTTCGTTGGCGTCGGTTAGCCCGGGCCAAGAATGGCTTGCCGTAGCGATGGGATAAACTGCTGCTTCCAGAAGACCTGGTTCGAGCCCTTCACGAGGACGGTATCACCGGGCGCTAACCTCGCAACATACTCAGCAAGGTTGATATCCTGACAGCTCTCAACGTGCTGCACCTTTGATGCGGCCGCAGCGGCGCGAAACAAGGGCCCCACCGCAAGACACGTATCAAACGTTGTCCCCAACGCTAACACGTGCTCATGGGCTGCCGGCGCTAGGTCACCGAGTTCGTGCATTTCGCCTAAAATAACGTGACGCCGTTTACTGGGCCGGGCTGCGAGTGCTGTCAGCGCAAACCCCATGCTATCCGGATTGGCATTGTAGCTCTCGTCGATGATTTCAATGTCATTGATGTGTTCTGAATTGCCACGACCCGTGGGTAATGGTGCGGAGGCCAGACGCTTGACCGCAATCTCGATGTCCAGCCCCAATGCTTGCACCACTGCGAGGCAAGCGCTAGCCGTCGCCCGCAAGTGTTCGCCCGGCCCGGGCATCACCAGTGCGTAGCGCTGCTGATCAAGGATGATGGCTGATTGCCCGTGTTGCGGATGATCCCAGTGCACATCCGCTGAATGCTCAGCGTCAAAGGTTCGATGCGGCCGGGTCACGGCAGCCGATAGTGCGCTGTCCAGAATCAGTCGCCCGCCGGGTTTTAGCCCCGCTTGAAGACTGAGCTTTTCTTGTCTCAGTGCGTCAAAGCTTGGGAAGTGTCCGATGTGCACCGGTAGGACATTCAGTACCACGGCGATGGTTGGCGCCACCATTTCAGCCAGGCCTTGAATCTCGCCAGGATGATTGGTGCCGACCTCAAAGATGCCATATTGTGTATTGGCCGGCATACGAGCCAGCGATAACGGCACACCCAGATGATTATTGAAGCTGCCCTCGGAGCCATGGGTCCGACCAAACCCGGTGAGGATATGTTGCAGCCAGGTTCTGAGCGTGGTTTTACCGCTGCTGCCCGTAATGGCAATCACCTCGGTGTCGCTCGACAACCGGTTGCGCGCGCTCAAAGCTAAGGTTTGTAGTGCCTGTAGGGTATCTGTAACCGGCAGGACTTGCTCATGGCGCGTCGGTTGCGCGGATAGCGCCCAGCTCGCGCCTGAGGCTAAGGCGGCGTCAATGAACTGATGGCCATCGCGGTCAGCAACCGGTGGCGATAGCGGGATAAACAAGTCCCCGTTTTGGATTTGTCGAGAATCGATTTGGATGCCCTGGACGCCAGAAATGCCTTGAGGTGCTTGCCAGTTCGGCGCGTTCACCAGGTGTCGAGCGAGATCTTGGGTTTGCCAGAGCATGGCGCATATCCTTAAAAGAAGAGTCCGGTTGAGGCCGATCGCGATGAGGCTCATGTTAAACTGACCGAGCCATTCTGTCATGGTCTCGCCCGACTGTAAGGTTGAGTCGAACCGTGACAGTTGGTCATCCCGTCATTGTAAGGGGCTTGTATGTCTGATATCGCCTTAATTATTTTTGATTGCGATGGTGTTTTGGTTGATTCCGAGCCCCTCGCGCACAAGCTTTTAAGCCGCGCCCTACTGCCCTATTTCAAAGCTCAAGCAGCGCCGCTCGCAACCGCCTGTGTTGGGCGCGCTTACCCAGATATCCAGCGGTTTATTAACGCGCAAGCGTCCTCGCCACTGCCGGCTGGGTTTTGGGATCAGTTGCAACAGGCAACGCTTGTGGCCTTACAAGCCGACCTGCTTCCAGATCCGGACTTAAGGTCCTTGTTAGAGGCGCTACCGCTGCCTTTTTGCGTGGCCTCCTCTGGGGCGCATGAGAAAATTAGACTGAGTCTTCAGGCCGTTCATCTGCTGGACCTGTTTGAAGGCCAGATCTTTAGCGCTGAGGATGTCGCACGCGGCAAGCCCGCCCCAGATGTGTTTTTATTCGCAGCGCAACAAAATGAGGTGAATCCCTCGAATTGCCTAGTGATTGAAGACTCCGACCCGGGGGTTGAGGCGGGTCGAGCTGCTGGCATGACAACGTTGCAGTATTTACCGAACAGCGATTCTTCGCAGCGAAACCAAATTCAGGCGCTGCGCCAGTTGCTGCAATGGCTATGATCGGTTTTTTCGACATCGCTCGTTGAACCCGGGTGTCGCTCGTATCGCGTCAAACCTTTGTTGCCGCTGCGCAAAGCCCGCGATCCAGAGCGGTCGATCCCCATCGACTTATCGGATGGCGGTCAAATTAGCTGACGGTTAAAGCAGCATGCTCGAGTTTTTTGTCAGAACTGTTTGCTTAAACGCCTGACCGATTCCGGCTTAACGATTCCGGCTTAACGAGATCTGCTTGACGATACCAGCCTGACGACCTCTGCTAGCCTGCACCAGCTTGTCATGCCCCTGCGTTTTAAACTGCTATGGGCTATGGGCTATGGGCGCTGGGGCGCTGTTTAAAAACCGTTAGGTGAGACGGCGTTTAATCATTGGATTTAATCTGGTGGCGCCTGGTCGATGACAGCCGGTTGTGCACAAGCCGCTGCGAATCTGGACGCGATTATTTTACGCCGTCGTGGCGGTCACCTCGCGAATCACGGCAAAGTAGTCCTCGATGCGTTTAAGGTGACCGTCAACGGATGTGGGCTCCGCGTTATGGGTTGCAAACGCCATGTGGGTGGCGCCCAGGGCCTGCCACTTTTGGTAATGCCCAGCCCAACGCTCAGGAGACCCACCCGCGTATTGTGCTTGCGCTTGAATACCAAAGGTTTCCCAGGGCAATCCTAGACTCGCTCGGGTGTCTTTGAGGTAAGCAATGGCCTCGGCAGCGGCTTGGTTGGCGCCCATGAGCGGCATCCAGCCGTCGCCTTGACGCGCGCAGCGCGTGAGCAGGCGTTTAGCGCTGCCGCCAAACCAAATGGGGATCGGTTGACTGGGACGCGGGTTGATGCCGGCGGCATTAACCGTGTGGAACTCGCCGTCATAACTAAAAACATCTTCTTGCCAAAGTTTGCGCAAGAGCTCGACTTGTTCCGCCTGCCGGTTGCCTCGGTTTTCAAACGGTACGCCTAGGGCTTCGTACTCGATTTTGTTCCAACCCGTACCGACCCCGAGTCGAAAGCGATTGTCTGAGAGGATTTGCAGCTCTGCCGCTTGTTTGGCGACGAGCGCGGTTTGGCGTTGCGGCAGAATCATAACGGTTGTGACCAGTTCGATAGACTGTGTCACGCCGGCAACAAAACTTAAAAAGGTTAGGGGCTCATGAAAGGCCACCTGACTGTCATACATGCCTCGCCAGCCGCCGGGTCGGTTGGCGTCCGCGCCCAGCACATGGTCATAGACCAAAAGGTGCTGGGCACCCAGCGCTTCGATGCCCTGTGCATACGCGCGGATCGCGCCAGCGTCATTGCCGATTTCATTGTGTGGTAGTACGACACCTAGTTTCATGTTGGATCTCGCTGAGTTGTATCAAGCCGCAGTGTATCGAAAAAAGCAGGCCATGGTCTAACCCGCATGCCACGCTCTAATTTACATCTGATCCGTGTTTGCCTGCCAAAAGGCCGAGAGACTGCTTTTGAGTTCGAGGTTGCTGTTGATGAGGTTCGGTTGCCAGTGCTCAGGCAGGTAAGCCCGGTTTTCGGGTGCTTTAAACCTTGGGTCAACCAGCACCACAACGCCTTGATCTTGCTCGCTGCGAATCACTCGGCCACTGGTTTGGATCACGCGCTGCAGGGCTGGAATGCGGTAGGCAACGTCATAACCATCGAGTAATTCTGGATGCGCCTCGCGCTCAGTGGCGGCTGCGGCGTTCGTCGCATCAGGCGATTGAATGCGACGCAACAACGCGTCTTGCGCCAGCGTTTTGGGCGCAAGGCCTAAGCTGATAATCATCGCGCCCGATAAGCGCGGCCCGATCAAATCGATGCCTTCTGAAAAATGCCCACCCATGACGGCAAATCCTAAACGCTGGGAGTCATGGGTAAAGGTGTCGGTAAACGCCTGAACCGCTTGATCCAACATGTCGCGGGTTTGGCAGTGCAATGCAATGTTGGGGTAGGCCGCGTCAAAGGCAGAGCGAACGCGTTCTAAAAAAGCGTAGGATGGGAAGAACACCAGATAATTGCCAGGCTTACTTTCAATTAACGTAAGGATTAGGGCCAGCAGCGCCGGCACGGCAGCAGTGCGTTCATGAAAGCTGACTGGGATATGCGTGGCAATAAGGGTTAACTGCTTTTCAGCAGGAAAAGGTGAAGGCACTTTTAGCCATTGTGAGGTTGCTTTAAAGCCGAGCAGGTCGCCATAGTAGGCCCGAGGCGATAAGGTCGCTGAAAAGCCTACCAAACTATCGGCCAGCGCATAGCCTTCTTGGAGTTGCTGTGCTGGGTGAAGGCAGGCCAGTCGAACGCTGCAATCGGTTCGACCGCCCTGCAGTAATAGGGCGTAATCGGCATTAAGCTTTTCGAAAACCTGAAGAAACCGATGGGCATCAAATAGGCATTGGGTGAGTTCCTGTGGGAGTCCTTGAGGGGCCTCAAGGCTCTCAAGGTGCGTAAGAAATTGCTGAAGGGCCGTACACAGCGGTTTTAAGGCTTGAGCGCTGACTTCAACCGCCGCTTCTGCCGTCATGCAAGATTTGTTGAGGGTTAAAAAAGCGCGATTGACCTTTTCAAGGACCTTGAGACAGCTCGGATACAACGTTCGAATTTCTTTTTTTGCGGCCTGAAATTGCTGTTTTTGAAGGTCTGCGGAAAACATGTCGCGACCACGATCCACCAAATTGTGGAGTTCATCGAGCAGAATGCTGTAGCGCCCTCTGCGCTCTTCGAAAAACCGTTTCAGGCGCGTTGCTGGGCTGAATAGGTAATTGTAATCACAAACGATAATATCCATCTCCCGGGCAGCGTCCAAGCTGAGTTCAAAGGGACACAGCTGGTGTTCGCTTGCGAGCGCTGCCAGACGGCCTCGGCTCCAGTGGCCTGGATTGCCTCGAACGACCTCTAACGCCTGGGGCAGACGATCAAAATAGCCTTTGGCGTAATCACAGTAATTTGGATCACAGGGGTGCTCAGGGTTGAAGCAGGCTTTTCGTTTCGCCGTAATGGTGAGCGATCGGATGGGCAGTTGTTGCGCGTGAATGTGCGCGAGTGCGTCCTCGGCACTCGCCTGCCCGGCTGTTTTCGCTGACAGATAAAAGATTTTCTCCACCTGTGTTGTCGGCAACGACTTGAGCACGGGAAACAAACTCGACATCGATTTACCGAGCCCGGTGGGCGCTTGCAACAGAAGCTGACCGTCTTGCAGGCTACTGCGATAAACCGCCTCGGCGATTTGACGTTGGCCTGCTCTAAACTTGGCAAACGGAAAGGATAGATCGTTAAGCGCCCTATTCCGCTTTTGAAACCAGTCTGCTCGAGCGCTAAACCAAGTGATGACCGGATCTAATAGCGCCTCAAATGCGTCGGCTAAGCCTTGGGCCGTGATGAACGTGGTGATGACGGTTTCTTGCGCGCTGTCTGGGTTAACGTAGTTCAAGCGCAGTTCGATTTCGCTGAGTTGCTCAGCGATGCAAATTAAGTGGCCATACAACACCAACTGGTTGTGATGCTGTAATTTGACCGAGTCTGGGATGCTGTCAATGGGCGTCCGGGTGGTTTTAATCTCCTCCACCCAGGCGGGCTGATCTTGATCACCTGGGTGATAGCCATCCGCTCGGCCGTTAATGCTGAGCTGATGCGGTCCTAACGCGTGGATGGTCCGGACTGTTTTCTCTTTTTGGTAAGCGGGCCCTCTTGATCGTTGCAGTCTTTGATGGGTTTGCATGCCTTCCATAGCGGAGGTTTGATGCGTGACCCGGGCATTAATATCGCCAGTGGGTGTAAAGCCGGCGATGGCACCCACTGAAAATTTAAGGCTGCAGGCCTAAGGTCGCTTGCGTCTTGAGATTCGTCAACGCAGCAGGAAGCTCACTCATAGGTTGGGCTCCGGTTGCGTGTTGGTCTTTGCAATTTGCAGCACCGAGACCTGGATCCCTTGTTCGGCGAGGAAGGTGAGCCACGCTGTCTGATGGGTTTGTAATCGATCGCCCGGGCCTTTGACCTCTATCAATTCATAACCGGTCTCATGAAAGACCACGAGGTCTGGGAAACCGGTGCGAAACGTTCTCGGGTTTTGTAATAACCGATGAAAAATGGCCGACAACGCCGGCCCAGGGGGTGTGGGTCACGACAAAGAGGAGCCAGGGCAGTTCGATGGCCGGACCAATGCACGAACGGGTTCGCCAACCCAAACTTTTCGTTGAAACGCTCGGTCAATTGCTGCTGCCGTTGGTTAAGCGCCGCCAGGTCCTTAAACCGTTGCGCGAATTGTGTTGACCGAAGTTGACCCAAAGTCGGGCTCGAACAGGTCCGCTGGACCCGCTGAAACGGATGGTGAAAGGCACCCGCAATCGGCATAAAGATGACCTCCCAAAATAGTAACCCGAAGAGTGCTGGGTAGAGATGATTCTCGATGTGCACGGCGGCGCGCCCTTGCTCGGCGAAATGCTCGATCGCGCTTTGCTCAACCCGAGTCGAACCCGCCAGCGCCAAACTGATTTTTTTAGTGGCGACGGGTTTGGCTGCAGTCTGCTCGTCAGGGGCCTGTTTTTGATGGGCGCTGAGCACCCGCGTCGCATAATGCCGGGGCCTCAGGATCATCAGAGCTCTTGATAATCGTTTCGCAGATTGATAAAGCGAGACTCGGCGCCGTTTTGATCTGTAACTTCGCTTGACGCATCAAAGCGGTTGCTTGATCGCTTTTTTGATAACACAGCAAGGCTTCAGGCGCGTGGCCGCAACGTTCAAAGATGAGGCCCAAGCTGAGGTTGAGCTTGTTCAAGGCCCGGATCACCAAAGGGTGTTCGCAGACGGCGGGCACCCATTGCGGCAAGGCTTGTTAGCGTCTCAATCAGGTGGGCGCGGTTTTCGGGGTTCGGGGATCGTTTAAGTTTTAGGCGCTCAAGGTCCAAGGCCTGGGCCCACCGCCGCAGGGTCCCAATTAATCGTAAGAGGTCGAGGTGCCGCCCGCTCAGTAAACGCTGGACGCACGCTCAGGTCGACCGTTTCGAATTGCTGAAGGCCTAAATCCCTTAAAACAAATTCACTGAGATCTTGATGTTCATTGCCAAAGAAGAGGTGCTGGCACAACGCCATTAAAGTCTGTTCCTGAACGCAGACGATGGCGAGTTCGGGTAGCACTTGGCCCGTCTCCTTGATGCCCTGCTCGATGAGCGCTCGTGAGGCATTCGCAAGGCCCAATGCCGTTAACACGCCGAGGTGTTTGAGTTCTTTGATGGTCCGCAAGGACCGGCAGAGATCTTGACGTTCCCCGCCAAGCGCGTTTAAAAAACCCGCCTTGATCAAGGCCTCAACCGCGTCTTGCAGGTCCGGTATTTCTCGATACGTGAGTTTGTCAACGCGAAAGTAGTCGCCCTTGCGCTGCAAAAGACGGGTATATAAGGCGCGTGCCGATTTGGGTAAGGCTTGAAAGGCTTTGATTCGGCGGCGCTCTGGCGCCTTCAATACCGGCGTGTATCGGGCCGCCACAAAGGCCAGCAGATAGTCTAAGTAGTCTAGATAATAAAATGGGTTGATGTTCGGGTCGGTTGAAAACGGCTGCATGCCGCCATCTTAAGCTGTATTTATGTACAGTAGAAGTTGAATTTTACGCGGCAGTTTGAAGGCCTTTACGTCGTGTTTTCAAAGCCGTAGCGTTTCATCTTATTTTTCCAACGGCCTGACCGAAAACGATGTGAGAGCATCAGTGCCTTGATGAGATAGTCGCCCAAGATCGCCGCAAAGATCCAATTCACCGACAAACCCAAATAGGTAAACAGGGCCGCCAAACCCACACGAACCCCGATCAACCCCACCATCGTGGCCAGTAAGGGATAGCGGGTGTCCCCAGCGCCCCTTAAGCAGCCGCTCAGGGTGAATTCGATGCCCATTAGAGGCTGCGCAAAGCCCAGAATGTAAATGAAGATCACGGTGTAATGAATTACTTCGGCATCATCGATCAGGTAGCTCGAGATCTCTCGCGCGAAGAACATGATGATTATCGATAAGGACATCATGCTAATGATGGCCAGGCGCGTTGCGCGCCAGCCCTGACGGGCGGCCGCTTCGGGTTGTTGTGCCCCAAGGTACTGACCAACAAGGGTTGCGCCCGCAATCGAAAAGCCGAAGCCAACGACGAACGAGAGGCTTAAAATTTGAACGCCAATCCCGTAGGCGGCATAAGGTTCTGTGCCGTAGGATGCCACGAGCCATAGGAAACCAATAAAGCCGATCTGAAAGATAAACTGCTCGACCGCCGCCGGGTAACCAATTTGATACAGCTGTTTCACGCGAATAAGCGTCAGCGAACCCGCGCCACCCGCTAAGACCCGCAGTTTTTTGCCGTAGAACAAGATGAGGAGCACCAAGGCGGCAACGGTGAACGATAATCCGCTGGCCAGGGCTGCGCCGCTCGGGCCCATTTTAGGCAAGCCAAAATAGCCGAACACCAGCGCATACACTAAGAAAACATTGACGATGTTCATCAGCACGCCGATCCAGAGCGGGGTTTTGGCATCCCCAGCGGCTCTGAGGGCGGCGCCTAAAATCATGTTGACGGCAAAACTAACGTTGAAAATTGACAAGATTTGAATGAACTCTGCCGCCAGGCGGGTTGTTGCGTCATTCAAGCCAAAAACGCTGGCGATATCATAGGCGAACACGATGCAAGGCACCGTCAGGGCCAGCGCCACGCCATTGCCGACCCACAGCGAGGCACTGGTTACCCGGGCAGCCTCTGCATGGTTTTTGGCGCCCCAAGCGCGCGCGACCATGGCGGTGGTGCCGGCTGAAATGGCCATTAAAATGGCTTGGATCGCGAAAAAAAGCCGATGACCGGTGGTGACGGCCGCAACCGCCTCTGAGCCAAGGCTGCCCACGATTTTGATGCTAATAATGCCAATGATCGCAAACAACAAGTTCCCAAGTATGGCGGGCCACGCCAGTTCCCAGATTTTGAGTTGGATTTCCGGGGGCGCTGTTTTGCTCGCTTCACTCGCGTTTGGCGGTTGCGTAATGGACATGTTGGGGGTCCGATCGGTCAATGTAGACGTCGATGATCGATCAATAATGGAGTGAGTCGTACGGGCAGCGAAGATACAGGATCGGTCACGACGGGTAAAGGGCTGGGGGTGGCAATCAGCGGTTAATTTCAGCCTTGCCCGCTCATCCGAGCCGAGCTTGCGGCTTTAAAGCGTCGGAAAGGTAACCGAGAAGCTTGCGCCCTGCCCGGGTCTCGACACGAGGTTGATTCTGCCCTGATAGCGTTCAACAACATGTTTGACAATCGACAAACCGAGGCCCGTGCCGCCTTTGTCGCGAGAACGCGCTGGATCAACCCGGTAAAACCGTTCAAAGATTTTGTCTTGTTCCTCTTTGGGAATGCCGATGCCTTGGTCGGTCACTTTGAAGGTAATTGATTGCGCCGTTGTGACAGATAATGTCATCGAAACCGTGCCGCCCAGGTCGCTATACTTGATGGCGTTATCGATAAGGTTTGACAGCATGAGCACCAGATCGTCGGTGTTGCCGCGAATGTGTTGCTGTTGGCTATCCGGACTAGCCTCATAGATTAGCGAGACCTGTTTAATTTCGGCATCGATTGTTTTGGTGCGGTAGACCCGCTGCACGACGTCGCTCAAGTTCAGGGTCTTGTCGGCGGCAGGCAGGTGGTCGGTATCCAGCCGAGACAATTGCAGGAGGTCTTGAACAACCGATGCCAGTCGGAGAATTTGATGTTGGCTGCGGATCATAAAAGATTGTCGGGTTTCAACCGGCATCTCTGCGTCATCGATCACCGTGTCGATGAAGCCGCGCAACGCTGAGATCGGCGTTTTTAATTCGTGGGAGGCATTGGCGACAAAATCGGTTCGCACGCGTTCCAAACGGTGCAACTCCGTCGTGTCGCGAAGCACTAAAATCATGCCTTCGATCACGTCATCACCCAATCGCAAAGCAGAGACCTCGATTCGTCGGCCGCCCAGGGTGATCGTCTGAAATTGCGATCGCTGTTGCTTGAAGCTCAAAGCAACCATCTCGATGAGGTCTCGGGCGGTTAACTGACTGGCAAACGGTTGATTGAGCGCCTTGGCTTGCACGAGATTTAAAATGGCCGCGGCGGACCGATTAATCTGAATCACGGTTTGATCCGCATTGAGTGCAATGACGCCTTCGGTCATGCCCTGTAAAACGGCGGTCAGTTCATTTTGGCGGGCAGTCACCTCCTTGATTTTGGTTTCGGTACCGGCGGCCAACTCGTTCAGCGCGCGCGCGAGGCTGCCGAGTTCGTTGGCATGCCCCGCATCCAGCCTTAGGCTGAACTCGCCGCTGGCCATCAGCACTGAGGCCTGAGTCATTCGCAGCACAGGTAGCACAATTCTGCTGGCAAAATATAACCCAATGAGGACTGCGATCAGGGTTAGGGCCGCGGTAATGACGTTCACCTGGGTTCGCATTGCGTTAACTTTTTGTTCGATGCTCGTGAGTGGCATACTCACGCGAACATAGCCGGTCAGCACATCAGAGGCGCCCAATGCGATGGCGACATACAGCATGTCTTGTTGCAATGTTGTGCTATAGCGCGCCGCAATGCCAAGGTTGGCTGTGCTCGCGGCAATGATTTCTGGACGGTTTAAATGGCTCTCCATCAGCGCGACATCTTCTCGATTGTCACTGAGCACGGTGCCATCGGGGGCAAGTACCGTAATCCGTTGATCTGACTCGATGGTTGGCAGCGGCGCCCGTCCCAGAATCAGAGGATCATAGAGTTGTTTGAGCAGTCGAGCCTGATGTCCTAAGGATTCTTCGATCGCAATTCGAGCATCCCCGGCGACCTGTTGCGCGGCAAAGTACCCAACGCTCAGCGCCGAGAGCAGCACCAATGCGCAAAGCAATCCCCAGACTTGCCAAAGCAACTTTGATTGGTAAATCCTGGGCGCATCACTGGTCGGCAAACCGGTACCCTACCCCTCGAACGGTTTCGATCAGGCCGGTTTGGTCCCCTAATTTTTTTCGAACCGAACGGATATGGACATCAATGTTGCGATCGACCACAACAACGGCGTCGCCGACGACTCGATTTAATAATTGCTCTCTTGAAAAGGCGCGGCCTGGATGGCTCGCGAGCACGGTTAGCAGCTTGAACTCGGTCGCCGTGAGTTTTATGCCGATGCCTCGAAGGCTCGCCTGGTGGCGATCAATATCGATGATCAATTCGCCGCGGCGGATCTGGTCTTGCTTCACCGTTTCTTGACTGCTGGAACGCCGTAGCACGGCTTTAACGCGCGCGAGCAGTTCGCGGGGACTGAAAGGTTTTGGGACATAGTCATCAGCGCCAAAACCTAGGCCAATCACGACATCGGCTTCTTCTTCCTTTGCCGACAAGATGATGATCGGTAGGCTTTTTGTTTTGGGATCCGCGCGCAGTTGCTGACAAATGCTGAGACCATCGATGCCGGGCAGCATCAAGTCTAGAATGACTAAGTCTGGCATTTTGGCTTGGATCAAGGACAAGCCTTCATCACCTCGGCTTGCGGTGAGGACCTCATAGCCATCCCTTTTAAGGTTGTACGCGATCACATCTTGGATGTCGGCTTCATCTTCGACAACAACAACTAACGGTTTTGACATCGAGACCCTGCTTTGGAAATGAACGTTCGCTTAAAATTTATGGCAGTTTTTGGAAGACCAAAGAGGCATTGGTGCCGCCAAAGCCAAAGCTGTTAGACATGACAGTTGTCAGCCCAGCCTGATCAATCCGCTCGGTTACGATCGGCGCCAACCCGAGTTCTGGGTCAAGCTCCGTGATATTGGCGGAGGCGCAAATGAAGTCGTGTTCCAGCATGAGCAGCGAATAGATGGCCTCATGGGCCCCTGCGGCGCCCAGGGAGTGCCCGCTCAGTGATTTTGTTGAGCTGATTCGAGGCATCGATTCGCCAAATAGGCCCGCACCGCGGCAATCTCAGAGGGATCACCCGCAGGCGTACTGGTGCCATGGGCATTGATATAATCAATCTCGCTCATATCCATTCTGGCATCCCGCAAAGCCCCGCGCATAGCCCGCGATGCGCCATCTATCCGCGCCATCTGACGTTGCGCCGTAGCCAGTTAATTCTGCGTAAATTTTAGCTCCACGAGATTTTGCATGCTCCAGCTCTTCGATAACCAAAACACCGCCGCCGCCGGCAATGACAAAGCCATCGCGATTGGCATCATATGGCCGTGACGCTGTTTCTGGTGTGTCGATTTCTCACAGTAGAGAGCGCGCCCATTGCATCAAACAAGGACGACATTGACCAATGCTCTTCTTCACCGCCGCCGGCGAATACAATATCTTGTTTGCCAAGTTGGATCAGTTCAACGGCATGACCAATACAGTGCGCGCTGGTCGAGCAGGCGCTCGTAATCGAGTAGTTAATGCCTTTGATCGAGAAGGCGGTTGCCAAACACGCCGAAACAGTCGAACTCATCGTACGGGTGACTCGATACGGCCCGACGCGCTTAAGCCCTTTCTCTCTTAAAATGTCGGCTGACTCGATTAAATTAGAGGAGCTGGCGCCGCCTGATCCGGCAACAATACCGGTTCGCTCGTTCGAGATGTCATCCGGTTCAAGGCCTGAATCTGCCAAGGCTTCTTTCAGCGCAATATAAGAAAAGCCCGCCGCATCCCCCATAAATCGCCGGAGTTTCCGATCGATTAAATCTTCTTGGTTAATCTCGATGCTGCCCGCGATGTGCGAGCGCAAACCCATTTCTTCGTAGAGCGGCTGGTATTTGATGCCAGACCGGGTGGCCTGAAGCGCGGCCAGGGTTTCTGAGATAGAGTTTCCTAACGGCGAAACAATCCCCATCCCTGTGATTACGGCTCTTTTCATAACTTGGCGCTCCTATAATCTTGATCGTGTACCGGGGCGGGTCGATGGCCGACCTGATCTTCTAAATCTATCGAATTCAATTAAAATCATCGAGTGACGTGAACAAACCAACCTTAATGCTTTCGGCGCTATAGATTTTTTTCTCATCGACTAAAACGGCGCAATCGGCGATGCCTAACACGGTTTTACCTTCTCGAATTCGGGTGACATCAATTTCATAACGCACCAGTTTGTTTCTAGGTAGGACCTGGCCGCGAAAAGCGACCTTGCCGCAACCGAGGGCCCGGCCTAAACCCGGGTTGCCTTTCCAAGCCAAGAAAAACCCAAGTAATTGCCACAAAGCATCCAGTCCCAGACAACCCGGCATGACCGGGTCATTGACGAAATGGCAATTGAAAAACCAAAGGTCAGGATCAATATCGAGTTCTGCGATAATCTGTCCTTTGCCAGACTTACCCCCATCGGTTGTGATCGATGTGATTCGATCAATCATCAACATCTCATCGATGGGTAGATGGGCACCACCGGGGCCAAACATATTGCCGTACCCACATTCGAGCAAGTCTTGTTTGTTGAAGGAACTAAGGTGGCTAACATCAAGCATAAGCTTTCCCGGTATGGCTCGAGTCTCTGAGCGCTTATCAATGAGATGCGGAGTATAGCATCGCGGCTAAAGAATAAAACTTTGACATCTTGGGGAGAATCTGGAAATTTGCGCTAGTAAAATGCCGTGCAATCCTTACCGAACCTTAATGGGAAAATAAACTATGCCCGATATTAGTCCGCTATCCGTGGTGCATCCGAACGCCAAGATTGGATCAGATTGTGTGATTGGTCCGTTTTGCACGATTGGTGAGCATGTCGAGGTTGGGGCTCGCACTTGCCTTAAGAGTCACGTGGTGGTCGATGGTTATACCACCATCGGAGAAGATTGCGTTGTGTATCCCTTTGTGAGCTTGGGCATTGACTCGCAGGATCAAAAGCATATTAAAGATTCGGTGTCCTATACCCGAATTGGTGACCGAAACACCCTTCGCGAATTTGTTTCGGTTCACAGCGGTACCGAAGCCGATAGCGCGACAGAAATCGGGAATGATTGTGTCCTTTTGACCCAGGCGCATGTTGGGCACAATTGCCGAGTCGGCAATCATGTGGTGATGAGTCACAGTGTCGCTTTAGCCGGTCATTGCGTGGTCGGCGATTATGCCAATATCGGTGGCCTGGCCGCGGTTCATCAGTTCTGTCAGATTGGGTCAGTGGCAATGGTCGCGGGGATGGCTCGGGTGGTGCAGGATGTCTTGCCTTATACGATCGCCGAAGGGTTTCCAGCCCATATGCGCGTGGTCAATAAAATTGGTCTTGAGCGCGCAGGGTTTTCGGAGCAGAAAATTAAAGACATTCGAAAAGCGTTCAGAATCTTGTTTTTTCGGGATCTTCGGTTAGAGGAAGCGGTTGCCGAAGTGCGGGAAGAGATCGGAGACTCAGATGAGATCAATGTGATGCTGGATGCCATTGCGAGCTCGCAACGGGGACTTGCGCGACCCGATTCGGCGACGTTTGAATTAAATGTTGGTTGAAAATTAGCCCCAGACATCTCATTGGATGTTCAAAAACATAACAAAAGGAGTCAGTCTTGATTAAAGCAGTTCTTTGGGATTTCGGTGGGGTCCTTAACCACAAGCCCGTTTGAGGCATTCAGCCGTTATGAGCAGGCCAACAGTTTGCCGGTGGACTTTATCCGTTCAATTAATGCAACCAACCCTGATACCAATGCTTGGGCGCAGTTTGAGAGCAATCAGATTTCGACGGATGCGTTTGACGCAGCCTTCGCTCAGGAATCGGCGGCCAGAGGGCATACCATTCAAGGTAAGGCCGTGCTGGCATTGCTGTCAGGCGATATTCGGCCTCAAATGGTGCTGGCTTTAAAGCAAATCAAGCAGTCCTATGCCGTGGGCTGTATCACCAATAATGTCAAAAGCGGCAAAGGCGCCGGCATGGCCCGTTCTGAGCCCAAAGCCCAAGCGGTGGCCGAGGTGATGGCGCTCTTTGATACGGTTATCGAGTCAAGCCTGGTCGGCATTCGTAAGCCCAATCCAGAGATCTATCTTATGGCTTGTCGGGCCATGTCGATCGAACCCGCAGAAGCATTGTTCATCGATGACCTCGGGATTAATTTAAAGCCGGCAAAGGCGCTTGGCATGACCACGATCAAAGTGGTCAGCGAAGCCCAAGGCCTCCTCGATCTCAGCCGGGTACTCGATTTAACGCTTCCGAACGGGGCTTAAACCTGCTCGGGGCGACCGCTCGATATACGGATTAACTTCAACAGGCTGTGATGGCCGCGCCGTCGGCCACTTCTGAAACAAGCAGTCTGGGTTTAATCCCAGTTTGCTGCTCGTACGCGTTGGCAACTAGCGCTTGGTGCGCCTCGAGGCGGCTGACGGGCACGAGGCTGATGGCGCACCCGCCAAAACCAGCGGCCGGTCATTCGAGACCCCAAGGCCAAGCCGGACGCTCGGCTGAGTTGCGTGATCAGATCGAGCTCCGGGCAGCTGACTTCGTAATCAATTTTTAACGATTGGTGACTGTCGTTCATTAAGCGCCCTAACCCTTCCATGTCTTGCTGAGCCAGGGTTAAAGCGGCTTGTTCGACCCGTGCCTGCTCAGAAAAAATGTGTCGGGCTCGGGCCTTTAAAACGTCTGATTTCAGCAGGGATAATGTCGCCTCGGCCGCGTCGAGGGTTAAGGTCGCGAGTCCCGAATATCGCTTTGCGGCAGCGGTTGGGTTGACCCTCGCGATTTGTGCATCGATTGCGCTTATTTCAGCGACCCGCTGCGCGTAACCGGATGCGGCCAAAGTTCTCGGCACGCCGGTATCCATGATCACCAAACGATGTGACGCTGGAATCGGTTGCAGGCGATTAAACTGAAGGGTTCGACAGTCGAGCGTCACCAAACCGCCGATTAAAACACTTGCGGGGTCCATAATGCCGGACGGCACACCAATAAACTGATTCTCAACCTGTCGACAAAGTAGCGCCAAGGTCAGCCGCTGGCTGACATCGATTAAATCAACAGATTCTCCTGTGAGGGCGTGATGATTAATCAGCGCCAGCAAACCTAAAAAAGAGGCGGAACTCGACAGACCGCCGGCACTCAGATCCGAGGTAACCCAAAGATCGAAGCCGCGCCCTATTTGTCGATGCGCCCCCAGATTCAGAATCCTTGGACGTAATCTTCCCAAGTGCCTCGCGGAGGCTGGATGACATCATGGGGATTAAAGACGGTGACGGTTTCAAACCGCGTACTGTAAATCCGAATCTTAGAGGTTCCGTTAAATCGGTACCAACCCTGGGTGCTTTGCGCAATGGCCATCGGCATGACCAGTCCGCCGCAGTAATCAATATGCTCACCGATAAGATTGATTCGGCCGGGTGATCGCACTGAAAAGCTGGGTGCTGCCTTGAATGGTGCTCAAATTGTTGCTGGCCTGTGGCATCGTCCATCATCAAAAACGGTATCCTTGCCCGGGTCGACTATCGGTCATGACTTGAGGTCCAATATGGCGACGCGATGAATCGATCGGTTGTCATTGAACTCGCACGGCCCCTTGGGTTGAGGTTGTTCCTAGGCGGCGCGTTATCGCTCAGGATGACCGGCTATCGATGAGCGCAAAATGTTATACCCACTCGCTAAACGATGTCTGCTAAAGCCTGCCAGTAGTTTACACAAGATCTTCGACTTTCATCAGGTGCTGCGGGGTTGAAGACATGCTGTTTGTCTCGAGGCCCGTTGTCAGGTTTAGGTCCGTAGGTTTCGTCTTTTTCCACAGCCGGTTTTATGGCCGCCAAAAACGCTGTCAAGTGGCGCCCGCCAACGACTCAGGCAACCGCCCCCAAACCCTTGATGGATCGAAAATTTGTTGCGGGCCATCGTTTGCGAAGGTCTAAAACCTCAAGTTAATCGCTGCGCGCAACGGGTGCAGAACCGTCACCGGTTTGCGCTCAACGGGTTTTATCCTGCTGCAATTTTCTCGATAAAATGCAACTCAGCGTCGGCTGAAAAATCTGCTAAAAATGGTTCCTGCACGATCTCGCCATCGATGACCAAAGCCAATGGCGTGAGCGCGTCTTTCGTTAACTGCGGCAACTTCTGCGTTAACTCATCAATCAAAGCGCGATAATTTTGAGCCGTAACCGTCAAGCTGGCGCAACCCGCTTGTTGTTCTAGACTCGCGTTAAAGCACACAAGCGCCATGGCCGTTTTAAATTTCCGGCATCAACAATTTCAGAATCTTCGGCGGCGAGCACGGCAAGGAACTGATTGGCTGGCCGATGGCTTCAGCCACGGCCGTACCAACCGCTGCAAGCGGTGGAATAATGCCCGTTTCACCCACGCCCCGAACGCCAAAGGGGTGAAAGCTATTCGGGACTTCAACGATGATGGTTTCAATTTCAGGCAGATCTGAGGCCAGTGGAATTCGATAATCTAAGAACCCCGCGTTTTCCATAACGCCATCCTTGCTATACACATATTCCTCATTTAATGCCCAGCCGATGCCTTGCACGGCGCCGCCTTGGAATTGGCCTTCAACATAACCGGGATGAATGGCCTTGCCCGCATCTTGAATGGCGGTATAGCGCACGGCGTCGGTTTTTGCCGGTTTCTTTGTCCACCTTAATGTCGCAGATGTGGACCGCAAAGCTAGGGCCCGCGCCGCGCGCATTAATATTGGCGCGTCCTGAGATTTGACCGCCGGTTTTTTCAGCTGTCGCGCATATCTCCGCGAGGGTTAATTGGTCCTCCCCTGCCAGGTTATGCGCCACCCCATCTTGAAAGTCGACTTGCTCTGCCGTGACATTCCACATCGCCGCGGCCCGGGCTTTAAGTTGACCAACAATATCTTCTGCGGCTTCAACACCGCCATGCCCGTGGCAAAGGTTGTTCGGCTGCCACCGTGGTTTGGTTGTAGGCCACATGCTCGGTATCGGCCACAATCGGATTAAGTCTTGCGGGCGCAATGCCCAATATTTCTGCCGCCATCATTTGCATTGAGGCACGTGAGCCGCCGATGTCGGGAGACCCTTCGATGATGGTGCCCGTGCCATCGGGATTAAGATTGATAATAACGCTGGATTGACCACCAATGTTGAACCAAAACCCCGCCGCGAGGCCGCGGCCGACATTTTCAGGGATGGGGGCATTGTAATGGGGCGACGATTTCGCCGCTTCAAGGCAAGCCACTAACCCAACCACCTTGAGTTTGGGGGCCGTAGATGGTCTGGGTGCCCTCCTTTGCGGCATTCTTGAGGCGCAGTTCAATCGGGGTCCATGCCGATTTTCTTAGCGAGTTCATTGACCGCCATTTCTGCGGCAAATTCCGATTGCGGTGCACCCGGCGCCCGGTAGGCGGCCACTTTGGGTTTGTTTACCACGACATCAAAGCCCTCAACGTAGAGATTCTCAACGTCATAGGGGGTAAAGACGGTCATGCAACCAGGGCCCATGGGTGAGCCTTGGAAGGCGCCGGCTTCATAATGCAAGGTTGCTTGCATGGCGGTGATGGTGCCATCCATTTTAGCGCCGATCTTGATGTGGCTTTGACTGGCGGATGCCGGCCCAGAGGCTCTGAAAACATCCTGCCGTGACATGGCCATTTTTACCGGCCTGCCGGATTTTTTCGATAAAATCAGTGCAACCGGTTCTAAGTAAACTGTTGTCTTGCCCCCAAAGCCGCCGCCAATTTCACTGGCAACCACTTTGAGTTGGCCTAGCTCAAGGTTCATTACTGTGCAACCCGGGCTCTCACATCGAAATGTCCTTGGGTCGGCACCAGATCATAGAGGGACCATTTTCGTTAAAGGCAACCGTGGTTGCATGGGGCTCGATATAACCTTGATGAACCGTTGGCGTGTCGTAGGAAAGTCACCTTGAGATGCAATTGCAAAACCAGCTTCAATATCGCCCTTTTTGAGCTCCATCCGGGCGGAAATGTTCGACGCGATGGTCGCTGGTTCTGCCAAGCCTTGGGTCATCATCGTTTCATGCAGAATCGGCGCGCCTTCAGCGATGGCGGCATCATACTCAATACAGGGCTTAAAACCTCGTACTCGACATCGATGAGGTCCAGGGCTGCGATCGCC
>CAJJAX010000041.1 GCA_905182155.1 uncultured Pseudomonadales bacterium
AGCCGGGTGATCATCAACTGCCCGCGACAGATAGAGATTAAATAAATAAGCCCGCATTGCAGACAAAACCATGTCCCGTTGTTTTAGACGGGCGAGCGGGTTCTCAACGAGAACGGATGCCAGCTCTAAGTTACCGGCCTGAAACCCAAACCGTTGTTCCCCAAAATAATTGGGTACTGGCTGATCTGCCAAACGATCAAGACTTGATTGCAAGCATCCTTCAACCGACCGTAACCGAAGCTTAAATCGGTTTCCCAGCAGGTCGCCTTTTCTTAATTTGCGTTGGGTCCGGCTGACCTGCAGTACCTGAATCAAATCATCATTCAGACTCGTCCAATCTGGGGCTTCGCGACCGGGGAGGTGGCAGGTGAACGCTTGCTCGGAAATCGAATAACGATCTTTACGCCCAGCATAGCCAACCTGTTGGTCTGGGACGCCCGCTAAGGCTGCGATTTGATAGGCCACCCAATGCGTATTGGTATCCTGCTTTCGAATCCTCAGGTAACTGTGTTCACCCGCCTCACTGGCTGGCAAGGATAGCTCTTCGACCTGAAAATCTTCGCTGCGGGCGCGGATCACACCGCTCGCTTCGGGCGACCCATATAGCCGAGAAAAATCCAAAGAAAAGGTCATGCCGGATCTGCCGCGAGCAATACAACGACTTGGGCTGCGAGCCCTTCACCCCGGCCAACAAACCCCAGCTTTTCTGTGGTAGTGGCCTTCACGCTGACGCAGACCGGATCGATTTCTAGCAGTTCCGCAATCGCCGAGATCATCAAAGCGCGATAGGGTTTCACCTTAGGTGCTTCGAGCAAGATCGTGGCATCCAAGTTAACAACCGAAAACCCCGCCTTGCGCATCAACCTGACAACGTCTTTGAGTAAATCCCGAGAGTCGGCATTTTGGTATAACGGATCCGTATCTGGAAATTGATGACCAATATCCTCTAACCCGAGGGCGCCCAGAATGGCATCCATCAATGCGTGCAATAAAACGTCCCCATCGGAATGCGCAATCACACCCCGATGATCCGGAATCGACACGCCACCCAAAGCAAACGCCGTAGCCGACCCATCGGGTGCAAAAGCATGCACATCAAATCCCTGACCGATCCGCATCATGCCGACGCACCCTCTAGTATCCATCGCGCCATGGCTAAATCCTCACTGGTGGTAATCTTGAGATTATCCGCTCGCCCTTGACAGATTCTTGGAAAAATACCGAGCGATTCCACCGCGGATGCTTCATCGGTTGCCGTCGGCGCGGCGTGCAAGGCGCGCTTGAGCAATGCAAATTGGAAAATCTGGGGCGTTTGCGCCTGCCAAAGCGCGGCTCGGTCTACGGTTTCAGTAACCCGTTGGTCCTGCACCCGCTTCAAGGTATCAATGACCGGTACTGCCAATAGCGCACCTTCAGCATGGACTCGAGCCAGGTCAATCAATCGGTTAATGTCTGCGACCCGAACACAGGGCCGAACCGCATCATGGACTAAAATGAGATCCTCATCACGGGCATCCAGGGCGCTGAGGGCGGACAACACCGATGCTGCACGATTGTCGCCGCCAATAACCCGATCAACCCCACTCAGGTTCAAATGATCAAACCAAGTATCCGCTGGGTGCAGCGCGACCACCAATTGATGCGGTGAAAGCTGACGCAGTTTGCCCAGGGTCACCCCAAGGACCGTTTGACCTGATTCGAGCTCAAGGTATTGCTTGGGCAAGGCAGAGCCCATGCGTTGACCGGTGCCGGCCGCAGGGACGACGACATACAGTCTCGAAGGCGGATTGTGCATAAAGCGTACTCAGTCATCGATGAGTAAAATGAAGGTCTCATCTTTTTTGATCAATCCAAACTCAGTTCGAGCTCTTTCCTCTATCGCATCGAGCCCCTGACGAAGATCAATGATCTCTGCGCGTAACAATCGGTTTCTAGACGCCTTCACCTCGTTATCGACGGTTCTTGTTTCGAGCTGGGTCTGCAGCGCAACAACATGCGCGTAGCTGCCTTCACCGGTCCAAAGCCGAAACTGCAGCGCAAAGCCCAGCAAGAGCAATACAGCAAATAAAATTTTTGCTAAGTTTAAAATCACCCCGTCCTCAAATTTCTAAATTCTAACGCACCCTTATAAACGGCATGACATCGATCCTCGATCCGCAGTAAGCGATTGTACTTCGCCACCCGATCAGATCGGCACAGAGAGCCGGTTTTAATCTGGCCCGCAGACGTTGCCACCGCTAAATCTGCAATCGACGTGTCTTCGGTTTCACCTGATCGATGAGAGATGACCGATGCATATCCGGCTTCCCGGGCCAATTGGATCGCCGCGATCGTCTCGCTCAGGGTGCCAATCTGGTTCACTTTAATCAGGATCGCGTTGCCCACACCTTCTGAGATACCGCGCGCCAAGATCAAAGGATTGGTCACGAACAGATCGTCTCCGACCAACTGCGTGCTGTGTCCGATGGCGGTGGTCAGGGCTTTCCATCCATCCCAATCATCCTCGGCCATGCCATCTTCGATCGAGATGATCGGGTAATCGGCCACCAGACTGGCGAGGTAGGTAACGTTTTGTTCAGAAGAGAGCGATGTTCCCTCGCCTTTCATTTCGTATTTGCCATCACGGTAATATTCTGTTGCGGCACAATCCAGCGCCAGATAGATGTCCTCACCCGGTCTGTAGCCCGCTTTTTCGATTGATTTTAGGATGAAATCCAGCGCGACACGGGTTGAACTTAGGTTGGGGGCAAAACCGCCTTCATCGCCAATGCCGGTGGACAGCCCTGCCGCCGAGAGTTCTTTTTTCAGCGTGTGAAACACTTCCGAACCCATACGCACCGCATCGCGCAATGTGGGGGCGGCGACGGGCATAATCATGAATTCCTGAATGTCGATCGGGTTGTCGGCGTGCTCGCCGCCATTGATGATATTCATCATCGGCACCGGCATACTATACCGGCCGCCGGTTGCGTCTAAATCGGCCAAATGCTCGTACAGCTCAACCCCTTTGGCATGCGCTGCGGCATGGGCTGCAGCGAGCGATACGCCGAGCATGGCATTGGCGCCCAAGCGGCCCTTGTTTTCGGTGCCATCCACGTTAAGCAAAACCTGGTCAATATCGGCTTGGTCTTCGACCTCATGATCCAGCAGCGCCTCGCGGATCAAGGTGTTCACATTTTGGACCGCGGTTAGAACCCCTTTGCCACCGTATCGTGCCGGGTCGTGATCCCGAAGCTCTAAGGCTTCTCGGGAACCGGTGGACGCCCCCGACGGCACCGCCGCCCGACCCACACTGCCATCCGACAATTCAATCTCAGCCTCAAGCGTTGGATTGCCTCTGGAGTCCAGTATCTCTCTTGCTCGTATATCGGTAATGCTCGTCATATTGTTCCTTGAACTCTCGCCACTGCCACAAACCGCTCAATATCGCCAGGTTGAATCCGGTTAATCCCTTAGCCGCCCGTTTTAACCACCGCATCGATGGCGACTAAGCGCTCTAACAACGCCTTCATCTCGCCCAATGGCCAAGAATTTGGGCCATCGCTCAATGCCTGATCTGGGTTAGGGTGGGTTTCCATAAACAGACCCTGAACCCCGACCGCCGTTGCAGCCCGCGCCAAAACCGGCACCATTTCGCGTTGACCACCCGACGTCGCGCCCTGACCGCCTGGCAGCTGAACACTGTGGGTTGCATCAAAAACAACTGGGCAACCCGTCGCCGCGAGGACAGGTAAGGCGCGCATATCCGAAACCAGATTATTATAGCCAAAGCTTGCGCCCCGCTCACAGACCATAATCTTGTCGTTACCCGTTGCCTTGGCTTTATCCACCACATGGGTCATATCCCAAGGCGCGAGGAACTGGCCTTTTTTGATATTGACCGGCAAACCAACGGCCGCAACTTTTTGAATATAGTTGGTTTGGCGACACAAAAATGCAGGCGTTTGCAGCACCGAGACAACCTCTGCAACTTCATCAAGCGGCGTATCTTCATGGACGTCGGTTAAAACCGGCAGCCCCAAGGTATCCCGAACCGCTTGAAGTACTTTCAAACCCTCCGCGAGACCCGGTCCACGATAACTGTCCTTTGATGAGCGGTTGGCTTTGTCAAACGAGGATTTATAAATCAAGAAAATACCCAGTTGATCGCAAATTTCCTTAAGGGTGCCCGCCGTATCGAGCGCCATTTGCTCGCCCTCAACAACGCAGGTGCCCGCAATCAGAAAAAACCGAGATTGTTCACTGACTTCAAATCCGCATAAATCCATGCTATCTCTCGCTCTTAATACGCACGATCCGGTTTAGATTGTGGTTGCGTTCATTGGCCTTAACTTGGGGTCGCAATCATCTCGGCTCGAGCAATTTGCTCAGCCAGTGCTGCCTTCACAAAATGTAAGAAGAGTGGATGGCCGCCCCGGGGTGTTGACGTAAATTCCGGGTGAAATTGACAGGCGACAAACCACGGGTGATCCACCACCTCGATCACCTCGACCAATGATTGATCCTTCGAGACCCCTGCGATGCGCAGCCCAGCCCGCTCAAGTTCTTCGACATAGTTCGGATTAACCTCAAAGCGATGACGATGACGCTCTTTGACAGTATCAGAGCCGTAGATAGCGCGCGCTTTTGAGCCGGGATTCAAGTGGCATAATTGCGCACCGAGGCGCATCGTACCGCCGAGATCAGATTCGTTATCGCGCTGCTCGACGCTACCGTCGGACGCCAACCATTCGGCAATCAGCCCGATCACTGGATGGGCTGTATCGGGATCAAATTCGGAACTGTTGGCCGCCGTCAAGCCGCAAATATTGCGCGCGTACTCGATCACCGCAACCTGCATGCCCAAGCAGATACCCAGGTAGGGAATGCCGCCTTCTCGCGCGGTCTTTACCGCAAAAATTTTACCCTCAGTGCCGCGCGTGCCAAAACCACCCGGCACCAAAATCGCGTCGGCTCCATCGATTAACGACGGATCTGTCTCTAAATTGTCCGAATCCAGATAGCGGATTTTAATTTTTATCTTGTTCTGGATGCCGGCGTGGATCAACGCTTCGGTCAACGACTTGTAAGCATCGAGTAATTCCATGTACTTACCCACCATGGCGATACAGATCTCGCCATCGGCGTTTAACTGGTTTTCAACCACCATATCCCATTCATGCAGGTCCGCTGGCGGGACATCAAAGCCGAGCTTCTTAACGACGATTTCATCGAGACGCTCTTCTGCAAGTCGCGCTGGAATTTCATAAATGCTTTTGGCATCCAACAACGGAATCACGGCATCAATTTCGACATTGGTAAAGAGCGCGATTTTATCCCGCGCGGATTTTGGGATTTCGTGATCAGAACGAACAATTAAAATATCCGGCTGCATACCAATGGAGCGCAACTCTTTTACAGAGTGTTGGGTCGGCTTGGTTTTAGTCTCGCCGGCGGTTGCAATATAAGGCACAAGCGTCAGGTGCATTAATAACGCTCGAGACGAGCCCATTTCAAAGCGAAGCTGCCGGGCGGCCTCTAGAAACGGCTGACTTTCGATATCACCGACAGTGCCGCCGATTTCAATCATCGCAACATCAAACCCTTCAGCGACCTGCAGAATTCTGGATTTGATCTCATCCGTAATATGCGGAATCACTTGGATCGTTGCACCCAGATATTCCCCCCTGCGCTCACGCGCAATCACCTCGGCATACACTTTGCCCGTGGTGAAGTTATTCTTTCGGGTCATTCGAGTTTGTACAAACCGCTCATAATGACCTAAATCAAGATCAGTCTCAGTCCCATCGGCCGTAACAAACACCTCGCCATGCTGCAACGGACTCATCGTGCCCGGATCAACGTTAATATACGGATCAAGTTTTTGCATCGTGACTTTGAGACCGCGGGACACTAAAACAGCACCCAAGGATGCAGCGGTTAAGCCTTTTCCTAGCGAGGAAACCACTCCGCCTGTGACGAATATTAAACGGCTCATAGAATTTCCATCTCTGTTTATCAGGCGGAAGGACCCGCCCGAGATGGGTTTATAGACTAACACTGAAGCCGCTGTCGCTCAATATAAATTCATCAACCCTTATTCGGCCCGGGCCAGGGTGACGTGCCATCCAGCGCAATTATTGCCCACAGAAAAGCCTTCTGCGACCACTTGCTGCAAACCCCATTCTGGCATCGCGGGTATGGCAATCACCTCTGCATTCAACACAAGCAACGGCAACCTTTGCCTGACCCAATGCGGGACCTTCGCTTGCCGCAGGCGCTCAAGGATCCGCGCTTTTTGCCCTTTGAGACAGGCCAACCCTTGCTTATCCAGCGTCCAGACCAGACCGGAAATTGCCGAATTAATCCCGCCCAAACCCGACTCGGCAACGAGGGATACGCCCCCTAATTCTGCCGGGGTATCGTCAAACGGCCAGGCCATCGGGATTTGCCGAGTCAGCGGGATGCCCGGAACAAAGACAAATTCGTTGCGATGACGGTGGTATTCGTGGCCCAGCACCGTAAGGCTTGCTGGCTCTTGTTGCTGGGAGGACCGCAACATCTGCCAACAGACTTGCAGTTGCGCTCGGGTGGGCGCGGCCTGGGCTGCGTCCATCACTTGGGTTTTGAGCACATTCAGCGCCCGGTCCTCGCCCAGTTGCCGAAGACCTGCGGCAGAATAGCCATTTGACGTCTGCAGTTTCAAAAGATCCTCTCGACCCAATGCCGTAAGCAATGATCGCGCGGTCTCATCACTGCGGATCTGGGACGCGAGTCGAGTCGACCAACCTTGGAAGCGCTGATCTAACAAAGGCGCCACAGCATGTCGAATGAAATTGCGATCATGGGTTTGATCGGCGTTACTGGCATCCGACACATAGGCAAGTTCGTGCGTCTGAACATAGGTTTCAAGGGCGGACCGAGCCACCCCAATCAGTGGCCGATAAAGCTGACCCGCGCCCAGCGGTCTCGTCTGAGGCATCCCAAGAAGGCCTGCCGCCCCATGCCCACGCAACAACTGAAAGAGGCCCGTTTCGGCTTGATCCTGCTGATGATGCGCCAGTAATAGGCAATCCCGTGGCCCAAGTATCGACACAAAGGCTTGATATCGCGCCACCCGCGCACTCGCTTCGAGACTCCCAGATAAGGCAACCTGAACCCGCTCACAAATCAATGGAATGGCGAAGCCCGCGCAGATTGCTTCACAATGCGCCTGCCAAGCATCTGCCTCAGGCTGCAGGCCGTGATTGATGTGGATCGCTTTGAGCGGCGGCCGGTTGGTCATATGAGCAACGCAATGCAAGAGCGCTGTGGAATCCAACCCGCCACTAAAGCCAACGATCAAGCAACCGACGTCGGGACCGGTGATCGCTTGAATCGATGTTTCAGGCAGCAGGGACATTCGCCTTAACCACCGCCACCCTGCTGATGATAGTCGAGCCCGACTCGATCCGGCCCGAACTGCGCCCGAAGACCATCGAGCAGCTCATCGCTCGGTTTCACCCGCCACTGATCGCCCAACTGCAGTTCTGCCGTTGCGCCTTCGGAGCAATAATCAATAATCACCGGGCATCCTGTTCGTTTTGGCTCCTGATGGAGACTTAATAAGCTGGCCAGGTTTTTAGAAAACTGCTCATCTAAACCCGCCTGATTGACCCGCACGGTCAGCCCTCGAAGTGACCGTTGGCGCGCCTCGACCAATGAAAAAACTTCTGTTGCGCGAACCCGCAACCCACCCGAAAAATCATCTTGGGCGACAGATCCTCGAACCACCAAGAGATTATCCTTACTGATTTTGTCTCGAGCCACTTCCAAAAGGTCAGAAAACACACCGACCTCAATCCGAGCAGTCCGATCATCCAGGGTCACAAAGACAATGGCGCCGCGCTGGGTTTTCATACTTCGCAAACCAACCACCCAACCGGCAAAGAGTTGTTCGCTTTGGCTTGCGCGCAAATCGCTGATTCGAGTACTGGCGAAATACTTTAACTCACTGCGATAGACGTCGATGGGATGCCCTGTTAAGTACAAGCCGAGGGCTTCTTTCTCCCGAGCCAAACGGCTCGCCATCGTCAGGACATTGCCGCTTTCGATTTGATCAATGCAAACCGGATCCGTTGAAACCGGCTCAAGCACGCCAAACAAGTCGGTATGACCCGCTTCTTGATTGCGAGCCGTTTGTTCCGCAATCTGCAGCGCCTCCTCCTGATGTTTCAGTAACCAGCCGCGACTGCCGTCAATGCCATCCTTGGCACTCGCGGCGTCCGGCGCCAAATGATCCAACGCACCAGCATGGATGAGGGCTTCGAGCGACCGCCGATTCAGTCGCTTAACCTCGACGCGATGGCAGAAGTCATACAGGTCTTTAAAGGCTTCGGATTGCCTGGCCTGAACCAACGCCTCTATGGGCCCTTCGCCAAGCCCCTTAATCGCCCCCAAGCCATAGACCAAATGCGTCTTGGATTGCGCCACGAATCGATGCGCGCCATTGGTGACACTCGGCGGATCCAGTACCAGCCCCATTTCTCGGCACTCTTCGACATTAATCACAATCTTGTCGGTGTTTTGCATGTCGGCGGACATCACCGCCGCCATGAAATCAGCGGGATAATAGTGTTTCAGCCAGGCCGTCTGATAGGCAACGAGGGCGTAGCAAACCGAATGGGGCTTATTGAAACCATAGCCTGCAAATTTCTCCATCAAATCAAAGATATCTGAATTTCAAGAGGTATTATTCATTGCGCCGTCTACAAAAGCCTGCCGCTGTTTGGCCATTTCTTCGGGTTTCTTTTTACCCATGGCCCGTCGCAACAAATCTGCATCACCAAGAGTATAATCAGCAAGCACCTGAGCAATCTGCATCACTTGCTCCTGATACAGCATGACCCCATAGGTGTCCTGAAGGACCTCTTTTAAGCTGGGATGAAGATAATCAACCTCATCGAGCCCATGCTTTCGTCGAATAAAATCATCGGCGAGTTGTAGTGGCCCCGGCCGAAACAATGCAACCAACGCAACAATATCGGCAAACCGGTTGGGCTTAACCCGCTTCATGAGGTCCTTCATGCCGCGGGATTCGAGCTGAAACACCGCCGTTGTCTTGGCGGACTGAAGGTCCTGGTAAATCGCCGGGTCCTCCAAAAACAAGGTATCAATGTCGACTAAAGGCTCGCCAGCAAGCGTTAGACGCTGGTTAATACTTTTGACCGCGTTATCAATGATGGTCAGGGTTCGCAAACCAAGGAAATCAAACTTGACCAACCCGGCCTGCTCAACATCGTTCATATCAAACTGGGTCATTAACCCGCCGCCAGACTCGTCACTGTAGGTCGGTGAAAAATCTGTCAGCCGGGTCGGCGCGATCACCACACCACCGGCATGACGCCCAACATTTCTAGCAAGGCCTTCTAGTTTGAACGCCATTTCCATAATTTCTTCGGCTTCATCGCTTGCTCGAACGAATTCGGATAGAAGCGGCTCTTCTTCCATGGCCCGGGTCAGGGTCATACCCGGCTCAAAGGGGATCAGCTTGGAGAGCTTATCGGCGAGTCCATAGGACTTGCCTTGCACCCTTGCAACATCGCGAACCACCGCTTTGGCGGCCATGGTGCCAAAGGTGATAATTTGCGACACCGACTCATAGCCATACCGCTCGGTCACATGTTGAATGACGCGGTCACGGCCATCCATACAGAAATCGATGTCAAAATCCGGCAAGGAGACCCGCTCTGGATTCAAAAATCGCTCAAAAAGTAGGTTATATTCAATAGGATCTAAGTCGGTAATACCTAAGCTATAAGCCACCAAATGGAGCCGGCACCGGAGCCACGACCTGGCCCGACGGGAATACCGTTGTCTTTCGACCATTGGATAAACTCCATCACGATTAAGAAATAACCTGGGAACCCCATGCTATTGATGACATTTAACTCGAAGGCTAAGCGATCAAAATAGCGCTGTTGCCAGGCTTCCTCGGCTGGCTTTTTGGCGTCGCTAAATTTTTGGAATCGATCCTCAAGACCGGTTCTTGCAACTGTCTCCAAAAACCCTGCCATGGTCTGACCTTCCGGCACCGGGTACTCGGGCAAAAAGGACTCCCCCAGACGCAAGGTCACCGAGCAGCGGGTTGCGATTCGACGCGTGTTTTCGATCGCCTCGGGCAGATCCGAAAACAACTGGGCCATCTCATCAGCGCTTTTAAAATATTGGGCTTGGCTGTAGCGTTTCTCGCGGCGTGGGTCATCTAGCGCCCGCCCTTGATGAATACAAACTCGGACCTCGTGGGCCTCAAATTCATCCGCCTTCAAAAATCGAACATCGTTTGTTGCAACGAGCGGCAGACCCAGTTTAATCGACAACTGAACCGCGCCCGCGACATGACGCTCATCATGGGTGCGGCCGAGTCTTTGAACCTCTAGGTAATACCCCTCTGGAAACAGTTCCTGCCAAAGCGTGGCGCGACGAGCGGCCTCATCGAACTGTCCGGACACAATGGCTTTGCCCACATCGCCGTCTGCAGCGGCGGACAGTGCGATCAGACCCTCTGAATCGGCTTGAATCCAAGCCCGCTTTAAAATCATTCGACCGTTGTGATGATTCTCGGAATAGCCGCGAGACAGCAACCGACTGAGCGCTTTGTAACCCGATTGCCGCTGGGCGATCAGAACCAGGAGCGAAGGCTCTGCCGCAGGATCCAGATCCTCGACCCAGACATCGCACGCAATGATCGGTTTGATCCCTCTAGCGGTCGCCGCTTTATAAAACTTAACCAACCCGAAGAGGTTATTGAGATCGCTGGTTGCAACGGCCGGCATAGCGCCAGACCGGGTGGCGTCGATTAACGGTTTGATTCGGACCGTTCCGTCCACCAGCGCATATTCTGTATGTACGCGAAGATGAACGAAGGATTGGGTCATGACATCGAATCAACGTAAGAACGGACTGATCTCATCATATACGAGAAATCATCAGACAAAAATGTTTCCCCCTCAGCGGGACCGTTTTGCGCTGAATTAATCGATCACCTCAAAGGTCAAGCCTGCGTTTTTGATTAACCGGGTAATCAATTCAGGACCCATGGCGACGGCCGGGGTCAAGATGCCGCCAGGTCCATCTAACGGGTCTCGAGCTAGACAAACAGCGGCCTCGGCAATCATTTTGGCTGTGCCGCCATAGCCGGGGTCTCGATCACCCGTCACCCGAACTTGAATTTGCCCTGAATTCGGACCCTTGGGTGTGGTGCCATGCAGAATAATCTCAAAAAACCCGGCCTCTCGTTTTGCACGATCTGGCCCTTCACCCGGCTTCGGCAAAAACCTCGCCAGTAAACGCCGCGTCGGACCCATCGCTGATAACAGCATGCCAACCCAAGTTCCGATCGAGGCCATTAGCGCTTTCAAAAAACCGGTCGGCCCAGCCCCGATCAACGTGCCCTCTTCATAGGCAAAGCCCGGCCCATACGGCATGCCTAACAAGGCATGACTGCGGCGCACGACTCGGGTGTTAATGCCGGCCATCACAAACGGGCCGACCCACTGGCCCAACACCTCGTCATAAAGCGGCGCCGCCGCCTCATTCTCATCCTGTCCTGTTACGGTATTGAGTGGATTCAGTGCATAAGGGTCTGCCAAAACCGTGAGCAATTGCGGATTCTCGGCAACCTCATCCATCATATTCAGCATGCTGGCAACCGTGCCACCACTGACACCGCCTGCGGCGCTGACCAAGCGATACTTAACTTGCTCTGCAGGCTGACCCAGGCGCTCTTGAATCGCGCCTTGCAGAAAATGCACCCCTAAATCTGACGGGATACTGTCAAAACCGCAGGTATGAACTATTCTCGCGCCGCTGGCCACAGCTTCGTCCTGGTGCTTGGTGATCATCTCGCGCATCCAGTGAACCTCACCGGTGAGGTCGCAGTAATGCGTGCCCTGCTCAGCACAAGCTGCAACAACCGCCTCCCATACAGCGCGTAGGGCCCAACGGTGCTGAGCACAACTCGAGTCTTGGCAACCAGGGCATCTAAGGCGGCTCGATCTGAGCCATCCGCAAGCAAACAAGGCACCTTGTCGCAGCCGACCTCGTCAATGACCGCTTTGAGTTTATCGGCATCCCGGCCAGCAATGGCCCAGGTCAATTGATCGGTCTGATTGCCGTAGGTCTGATGTAAATATTCCACAACGATCTTACCCGTGAATCCCGTTGCGCCCCACACGATGACGTCGAATTCTGTTGGGTTTGCGTTCTGATCGTCCATGACTGCCTCCAGCGATGATTGGTTCTTATTTTTTACTCGCCCAGTATACGCTTTATCAACCGTCGACGGCGCTTATCGAGTCGTGATTCTCGGGTGCATGCTTTTCAGAGCGGCAACCCAGTCCGCGAGGACCGCCTTCATCATTTTGCGTGAGTGATCTGAGCAACCAGACCCAGAATGCCTGCATACTGGGTTCAGCATGCGCCCTTTCGAAGTCAGTCAAAGCAGCCGCTTTTGCGACCATTTCGCTGATCTTAAAAACCGACTACAGTGTCACGGTGATATCTGATCTGCCTAGGGAGGCTCTCGATGACAGCGCTGACAACACAAGAAAGCTGGACGCTCACGAAACCCTCGGTACGCGGCGCCTCCGGCATGGTTGCAAGCCAACACTATTTGGCCACAGAAGTTGGTGTGTCGGTTTTAAAAGACGGCGGCAACGCCATTGATGCGGCCATCGCAACCGGGTTGATGCTCGGTGTGGTTGAACCTTGGATGAGTGGTTATGGCGGCGGTGGTTACCTGCTGGCTTACTTGAAGGCAGAAGACCGGGTTGTTCAAGTCGAGTTTGGGATGCGGGCACCCTTTGCCAGCAATGCCTTGGATTACCCCCCTCGCCGATGATGGCAGTAACAGCAGTGATGCCTTCAATTGGCCCAAAGTTATTGATGATCGAAACATTCATGGCCCCTTGGCGGTCGCCACACCCGGCTATCTCAAGGGCATTGAACTCGCAGCCCAGAAATTTGGCAGCCTGCCACTCAAAGCGTTGATTGAACCCGCCCGGCAGCAGGCCCTGCTCGGATTACCCATCGATTGGTTCGCCAGTCAAAAAATCAACCAGTTTGCCCGAGGACTGCGAACTTACGAGGGCACTCGATCGGTTTATTTAACCGATGGCTTGCCGCCAACCGCTGATCTAGAAGGACGATTAACCTACCTGCCCTTACCCAACCTCGCCACAACCCTTCAGGCTGTTCAAGATGAAGGCAGCAACGCGTTTTATAATGGCGCGCTGACGCCGCACATTTTGCAGGATCTTCGCGAGGCTGGCAGCAAGATCACGGCACAGGACCTAGCGCAGTATGAGGCAATCCTGAGCGCGCCGTTGCACAGTCAATATCGCGGCCATGACATTTTTAGCGCGGGGGCCCTTACGGCGGGGCCAAGCCTAATCCACGCGCTGAAAACCTTTGAAACGATGCATCCAGACCTTGCAGACTTGCCAGATGCGGCGGCTTACCTTGCGATGGCGAAGGCCCTTCAAAAGACCTATTCCAACCGACTTGAGAACCTTGGCGAGGGTCAATTAAGCGGGAGCACCACGCACATTTGCACGGCAGATTCAGCCGGCAACCTCGTCAGTTTTACCCAGACCATCATGTCGGCTTTTGGGGCGAGGATCTTACTGCCAAATTCAGGCATCCTAATGAATAATGGCATGATGTGGTTTGACCCGAGACCCGGCGGGCACAATAGCGTTGAAGGCGGCCGCAGGCCGCTGTGCAATATGTGCCCAACCCTAGGTCGCAGCCAGAACGGCAACTGGTTTGCGGTGGGCGCTTGCGGCGGACGAAAAATCTTTCCCAGCGTGTTCCAATTGGCGATCTTCTTATCCGACTATGGCCTGTCTGTGGAAGACGCGGCCCACCAAGGCCGTATCGACGTCTCCGGGACCGACCTGGTCACGCTAATGACCGACTTGCCCGACGATATTCGAGCGCATTTACAGCAAAATCTAAGCCAGACCCGAGTTCGCCCCAACGGCGTCTCACCGAATCATTTTGCTTTACCACAAATCGTTCAAAGATCGCCTAACGGCGAACTCGAAGGCGCCTGTTTTATCCCGTCTCCACACGCCAAGGTCTCAGGGTTCTAACGGCCCAAATTCAGCAACGAGCCATTCAGCGAAGGCCAAGCTCAAGCGATTTAAGGCCGCAGGCTCAGAGTTCGTGAGAAACACGAGGCCCGATTCCGAGGCCCGATGGAAAATCATCTCGCTGCGCATCCCCCGCAAATAACCGCCATGATGTGTAAAGCCATCCAGGCCTGAAAACGCAAAGACTCGCCAACCCAAGCCGTAACCCACCTTGCTGATTCGATCATCGTTAGGATAGTGATTGTCCGAACGTTCATTGGCGATATAGCGAGATTGTAAATTTTTGAGTGGCGCGAGCGGAAGACCTTCAATCAATCCCAAATGAGCCAAAAGCCATTGCTGCATATCGGCAATACTCGCGTTCACGCCCGCGGCTGGCGCCACTTTGTAGTACCGTTGATTTCGAGGGATCACGACCCATCGCGTCTGATGCAGAACATGCGCGCTCGCTAACTGCTCATCCACCCGTGCAGAAGTTCCGACCGATGCCGTCTTCATGTTCAGCGGCGCAAACAGCCTTTGTTGGGCAAACCTGGCATAAGACATCCCGGTCGCTTTGGTCAGCGCGTCTCCGAGAAGACTAAACGCGACATTCTGGTAGCTGTAGCAGTCCCCTGGATCACAGATAAAGGGGACTTGCTGCAACCGACTCAGGATGTTTTTGTAACTTACGACATCCTCGACCAGGTTGGTATAAGCATGCGGCATCAAGCCCGAGGACTGGTTGGCGAGGTGAAACAGCTTGAGCTTTTTGGCGCGCTGAGCATCGCTCCAGTTAAGCTCGGGCAACAGCGTCGTGATGGACGCGCCCCAATGCAATTGACCCTCATCGACAGCCAAAGCAATGGCCGTCGCGGCGAAAGACTTGGACAAACTGGCTAATTGGAAGACCGTTTGCTCTGAAACGGGCCGAATATCATCCATCGCCTGGAATCCATGCAGTATCAATGGCCTGACCTTGCCTTTGATAACCAACACCGCCGCCGCACCGGGTAGGGGCTCAGCCTGCTCCCAGATCAGGGCTTCAAGCACCTGAATCGAGGCTTCGAGGGTTTCCTCAGAAGCCCGTACACTTTGAGTCGGGGCACTTTGAGCCGGGGCACTTTGCGCCAGCGCACTCTGAGTCAGGGCGCTTTGGGTCAGCGCGCACACCAACCCCAATAACCGCATCGACTTTCGCCAATGGCCCCGCACACCCCGGGAAGATGATTGCTGTCCGCCCGCTCTGTTTTTCGTCAAAGCTAGCGATCGGCTACGCTTTACCGCTACTATCTTCCTCGTCGACAGCAACACACCAAGGATTGTCACAGTGGGACTGATTGTTTTCGGGGTAGGATTTGGGTTGATCATGGGTACCGGACTTTTCTTTTTGGTCATACTGCCATTGCGTCGGGAGCGGCAAGCCTCACGCTCAACCAAATTGCAAGCTGAGCAACTCCTTGAAATAAAAGACCCGATTGATCCGAATGATTAAGCGCTAAGACCCTTCGCTCAAAACCAATGAGACCTCAGCCTGATTTTGATCGAACCCGATCACGGGCGACTCGGTTGACAAATCATCAGGACTCGGCGTCGCAAGTCCTGATTCCGAAATCTTTGCGGTCACTGTGATTTGATCAAAATCGGCAATGGATAAACCCGCCATCATGGCCATCGACTCGTCTAAAACAACCTGCAGCGGCAGATCTCCCCCTTTGCGCTTCACCACAGCAAGGGGCATGGGCGGACCCGAGACCGCCTTGGCAAACACATAGAGGGTTGACTGCGGTTTAATATCGAGGTTGGGGTCTGCCGTCACCGTCACGAGCACGCGCCGAAGGGTCCCGGGCGGCGTGGCATCTTTGCTGGCAGCACTTGCTTGATCAGTTTCAACCGACTCGAGCGCCTCGGGTAATCCGCCCAAAACGGTCGCAATCAGCGTTGCCCGTTCCCCATCGGCAAAACTGAGTGCCCGTTCAAAAAACAGTTTCGCGCGGGCCGTTTCACCACGCTTGAAGGCTTCCATGCCTAATATTTCAAGCAGCGAGACACTATTGGGTTTGAGTTTGACCGCACGCTCAAACAAAACTTTGAGATCTTCACTCAAAAGACGTCCCTGCTGCAGATAACGTGACTCTGCCAAGGCAACGGCTAGGTCACCATCTTCGGGATACCGGGCTGCCAGTGGCGTAAAGATGTCTACGGCGCGATCGAAATTGCCAAGGGTGAGCTGTAATTGGCCCAGGTAAAAGCCAACCTGTTCATTGTCCGGCGACAAAACTCGGATCGCGGCGAGTCCGCTCACCATTTCTTCTAAATCCGCCTTCGACCTGGGTTTATCCCGGTTCTGCTGCAGGCTTTCGGTAAAGGTGAGCTCCGTGAGTGCCCCTTGCGACCATCCGATATCGCCGTACCAGAGCGTGCTGACCAACATCAGAAAAACCAAACTCATGGCAAACACGCGCTTTGACCCAAAAGCTGCGCCTTGAACCGGCGCTCGCGCATCACCCACCGCCAGGAGCGGCCCAGCATCTTCCAAGAGCACCAAAGATTGATCTTCAACCTGCCCCGTATACTCCGCCTCGGTAATATCCCCGGCGGTTAAAGCCTGCGCTAATTCTTGCAACCGTTCTTCATGTAGCTGCAGATTGCCTTCGGCCTGCGCCCTGGACCCTTCGCCCTCATGTTTAACCGACCACCAAAGCGGCAACACAACAAACACCGATGCTAAAAGCAGGAGCCCAACGGCCGATAACCAAAAAAGACTCATCATCGATCCATCAACCGCTTAAGGCTTGCTCGGTCTGAATCGGACAACCCATGCCTTATCTTGCGGGACGACGCGCCCATAGACCACCAAACACTCAGGCCAATCAGAACCAAACCAAATGGACCGAGCCACAGCAGCCAGGTTTTTGCCGTCCAGCGCGGCTCATAAAGAATGAAATCGCCATAACGCTCAAACATAAACTGCTTCACTTCGGCATCGGTTTTACCCTCAATCAGTAGGCGTCGCACCGTTGCGCGCAAGTTTTGAGCGATCATCGCGTCCGATCCCGCCAGATTGGTGTTCAGGCACTGCGGGCACCGCAACATTGCAATCAAGTCGTAGTAACGTGCCTTGATCGTCTCATCCGGAAACGCTGTCGCTTCAATCGCGGCCAAACTCGGCGCACTTAAAACCCAGAACAAGCACCCGGCCAACGCCCAGCGGCCCATCATGATGCATCCTTTAAATTTTGAATGAGCGGCGCGAGGGTTTCTTCAAACACCTTTTGGGTGACCACCCCAACGTGCCGATAGCGGATGATGCCGTCTGCATCCACGACAAAGGTTTCAGGCGCACCATAAACCCCTAAATCGATCGCCAGAGTCCCGGCTTGATCGACGATATGGAACGCGTAAGGGTCACCCCAGCGCTCTAACCAGGCGCGCGCCGCGTCTGAGTCATCATTGTAATTCACCCCAATAATGCGCAGACCCGTTGTTTCAAAAATTCGAGTGAGCTCCCCATGCTCTGCAATACAACTCGGGCACCAAGTTGCCCAAACATTGAGCAACGAGACTTCACCGGTTAGATCCGCCGCGGTGAGCGCTTGCTCCGCCTGCAACAAGTTCGGCAGCTCGAAATCGGGCACCGGGTCGTTTAGTTTTTGCGAGGGCAAAAGATGCGGGTCTGACAATTGAAAGCCAAACCAAAGCAGCACCACGATGCCTGCAAACACGATAACGGGAATCAACACACTTTGTTTAGCCATGCGTTGGCTCCACACTCGGGGCTGCAGGCGTCTGTCGCGTTCGGCGCGCAATCGGCGCCCGATAACGGCGATCAAAAATCGAAAGCACGCCACCCAGCGCGATCAAAATGCCCCCGATCCAAATAAACCGAACCAAAGGCTTAACGTGCACGCGGACGGCCCAGGCGCCATTTTCTAGCGGCTCACCCAGCGCAACATAGATATCCCCTAACCATCGCACCTGAATATCCGCTTCGGTCATGATCGATTGACTGGCAAGGTAACGCCGCTTTTCCGGAAACAACGTGGTGATGGATTCACCTGCCCGCAACACCTCAACGCGCCCTCTATCGGCGACATAATTCGGGCCTTCGACATTATCCGTTCCATAAAACCGCACGTCATACGCGCCCACTTGAGCCAAATCACCCGGCGCCATGTACAGATCGGCCTCTTCGCTCAGCATCACCGTTGTCACGATGCCAAGGGCCGTGACCGCAATGCCAGCATGACCTAAGACCATGGCATAGACGGCCAGAGGTTGCTTGAACAATCGGCTGAACGGATTCGATTTTTGCCGCACGCGCCGATGCAGTTCATGCCCTAAATTCAGCACGATCATAAACGCGAGCCAGGCAACCCCAATGATCCAAAGCTTCAACGGCCCCATCGCAACCGAGACCCCAACCGCCGCGACAACGGCAATTACTGAGAAGACGCCCTGCCCAGCGGTCAACCGTGATCGCTCGGTTGCCCACCATCGGCTGCGATGACTCAAAACCATCAGCGCCATGAGCGCCAGCATCAGGGGTACAAACACCGCATTGAAATACGGCGGGCCTATCGAGATTTTGTCGCCGCCTGTCAGCGCTTCATAACCTAAGGGATACAGCGTGCCAAGCAACACCACGGCTGCACTGACTGTGAGCAGTACATTATTACCCAGGATAAAGCTCTCTCGTCCCGAGCGTTTGAAGGTCACTCGACTGCGCAGATCCCAGGCCCGCGCGCCATAGAGCAACAAAGACCCGCCAATGACCAGCACCAAAAATACCAAAATCGCAGCGCCACGCTCTGGGTCCACCGCGAAGGCATGAACGGACGTCAGAACGCCGGAACGCACCAGAAACGCCCCCAGCAAACTAAACGAAAACCCGAAGATCGCCAGTAACACGGTCCAAGACTTGAACACACCGCGTTTTTCGGTGGCCGCCAGAGAATGGATCAAGGCGGTTGCGATCAACCAGGGCACAAACGAGGCATTCTCAACCGCATCCCAAAACCACCAACCGCCCCAACCCAGTTCGTAATAAGCCCACCAGCTTCCCAGCGTTATGCCCATCGTCAAAAACGCCCACGCCAAATTCGTCCAGGGGCGTGACCAGCGCGCCCAACTCACATCCAAGGTATTACCCCAGAGGCTGGCAATGGCAAAGGCAAAGGGTACCGACAGGCCAACATACCCCATGTAGAGCAGTGGTGGATGCACGATGAGCCCAAAATCCTGGAGGAGCGGGTTCAAGTCCGCGCCCTCGGCAGGATAAAATGGCAACGCGCGCTCAAACGGGTTCGAGGTCAGGAGTAAAAAGAGATAAAAGCCAAAGCCTAACGCCGCCAGGCAGATCAAAACCCGCGCCCGCATATCGACGGTTAACGGCGCTGAAAACCGAGCGACCATCATGGTCCAAATCGACATCACCAGGGTCCACAGCAGAAATGACCCTTCGTGGGCGCTCCAGAGCGCCGACACCTTAAATTGCAGCGGTAACCGGGTATTAGAGTGATTCGCGACATACGCCACAGAAAAATCATCCGTCACGAAGGCATAGATCAGCGCCAGAAACCCAAGTAGCGTAAAAACAAAGACGCCGTAAGCAAGGCTCACGGCTGACGCCAAAAGCTGCGAGTTGTTCTGCTTTAAGCCAATGCTTGGCAGCACAACTTGCAGAAGCGCCAGCAGGCACGCGATCACCACACAAAAATGGCCGAGCTCAACAATCATGGCTGCAAAGCATCCTGCCGCGTCGCGTCCAACGCCATCGCGACTTCAGGCGGCATATACTTTTCATCATGCTTGGCGAGAATCTCTTCCGCAAAAAACACGCCATCCTTGCTCAGCGTGCCGGTTGCGACGACCCCTTGGCCTTCGCGAAACAAGTCGGGAAGGATCCCGGTGTAGCGAATCTCAAAAGCGGCGCCGGCTAAATCCGAGACAGTAAAAGCGACCTCAAGCGACGCGTCAGAACGCCGAATTGAGCCGACTTCAACCATGCCGCCGGCTCTGACTCGGGCCCCAAGGGGCACCTCGCCCGCAAGGACCTGTACCGGTGTGTAAAACAAATTAATATTGCTGTTCAATGCTTTCAGAACGAAGGTCACCGCCAGGCCTAACCCGCAAACCAGGGCTAGAACGAGCAATAACCGATTCCGTCGTTGCGGCTTCATGACACCCAATTTCATAGGTCAAACTTCGCTTTGCCCTGGACCAAATGCTGCCGCCGCAACCAAGATCGATGACGACGCGCCTCGGTCAATAGCAGCCCCAATAGGGTCAACCCCGTTAACCCATAAGAGGCAAAAACATAGGTGGCGTAACCACCCATTGCTAAGAAGGCGGTTATTGTCTCAAAGCTCATTGTTTCATCATCTGCTGGACCCAATCCGATCGCACTTCTCGTCTTACGATTTCATGACGCAAACGAATCAACCAAGTTAGAAAAAACCAGCAATAAAATCCAACAACCATCACCAGGAGCGGCCCCCACATCGAAAACGGCATTGCGGGCGCCTCGGTGAGCGTGAAACTTGCCGGCTGATGCAGGGTAAACCACCAATCAACGCTGTACTTTATGATTGGCAAGTTAATCAGCCCAATCACCGCTAGGACCGATGCGGCCCGGCCTGCCGTCTGGCTTTGACCCGCTGCATTTCTGAGCGCGAGCACCCCAGCGAACAAAAAAAACAAGATCAGGGTCGAAGTTAAGCGCGCATCCCACACCCAATAGGTTCCCCACATGGGTTTGCCCCAGAGTGACCCGGTTGCAAGTGCTAAAAGGGTTATGCAGGCGCCAATCGGGGCCACCGCTTGAACCGCTGCATCCGCAATCTTGAGACGCCAAATTAAGGAAATAAGCGCCATGACCGCCATCATGGCATAGCTTGATTGCGCCAAGATCGCTGCCGGCACATGGACATACATAATTCGAACGCTTTCGCCTTGTTGATAATCGGCAGGCGCAATCAACAAGCCCCAGAACACACCGGCGCCTAAAATCAACCCGCTCGCCAACGCCAAAACGGGTATCAGCGCGCCGCTGCGATGGTAAAAAAACTTTGGGCTACCCCATTGGTGAAACCAACGCCACACGATCGATCTACCTTAAAATTCTCAGCGCCAATTGTAACAGATCTGTCGCCACAGGCTTAACGACTAACCGCTATTTTTGCGACTATGGCCGTCGCAAAGGGCAAGGTCACAAGCGATAGACACAGCAAGGCGGCCAACATGTAGCCATAAAAGGCCTCGCCCCCAGTCGTCGCCCACTGGGTACCAAGGATCAAGGTTGGCACCAGAAATGGGGCGATCAAGATTGGCAGCAACGCACTGCTTTGATTCAATCCAACCGTCAGCATGGCGCCCAAGATACAAAACAAACTTAAAATCGGGGATCCCCAGAACCAGTGAGGCCATCAGCCAAACAATGTTCTCCGAGGTCATCGCAAGCATCGCGCCCAGCACGGGGGCCATCAGCAGCAACGGCAGGGCGCAACTGACCCAATGCGCCATACTTTTGACCAAGCACACCCACCACAAGGGGTAGTGGCTCAGCACCATTTGCTCCAGACTGCCATCTGCGTAATCGCTTGCCAGGCTTTTATCCGCCGCCAGCAAGCACGAAAGGAGCATCACCACCCAGATCAAACCAATCCCCAGAGGTTCCAGCTGGTCAGGGTCTGGGGTAATCGCCAACGGAAACAATGTAATGACCAATACGGCAAACATCAGCGACTGAATTGCCCCAGCCGGAGACCTGAGCATGATTTTTAGCTCTCGAAGCAACAGCATCATGATTCGGCCTTAAGGCGCAATTGCGTCGCGGACGCAAACTCTGGGATGCCCTGGTGACTACTGAAAATCAGGATCCCGCCGGACGCAAGATGCGCTTGACAGACCTCGGACAAGACAGAGCGTCCTGGTGCATCCAGGGCACTGAAGGCCTCATCCAGCAGCCATATCCGGGCCGAGGTCAGAATCAAACGCGCCAACGCCACGCGCTTCTTTTGGCCTTCGGAGAGAGCGCTGCAGGGCTGATCCAGTTCAGCGGACAGCTGAAACCGCGCTAAAGCAGCCGTTAACAGCGCTGGCGTCAGCTGGATTTCGTTGAGCTTGAGCAAAAATTTTAAATTTTCAATCGGCGTTAACTGATCATTCACCGCATACCGGTGACCCAGGTAGAGGATCGCTGCTTTGTCCTCAGTGATCACCCGACCGTCGTAATCTTCAAATAATCCAGCCAGAATTTTAAACAAGGTTGTCTTACCCGAACCATTTTCACCGACGATTTGCAACGCCTGGCCCGGCAGGGCAGTGGCATTCAAGTCTTTGAAAAGATAACGATCTTGGCGAAAGCAGCTTAAGGATTCGATCTGCAGCATCTGGCTTTCTCTTGACTCATGGGGTCAGTATACGATGAGATGCGCGAAATGTGATCCAAGATCATGGGAAGTTTCGCGTATACTGGCGGCTCCATTTTGTGAGTAATCTCCATGTTGTTTTCCAGCGCGACCATTTTAAGTTTCTCAGACACCCTACCGGAACACTTTGACGCCTTGCTGGCCAATGAAGCCTTCGAGCCGTGCAGCTCATTCAGTCAAAGTACTTTTGGTTGGGTCTCACCCCTACCCGATGGCTTCACCGATCTAACCCGTCAATTTGGTAATCGTGTTTTATTTTGCGGAAAACGCGAAGAAAAGGTGATTCCAACCAGTGCCCTGCAAGAACTCATCTCTGAGAAATCGAATCACTGGACAAGCCTCGAAGGCCAAAAGCCCTCCTCAAAACAGCGGCTACAGTTCAAAGAAGCAGCCCTCAGTGAGCTGTTGCCCAGAGCGCTGAGTAAACATCGACGAATACTCGGTTACATCGATCCAGCCGCCGGGCTCCTGGTCATCAATAGCGCGTCCGCGACCGACGTCGACACGTTTTTAAATTACCTTCGGATGACCCTTGGCACGCTTGCTGTCACCCGCATCGAATCCAAGCAGTCGGCCGGTCAATTGTTCACCCAATGGTTGAAAAGAAATCAGCCGCCACCCGGATTCGAGCTTGGCAATGCTTGCGACCTCTTTGACCAAGAAGACGGATCCAGCATTACCTGTCGAAAGGTCGCGCTTCAGAGCAAAGAGATTCTGGCCCACATCGACACGGGTAAGCTCTGCAGCAAACTCAGGCTGACCTGGGATCAGAGCCTGTCGTTTACCCTGGATAAAGACTTGGTTCTGAGCCAGATCAAATATGAGGCGCTCACCGAGCAAGCTGACGACTTAGACGGGCTTGAGCCAGAAATTGCGGCGCTTGCGGAACTGGATGCACAATTTGCACTGCTCAGCCAGGAACTCGCCCAACTTTACCCCAAGTTAATTTCCGTTTTTAAGTAAACAAGGCCAAGCGGCTGGTCCACCTCACGCTTTGAGGCCTTTAAGCGCCAATTGTTTGTAGCCCACCAAGGCCAGGGGCACAATGAGCACACAGGCGCTTAAGTAGACCAGCCAAGACCACCCAAAGCTAAACAAGAAAAACCCGGAAGACAGGGCCGCAACGGCCTGCATTGCAAAGACAATGAAGTCATTGCAGGCCTGGACCTTGAACCGTTCATTGGCTTCATAGGTTCGAGTCAGTAAGGCCGTCCCGCCTAAATACATAAAGTTCCAGCCAATCCCTAGTAGCACCAGCGCCCACCAGTAATGCATGAGGTGCCGACCCAAAAACGCAACAGCCAAACACAAGAACGAGATGCTGAGCCCGATCAACATCATGCCGCGAATGCCCAGTCGCTTAAATAGCAATGGCGCGATAAACGAGGGTAAAAACATCGCCATAATATGGCTTTGAATGACCCAGGCAGTATCAACCAGACTGAATTGATCAAAGTGATGCATCGCAACCGGTGTCGCCGTCATTAAAAGACTCATGATGCTCCAGGCGGCCACTGAGGCCGCAATCGCAATTTTGAAATCCAGTTGTTGCGCAATTTGCCACAAAGACCGACCGCCCGAACCTCCGACTTCTGGCTCACATCTCTCCGGAACATAGAAGGACAAGACCATTCCAGCGCCCGCCATTAGGACTGATAAGCCTAAAAAGGATCCCGCATAGACCGCATTCGGCACCAGGTCCTGCAAAAGGGTTGCCGTTTTAGGCCCAAGGTAGGCGGCCACCACCCCGGCTAACATCAAGACGGATAACGATCGACCAAGCCGGGCAACCGGGACGGATTCCGCAACCGCAAAGCGGTACTGCTGCACAAAGGCGTTGTGGCTACCAATCAGAAACGTCGCACCACAAAGCAACCAAAAAGCACCCGCCTGTATCGCAAAGGCCGCGAGCAACCCAGCGACCACCGCGTAGCCCGACGCAAACAAAAAGCCGCTACGTCGACCAAACCGCCGCATGATAAAAGAAGCTGGAATGGTCGAGGCGGCCGTTCCAAGAATCATCAAGGCCACCGGCAGGGTTGCCAGTCCTGGCGTTGGCGCAAGTTCGGCGCCAATAATGCCGCCGAGCAAAACAACGATTGGGGCACCGGTCTGCGCCATACAGGCTGCGAGGGTTAACACCACCAAAGTCCGGTTCATCCAAGCTCCTTAAGATTTGACCCAAACGCATCAAGGCGCTGGCTAAAACCAGCCGTTCCATTGAGGGGTTGCCAGAGTATGTCGGGATTGCTGGTTTGAGTAAATGTGTGTGACGTGGTTCAATTTCGCTCGAGACAGGAGATCGATCAACATGCTGCATTTAAAGGACCCGTCATCGTCAGAAGCCAACCCCCTCGACTTGGTTATTGTTGGCGCTGGTTTTGCTGGACTCTACGCGCTGCAACGAGCACTCAGTAGCGACCGGACTGCGGTTGCCATTGAGCGTGGCGGTGATGTTGGCGGCACCTGGTACTGGAACCGATATCCTGGCGCCCGATGCGACGTCCAAAGTATGGAGTACTCGTACTCCTTCAATGATGCGCTACAACAGAACTGGTCCTGGACCGAACGCTACGCCGCCCAGCCGGAAATATTACGGTACGCCAACCATGTTGCGGACCGATTCGAATTACGACCCCATATTCGATTCGAGACTTTGGTCGTTGCGATGACGTTTTTAGAAGCAACGGGACTCTGGCGAACTGAAACCAACTCTGGGGAAATTTTCTTCAGCCGCTTTTGCATTATGGCAACCGGGTGTCTCTCCTCAACCAATCTTCCAGACTTTGTCGGTCGAGACGACTTTCAAGGCGAGGCTTACCACACGGGCACCTGGCCCCATGAACCGGTGGACTTTACCGGCAAGCGGGTTGGCATTATCGGCACCGGCTCCTCGTCAATCCAATCCATTCCGATCATAGCGGCCGCTTGCGCGCATTTAACCGTGTTTCAAAGAACGCCCAACTACTCCATTCCTGCTCACAATGGCCCGATAGACCAAGACTATGCGCAGGAGATCAAAGCGCATTACGAGGACTTCAGAGGGCTGAATCGCCAAATGTTTGCTGGCTTTGGCGCCCACCAATCCCGCTGGGAGGACTCGGTCTTTGATCTCGATGAACCCGAGCGCAAGGAGCGCTTCGAAGCAAGATGGCAAGAAGGCGGACTTGGGTTCAGTAGTAGCTTTAGCGACACGGGGAGCAATCTTGAGGCCAATCAAATTGCCGCAGAGTTCGTCCGCAATAAGATTCGGACCCTCGTGAGCGATCCCGAGACCGCTGAACGGCTCTGTCCGGATCAGGTTATCGGCTGCAAACGGGTTTGCGTTGACACCAACTACTACGAGACTTACAACCGTCCGAACGTTGATCTGGTGAGTGTCAAAGATCATCCGATCGAGCGCATTACCCCAACGGGCTTGATCACCAACGGCACCCAGTATGACTTTGATATGCTGATTTTCGCGACTGGGTTTGATGCCATGACCGGCACCCTCCTAAAAATCGACATCCAAGGTCGGGCCGGTATGACCCTTGCTGAGACATGGTCTGCAGGACCGAAAACCTATTTAGGCTTGGCAATTAACGGATTTCCGAACCTCTTTACCGTATCGGGCCCAGGAAGCCCCTCTGTGCTCGCCAATATGATTGTAGCCATAGAACAACATGTGGAATGGATCGCTAGTTGCCTCAGTTACCTGCGTGATAACTCCAAGCAGATAATAGAAGCCGAAGTGAAGGCTGAAGAATCTTGGGTAGAGCTGGTCAACGAAATAGCCGAGGACCTTGTTTCCAACCTGTAACTCTTGGTATCTCGGCGCTAATGTCCCCGGAAAACCCAGAATCTTTATGCCCTATGTTGGCGGTTTTCCGAGCTATGTGGCGATCTGCGAACAAGTCAAAAACGAGGGGTATCAAGGCTTTGTTTTTTCAAAATAACTTGTTTAAAACTCGATGTAGGCCGCAGCCAAACAGTGCCTGGGTAACCTTGCAATGATGGGCGCCTTTGATGCGGTGTTAATCCTTGCTGGTGACGCTGACCGCAACGCGCCAACCCTTGCCTGCCTGGCCGATCAAGCTGCAGAGGCCTTTCACACAGGCTTAACCAGCAGTCTGATTAGCACGGGTTGCTGTCACCACACCCTTGATTTGTTTCCGGGCAGAACCGAGGCCCAGTGCTTGCGCGACCTCTTAATCGAGCGTGATGTGCCGAGCAGCAATATCTTTACCGAAGAGCGATCGGCGGACCTTTTGGGCCGCATCCATTACGCCCAACAGCGACTCCTTGAGCCCTGCGCTTGGCACCATCTGCTGCTGCTTTGTCCGGGCGCCACGTCCGACAGGCTTCAAGCGGTCATCGAAACCTGTTTTGATGCGTCCTTTTCGATTCATTGGCCGGATACTTGCGCCGAGCCTTCGCGAAACCAGCGTCTGGATCTTGATGCATTGGTTCAACGCCAACTTGACCCCAGTTTTGATCCTGCGCGCCTTGAGGATGCGCTCAAGGCAGTCAAAGCACGTGGTCTACCCAGAGCGCTCACAGACGAAACCCCGTCTTAAGACCGGATTCGCGCATCGCGCTCGGCCTTGACGGACGCAACCCACAGCGCTGGTTCCACAACCGTGGGCCGAATCATCCGTGATTTTAAGGGGTTGTTCTTAGCGGGCTGTTCTCGGTCCGTCGAACCTTAATCCCATGCGTTCAGGGCACCAAAATTCCTGGAATTACTCGGCCCCCGCCTCGTCGAACTAGTGCGTGACACCGACCGTCTCGATCCCCTATGATTTTGCTTTTAAGGGAGATTCCGATGCAATCGATAACCTTACGCGTTGCCATAACCTTAACGGTGGTCGTTGCGGGCGCTTTTATTCAGATTCCAACCAGCTTCGCCGAAGAAATCCACAGATCCCTTGACCCGGCCGTCATGACCCGTGATGCGCACTTGGCCGCGCCCAGTGAGGCGACTGAAGAGACCATCATCATCAAGGTCGTTGACGAGGACGGCCTGCCAGCACCAGCCGAGCGGAAAATCAAAATTATTCGCGCCGGGTCGGCCAACGCACTGGATTCAACCGCCATCCATCGCCTTTTAAAAGAGGGCCTCGGCGACAAAACCCTACCGCCTGATGTGATGGCTAGGTTGCATGACGCGCTCAATCAAGACAACCCGCTTTCGGATATGAATGTCGATGTCATCGTCAATGATCAAGGCGGGCACCATGTCGTCGTTCGCGATTTCAACCCTTCAAAAGCGGGTATGGATCACAGGATGCGACCGAATCAAGGGATCCATTGGATGGAAAAAGCCCCGCCCGATGAAGCCGCGCCGCTCAATGAAAAAGCCGCTGAGTGTATTTTAAAATCACTCACGAAAGTCACCACAGAATCGGGCACGCGCCTGCTTCGAGAAGCCTGCCAGGCTGCCTACCCAGATGTCTCAAACTAGCGGGTTGCGATGCTTAGGTGAGGTCAATCATAACCTTGCCAACAACCTCACGATCGACGATGAGTTGATAACCCGCTTTGATGTCCTGAAGTGGCAGCACATGGGAGATGAAAGGTTTGATGCGATCCGCGGCCAACCAACGCATGAGGGTCTGCAATTGACGCTCTGCCTCGGCTGGCCGATGCTTGCGCAAACCACCCACCGTGTAGCCAATGACCGCGGCATCTTTTACCAATAGGTGATTGGTCTTGGCCAGTGCCGGTCGACCGCTGGCAAACCCCACCACCAAAATCCGACCGAAGGGCGCAATACAGCGAACCGATTCATCAAAGATATCACCACCGACCGGGTCAAAAATGACATCAGCGCCCCGAGTCTCGGTTAATGCCCGAAGTTCAGATCGAAAGCCTTGGTCGCCGAGTAAAATCGTTTCAGCACCATACCGAGCAACCACCGCCTGTTTCGCCTCGGTACTGACGACGCCGATGACCCGAGCACCGATCTGCAGCCCAACATCCACAGCAGCAAGCCCAACCCCGCCTGCGGCACCCTGCACTAAAAGCGTTTCGCCTGGCCTCAATTGCGCCCGCTGCAACCCATCTATTGCGGTTTGATAGTTATTTCGAAAGGAGGCGGCAATCATTAAATCGATCCCAGCCGGTACTTTTGTTGCTTGGCTGGCCAGCACGGTTTGAAACCGGACACACCCGGTTGGAACCAACACGGCGTCGCCTTTCGAGTAGTGCTGAACCGAAGACCCAACCGCCACAACCCGGCCAGATGCCTCACCGCCCACAATAAAAGGAAATGGCGATTGAACTTGATAGTCGCCCGAGAACTTCACGAGATCACTAAACTGAAGGCCCGACGCGTTCAGCGCAATTTGAATCTCCGCGGGTCCTGGCGGCTTTGGATCCGGCATCGCTTGCACAACCAATTCCAAATGGCTACCCGAGCGAACACAAACCGCGGCCAAATTGGGCTTGTCTGGCGCAATCACCCCATCTTGCTCGTTGTTTTTAGGTGATCCAGCAGACGCTCAACCAGCACCCGAGTCATTTCGATTTTACTGAGCAGTTCAACCCGTCGCTCGATTGCCGGGCCGATATCGCCAGACGACCGCAAGCCGTCAATTTCTTGGCAACATCGGCTCAGCTCGACGAACCCCAGCATCCCAGCCGTTGGCTTCAAAGCATGCGCCACATCAACGACCTGTTCCGCCGAAATGACCCCCGCCTTCTCGGTTGTTAGTGCGCGAGTCAGGCTTGACTTGAATGCCTCCGTCAGCTCTATCGCAAGCTCAATCCCCATTTCCTCGATCAATAAGTCTACGTCAGGGTTAGAGCCTTCAGCGGAGGGAGAGCCTTCAGCGGAGGGAGCGCCGTCAGCGGAGAGAGCCTTCAGCGGAATAAGAGCCGTCAGCGGAATAAGAGCCCTCAGCCGAGGATTGAGCGCCTTCAGCGGAGGATTGCGCAACATCGCTTGCGCGACGCATTTGATTGGTGTCCTCCGCAACCGCTCTCGGATCAACCGGTGACTTAACCGTGACCACCGCAGGCGGGGGAGGCGCGTATTGTCGCGCAAGGGTTAACAACTGGCCGACTGAAAAAGGCTTACTGAATAGACCTGTAAACAGGTTAATCACCTGCTCACTACCTGCACAATTGAGAGAAGCACTCATTGCAAAGGCGGGCACCTGAGCCAGTTCCGGGGAGCATGCTTTGATGGCTCGTAAAACCTCATCGCCTTTCATGCCAGGCATATTAATGTCTAAGAGGAATAGATCAGGAATACCGTCAAACTCCGACAAGGCGTTTAGCAACGCTTCGCCATCGGCAAAACCATGCACGGTCGCGCCATATCGCGGCAATAGATTTTCAACAATGATGCGGTTTGCTTCCATATCGTCGACCACAACCACTTGCATTCCTGCAAGCACATGATCAACGTTTTGAGTGGCCGTCACGGCAACCTCAGCCGCTGCTGACTCGAGCGGCAACGCTAACGTAAACACCGTGCCGCCGCCTTGACGCGCCGAGACCGCAATCTCCCCACCCATTAGATCGGTCAGATTCTTAACGATGGTCAACCCAAGGCCGGTGCCCCCAAATGTTCGGTCGTGCTGATCATTGGTCATCACGAAGGCCTCAAACAACGACGCCATCTTTCCTTCCGGAATACCAATGCCCGTATCCATAACGGCAAAATTTAAAACCGGGTCGGCCGTGATCTCGAGACCCACACTGCCCTTCTTGGTGTACTTAATGGCATTCGACAACAGGTTATTCAATATTTGTCGAACTCTAAAATCATCGCCTTTGAAAAACCGTTGGCGGATTTCTTCTTCGTAGTAAAGGTCCAATGTGAGTTGCTGACCCATGGCCATCGGTTGCATCAGGGCGATAATGTCGCTCGCCAATGCCACGGGAGAAAAGGTAACCTTTTGAAGCACCATTTTCCCCGCTTCGACCTTACTGTAATCCAGTACGTCATCGAGGATTTGGCGCATAAACCCGGCACTGGTAATCGCTGTGCTAAGCAATTTTTGGTCATTGCCATCACTGTCTCGACTCAGAAGTTCTAAAATCCCTTGGATGCCATGCAACGGATTTCTGATTTCATGACTAATGGTTGCAAATAAGCGCTCTTTTTGCTGAATTTCGCTCGCCGCTTTTTCAGAGGCTTGACTCAACATTTGATTCTGGCTCCGGAGCGCCTTCATCAACTCTTTATTTTCACGCTCTAGTTGCTGCGCCTCGATGAGTTTTCGAAGGCTGATTTTCAACGCATCATCAACCCAAGGCTTTTCGATGTACTGCGAAAACCGACCTTCATTGACGCCATCAATGACCAACTTTAAATCTGCATTACCGGACATCAAAACCCTTGCCGCATCCCAACCTGCGTCTTGCACCGCGCCCAAAAACTCAAAGCCGTCCATTTCGGGCATTCTAAGATCAGACAGGATGATGCTCACGGGTTCTTGATCTAAAATTAAGAGCGCATCTCTACCCGAGCCTGCCGTTAAAATACGGTAGCCTTCTCGGCGCAATAACCGCTGCAACGCGCTGAGTATTCGCGGCTCGTCATCGACCAGCAGGATAATCGGCGGGCTTTCTTCAACAGGCGTCATCATCAAACTAACCTTGATTTATCGAGACAATTATCAACTGACAATCATTATCCGTGTGAACCGTGATCTTAGACAAAACCATCCCCGCAGCCTAGTTAAGATTTTTTTACGCGCAGCACATGTTAACTCGTGTAGGATCGATTCATCATTGTGCAAAGATGACCCGCATGCAACCGCCACTAAAACCATTTACCCTCGCGGCCTATTCAGGCGTTGCCCTGCCGATGGCTGCAATGGGGATGCCTATTGCCGTTTACCTGCCGAGATTTTACAGCGAAGGCTTAGGGTTATCGTTAATTACCGTTGGCCTGATCTTCACCCTCGCCAGAGTCTGGGATGTGGTGACGGATCCCGCCATGGGCTACCTCATCGATCGCGTGGAAACCCGATGGGGGCGAAGAAAGCACTGGATCGCACTCGCCGTGCCCATTCTGGTGGTATCCGTCTATCAGGTTTTCATTCCATCGCCTGAGGACGTCAGCGGTGGTTATCTTCTTTTCTGGCTGATCATGCTCTACATCGGCTACACCATGATGGCCATCTCGCATCAATCCTGGGGCGCCGAGCTAGCGAACAGTTATGATGATAGAACCCGGCTTTTTGGCTGGCGTGAAATTTTCGTGATCGCAGGAATGACCATTGTCCTTGCGCTACCCGCCTTGCTTGAGTCAACGGGTATCGATGAGCAACAGTCTAAAGTCGCTAGTATGGGATGGTTCTGTATTATCCTGTTTCCGTTACTTGCACTACCAACCCTTATTTTCGTACCGGACCAACGGGCCAGTGGCCGTAGTTCGCTGTCCATTAAGGCCCAATTCTCACTGCTCATGTCCAATCAACTCATGTGGCGACTACTCGCTGCGGATTTTTTGGCGGGCTTTGGTACCGCGGTCAGTGGCGCCCTGTACATCTTTTTTGCCAGCAATTACTTCGAGTTGCCCGGGCACGCCAGCCTTGCCTTGCTGCTCTACTTTGTTGCCAGCTTTCTGGCCATGCCGCTTTGGATGAAGCTTGCCGTAAAACAAGGTAAAGCGCGCGCACTCATTATTGCGCTTGGCTACGGCGCCTTAATCAACTTGATCATGATTCCGCTTGCTGAGCCTGGCAACGCGGTTGTGCTCTGGTGTTTCACCTTATCTTACGGCGTTGCTTTTGGCGCAGCCCCAACCTTGTTGCGAACTATGATGGCGGACCTAACTGATCTGGATGAACTCGACTCAGGGGAGAAGCGGGCCGGGCTCTTCTTTGCGATGCTCACGACAACCAACAAACTGGGCGCTGCCGTGGCTGTTGGCCTTTCCTTTACGATTCTCGAAGCGGTTTTCGCGTTTCAACCTGGCGCTGAAAATTCTGACGAGGCCTTGTGGGGGCTGTTATTGACCTACTCTCTGGGCACCGCCGCAGGCCTATTGCTTGCGATACTGCCCATGATCAACTATCCCTTGAATCGCGCCCAGCATCAAAAAGTTCGGGATCAACTTGACGCCCGACACTGAGAGAGCCGCGAGATCCATTCAATCTAATTCAAGTGACGGCTCGTAAGCTACAGCAAACCTTAGGGCCGAACACGATGACTGAAACCTCCCAGCCGGCAGAACTCTATTTTGACGGCAGCTGCCCACTCTGTTCGATCGAAATGCGTCACCTCAAGCGGCATAAGCGTGATTCGCTCAAGTTGACGGACATCCATCAAGCCACTGATTTAACGCCGGATACCAAACGCGATTTTTTGAGCCGTTTGCATCTTCGCAAACCAGATGGCGTCGTCCTCATGGGGCTCGATGCAAGCGTCTATGCGTGGCAGCAAACCCGGTTTGGTTTCTTCTGGTCCTGGTTACGGTGGCCGCTGATCAAACCGGTTGCTGATTTTGTTTATGCCCGGTGGGCAAAAAATCGATTTGACCGCCTTTATCCATGAGGCAAGCGGTCATCATCGGCGCCAGTGGCGGGCTAGGTGGCGCCCTAGCAAGCCTGCTCCTCAAGACCGAGGGTTGGCGAGTTCTCGGCACCTATCACTGCACAGAGCCGCTATGGCAACACCCTTTGATGACCTGGCAGCGTCTGGATGCGCGCATTGAGCAGGAGATTGCCGCCCTTGTTACCCGCCTTCCTAAAATCGATCTTTTGATCAACGCAATTGGGATCCTAACCAGTCATCACCAAGGTCCTGAGAAAAGCATTCGGCAATTTGATGCTGAGCACTTGATGAGAACCTTTGAGATCAATACCACCCCGATCTTGAACCTTGCCAAGCATGCCCAACCCGCACTCAAAGCCAGCCATGAACCTAAAATCCTCGCGCTATCTGCTCGCGTTGGATCGATTGCCGACAATCATTTAGGCGGCTGGTATAGCTATCGATGCGCAAAAGCCGCGCTCAATATGGCGGTCAAGACCCTCGCGATCGAGTGGCAAAGAAGCCTGCCCAAGGCGACCCTCATCGCCTATCACCCCGGTACCGTCAGAACAGCGCTTTCAGAACCCTTCCTCAATCCAGCCTCCGCCCGGATCATCCTGAGTCCAGCGCAAGCAGCCGCGCACTGCCTGCAACTGCTCGAGGCGATCACGCCAACCGACACCGGGACCTTTTGGGATTGGCAAGGCCAAAAGATTCCTTGGTAAATCATCCGATCTTTGTTAGAAAGCAAGAAGCAGATCGCTAACCCTGTGTTCACGGCGTACTGGTGTTAGCCTGGTGCGTCCTCAACCGGGCACCTTTTGGTTATTCATTCCGCCGAGCATTAAATGATCTGGGTTTTCCGCCGTTCTCGCTAATGACGACGGACCGGTAACAGGGAGTAAAGTATGAAAGGCATTGTTATGAATATTCTGGCCGAGATGGTGGAAACCCAACTCGGTTTGGAAGAATGGAACGCCGTGCTTGACGAGGCGAATGAGAGCGGCGTCTATACCTCAACCGCCATTTACGACGATGAACGACTTCTCAATCTCGTCGGCATTATCAGTCAACGCAATAATATCCCCGCGAGCGATCTTGTCTTTGCCTTTGGCCAATTCATGTTTCCCGCCTTCTACAAACGTTATCCTCAGCTGATCGATGGCCACTCAAATATGCTGGATTTTTTAGAGTCGTTAGACAGCGTCATTCACGTCGAGGTTGTTAAACTCTATCCTGGCGCCATCACACCCGGATTCGAGCCGGACCGACGCGGTGAAGATCAATTGTTTTTGAAGTATGAATCTGATCGGAACCCCTGCCGATTGGCTGAGGGCCTGATCGACGGCGCGGCACTACATTTCGGCCGAGGTTACACCATCGCTCACGCGCCCTGTGCGCATCACGGCGCAGACCACTGTGGGCTGCTGGTGAACTTGGTCTAACCTGTGTCAGACAATCCGTATGAAAAGGCCTATCAACGCGAAAAATCTGCCCGCAATGAGGCGGAGCATTTGCTCGAAGACTTGTCTCGCAAACTCTATGAAAAAAATGAGGAAGTAAACCAACTCTACGAAGACCTTAAACGAAACCAATCGATTATGGTCCAGCATGAAAAACTCGCATCGGTTGGCGAGTTAGCTTCAGGCATTGCGCACGAGATCAACAACCCAGTGGGGTTTTGCCTTACGAATATCAACACACTGCATGATCATCTCCCGATCTTGCTCGACGCCTGCGATGCTGGATCCCCCGAATGGGATGACGCGACCCGCGCTGAAGCTCAATACATCCGAGAGGATTTACCGGCCCTGGTTCGAGAAACCCTTGACGGCTTAATCAGCATTCAAACGATCGTTCGGGACCCGCGGTACTACTCGAGAAATAGTAGTCAAGACTCGTTCTCAGGCGCCGATTTGAACCAAGGCATCAAAGCCACCCTCAATGTGCTTCGAAACAAAATCAGCGCGCAATACCCGATTCATTTAAACCTGGGTGACATCCCCTTAATCAGCTGTAACCAAGGCAAACTGAATCAGGTGTTTACCAACCTCATTCTTAATGGGCTGCAAGCCATGGGCGACTCGGGCAACCTTTATATCGACAGCTATCAAGATGCCGATCACGTCGTCATTCGTATTTCGGACGACGGGCCCGGTATTGACGATGCAATCGCACTGGAGATCTTTCAGCCGTTTTATACCACCAAGAAGGTGGGCGAAGGCACTGGGCTCGGCTTATCAATCAGTCGCAGCATCATCACTGAGCTGCATGCGGGTCAGCTCAGACTCGTTGATGATGGTCGCGGCCAGGGCGCAACCTTTGAGATCCGAATTCCAACGGAGCAAGCGGAATCGGGCTGAGGCCACCCTCTTAGCAAGCCCAAGACTCTGGTGCGGCGACCTTAAATAATCGACCGTGCGGCTCGGAACCTCCGGCTTGTTCAGCAAAGCAGCCTGCCAGGGTTTCCCGAATCGGTCATTGATTTTGTGAATCGACTTGAATCAAAAGATTCATTAGCGCGTCACCAAGCAACCCCCTAAACTCACTCTTTTTCAACCATCGTGGAACTTCAGATTATGGCTCAGCAAGGTGAAGGCAGTTTAGAAGCACCCACCCGTCATCCCTTAGGATGGCAAGAAGACAACTTCTGGGATCGAAATTCACTCAATGACGAGTTAGAGCGGGTTTATGACGTTTGTCATGGCTGCCGACGATGTGTCAGCTTGTGCGATTCGTTTCCGACACTCTTCGATTTGGTCGATGAATCGCCAACGATGGAAGTCGATGGGGTTGAAAAGGCCGATTATTTTGATGTGGTTGAGCAATGTTATCTTTGCGACCTGTGCTACCTGACAAAATGTCCTTATGTACCGCCGCATGAATGGAACATCGATTTTCCACACCTGATGCTGCGGGCCAAAGCGCAGAAATTTAAAGAAGATGGCGGCAGCTTTCGGGACAATTTATTAACCAGCACCGATGCCATGGGCAAAGCCCTCACCACCATTCCCCTAGTGGATATCACCGCCAATGCACTGAATAAGAACAAACTGTTCAGAAATGCACTGGAGGCGACCCTTGGCGTGCATCATGAAGCCCCTTTACCGGAATATCATCGCAAGACCTTACGCAAACAATTCTCGTCAACGCCCATTTCCCCGACACCGCTCGGACGCACGACCGGGAAAGTTGCGCTTTACGCGACGTGCTATGGCAATTACAACCCACCCGACCTGGGTCAAGACTTCTCCCACGTCTTCGCCCACAACGATATTCATATTGAACTCGTGCCCAAAGAAGCCTGTTGCGGCATGCCAAAATTAGAGCTTGGTGATTTAGACAGTGTGCATGCGCTCAAGGAAAAAAATATTCCCGTGCTGGCAAAACTCGTTGACCAAGGGTTCGATCTGATCGCGCCCATCCCGTCCTGCGTTTTAATGTACAAGCAAGAATTACCCTTAATGTACCCCGATGACCCGGATGTCTTAAAGGTTAAAAAGGCCTTTTTTGACCCCTTCGAATATCTCTTTCTAAGGCACAAAGCGGGCGGATTGAAACTCGATTTCAAAGAAGCACTAGGCGACATCGCTTATCAGGTCGCTTGCCACCAACGCGTGCAAAATATTGGATTGAAAACACGTGATGTACTGAATCTAGTGCAGGAAACAAACGTTACCGCACTGGAGCGATGTTCTGGCCATGACGGAACCTATGCGGTTAAACAAGAAACGCGCGCGAAATCCGTTAAAATCGCAAAACCGGTCGTCCGCTTTGTGGACACAAAACAAGCCAAACATTTTGCCAGTGATTGCCCGATGGCAGCGGTTCATATTGCCAACCTTTCTGAATCAGTTGATTTGGCCGCCCACCCCATGACCTTGCTGAGAAAAGCCTACGGAATATAAGGCGGCGAACGACCCCTGGGCTAAATCATGAGGATTTCAAAGCCAGCGAACAGGGTCGATGCGGAAAAGTCGATGAATTTTGCTTCGTCTTCGACCGCTGCGCGACTTGCCTGCCTGCGCGCTTCTTGCGTGCCACCGCCGGGACCCACCCAAACCTCAGCATGCCCTAAGTAGACAGGGGTCTCGAAACCTAGGGCATTGGCAAGCTCTTCGTTAATAGGGTGATCTAGTCGGTGCACCTGAACATAACGCGCTATGCCTGAATTGGGCGCATGTCGACGGATGAGCGGGCCGTGCTCTTGCAACCAATAGTGCCGTGCTGCGGCTTCGGACCAGTCGTTGCGATGCTGCAGCGGAAATTGCAGTTTTTTCCAAGGGCTGCCAGCGCTTGCTAACAGGTCTTCCGGGGTTGGGTTGACCTGTGGGTATTCCATCGCGAGCCATGCCGGCGAATGAATGGCATCAAGCCACGCAACTTGAGATTCAATCAGGGCCGCAAGCCGGTCAAGGCCACCGCCACTCAAAGCCAGAACGGCCTCCGCCTCGGTTCCCCACCAAAGCTCAATGACCAAATCAAAAGGCGCTTGCATCGCCCCACCGCGAGCCTTATTCATCTGATCAAACAGCTCATTGTGTTGTCCCAACACGGCCAGCGCCCGCTGACAACCAAGATTGCCAAGCATTGAGGACCAAGCCGGTTGCAGGGCGTCTTGCCAGGCGGCTTGAAATGCCTCTGGACTCAAATGCGGCTGCCGGCGAAGATAATACTCTAATCGAATCAAGCGGTTTACTCCTTGGTTAGAGTGAATTCAGACGACGCCTTACGGGCCGGGCTGCATCGATCAAAACCCAACCGCGTCAGGCGCAACAAGCTATAGCGGTCAGACCAGAGGTTTAATTTTGGGTTGCCATCTGCGGCACCCCTTCGGCCAATTCCACCCAATTTTGTTTACTATCACACCAAACATGGAACTGGGGTGCAAAGCTATCCGTTTGATCCAAAGTACCCGTCTTTAAAAACAGCATCTCAGCCTGAGCTGGAATCAATGAGTACAAAGGCGACCCGCAACGGCCACAAAAATAGCGCTCAACCTGTCCGCCACTGCTGGTATCACCATCTAAATAGAGCTTGGGTTCAGTGCCAGAAAACTCGATATTGGCCTTTGGGATGCCCCATAACGTCGAAAATGCCGAGCCTGCTTGCCGTTGGCAGTTTTTACAATGACAAACCCCAGCCATCAACGGCTCGCCCAAAATTTGATAGGTGATATCACCACAAAGACACTGACCTGAATATGACGCCATACTGCGCTCCTGATTGTGGGTTAAAAGACAATCGCTGTCTTAACCTTGATGTTATCGAGCCAGTAGCAACCTCGCCAAACCTGGATGCTGACTGGGTCAAAAGACCCGTCTTAAACTGAGGCCCGATGATCACACTCTAAGCTTTATTCCTGATCAATCCAAATTGGGCGGATCGCGCTTAAACCAACCGGGTGTCCTGACCATGCAATGGGGCGTGGTCAATCAACCCGCCGACAAGCTTGCTAAGAAAACCTGCATCGGCGCACCGCGCAATCAAGAGGCAATCAAGTTTGTTCAAAGAAACAAGTCACCGCGCTTGCCAAATCAAAGCGCAAACAACGAGCAACGAGCAACGAGCAACGAGCAACGAGCCGGCTCGTTTGACGCTATGACCGCCCAGACCAAAGTCATTCACGGTTTTAGACGGTCCCGGATTCAATCGGCTCGCCTAACCTGCAGCTTGACACCGCACCAAAGCACTTGGTTTTGCGCTTTCAATCCCCTCTGAATTTTTGGTAACCTGCCGACAGACACAGCACTTGATGCAATAAGGACAATGAATGACCGATCAACGAAAACCACTGACGCCAGAAGAGTCTTGGGTCATTCTCCAAAAGGGCACTGAAAGACCCTTTACGGGAGAATACGACGATCATTTTGATGGCGGCGTTTATGTTTGCCGCCAATGTGATCAACCGCTCTATCGCTCTGAAGACAAGTTTCAGGCCCACTGCGGCTGGCCCGCGTTCGACGATGAAATACCCGGTGCGGTTCGACGCGAAGTCGATGCCGATGGCCAACGGGTTGAGATTCTGTGCAGCCAGTGTGATGGCCATCTGGGTCATGTGTTCGAAGGCGAGCGCATCACCGAAAAAAACACCCGGCACTGTGTTAATTCAATCTCCATGCGGTTTCAGCCCGCTTAAAGCCAGCGGCTTCAAAACGGCATTCATCGACCGCCGTCTGAACGGACGCTGGCTCTCAGGCCGTCTCGTCTACGCTTGCCTTGATGCAATCACCGCTTTGAGGCAAACCAGCGCGAGACCAGACCGCAGGCTGAGTATTCAGTGCAACCGCAAC
>CAJJAX010000042.1 GCA_905182155.1 uncultured Pseudomonadales bacterium
CGATTGATGATCCGCCAACATCCGGCCAAAGGTCTCCCGGCGCGTGACGCGCTGGCACGCCAATTCCAACGCCCGCTGAGCGCACCCAATCAGACGCATGCAGTGATGAATGCGGCCCGGCCCAAGCCGGCCCTGAGAGATCTCAAACCCTCGACCTTCACCGAGTAGAATATTCTCCTTGGGCACCCGAACATTCTCGAATAACAGTTCGGCATGACCCAGGGGCGCATCATCGTAGCCGAGCGTTGTCAGCGATCGTACAAGCTGAATGCCGGGCGTGTCCTTGGGCACCAATACCTGCGTTTGCTGAAGATGGCGATTGCTGTTGTTGGGGTCCGATTTACCCATCACGATAAGAATTTTTGTGCGCTCGTTCATGGCGCCGGTAATGAACCATTTGCGACCGTTAATGACGTAGTCTTCCCCATCACGCTCGATTCGCGTTCGAACATTGGTGGCATCACTTGATGCCACATCGGGCTCGGTCATCGCGTAGGCTGACCGAATCTTACCCTCTAGCAGAGGCTTCAACCACTGCTCTTTTTGCTCCGGTGTGCCAACTCTTTCCAATACTTCCATATTACCCGTATCAGGCGCACTACAATTGAAGACCTCAGGGGACCAAAGCACGCGCCCCATGATTTCAGCGAGCGGACTATACTGCTCGTTCGTCAAGCCGCCATGATCCGCCGGCATCCAAAGATTCCATAACCCTTCTGCTTTGGCTAACGCCTTAAGCTCTTCCATTAACGGCACCGTCGAGAAGCGATCTGCGAGCCCGTTGAGTTGATCGTGATAGCGCTGCTCATTCGGATAAATGTGCTGATCCATAAAGGTCAGAAGACGGGCTTGAATATCAGCTAGATCTTGTTCTGTGGCGGTCATACAGTTTCCCAAAAAAAATTCCCGCCCAGTGTAGGACTAATTTGCGTCAGACTCTATAGCCGCAGCGAGGAACCCTCTGCGTTAGGATCATAACGACCCAACGAATCATCAATCGCTGCGACTTTTGCGCATAGTTTGAGGCGACCCTCTAAAGCACACCGCTTGGATCCCAATAAGACCAGGTCAACCTCAAAAGCTTCTGCCATTCGGCGCATCGTACACAGTCTAAAATGCGCCCATCAAGCCCGACCGACGGCCCTTTTTGGAGAGCCAATTTCGCCAAAAAAAAGGGCGCTTAAAGCGCCCTTTTCCCTATCTATCGATGTACGAGAACCGGTCTTAAAAAGAGGCCGACAACGTGACCCCGTAAGTCGCTGGCTCATTCCACCAGCCACGAGCAGGTTAATGCCACCAATCGTTGCCCCAGCGCTGCTCTCTCTCATCCGTCATGTTTCTGACCCCACACCGAGATGCCGTAGTTGTTCCATATCGTATAGGTGATGTTCCCGTTGACGTTCGTGAATGCTGTCCAGAGGCTACCTAACGGATTGTTATTCGACGACTCAGCTCTCCATCGCACCCCGATAGCGGTAGGACATTCGTGCTTTCAGGTCGCCGCTGCCCACTTTGCGTTGTGTACGACGCCGTTATGCCCAAGCGTGTTCTCAGGCGTATTACGGGGCACTAAAGTCGGAGTTGTCTGTGATCAATGATCACCGTCGCCAGAGAGGTCCGCGAAGATAATCATGGCGTACTCCGACTTCAGGTAACCGTACGTCGCCATCATCGTGCTCCACGCCTCGGTCAGTCTGGTACATTACCTCCAACTCCAAGGCCAGTCATCTCAAGCGACGAGGCATTTCGTACAACCGTCGCCACGTTTGAGAGATCGACCGGGATCAAAATTGATTCTTGCTTATCATCGTAGTCCGATCTGAAAATGGCGCCGTTGAAGATCATTCTTCCGTCCATCAATGTCGTCTTCCAACCAAACTCGTAGTTTTTAACATACTCCGGTTCATAAGACGGATCGATCAGATAGTTGGCTTGACGCGCAAAGAACCCACCACTCTTAAAACCTTCACTATACGACGCGTAGTACATCGCGTCATCCGTTGCTTGGAATCTTAAGCCCAATTTTGGCGTGGTTTCGTGTCCACTCTGCTTTAGCGAAATACGGGTTAAAAATACCCGGCCATGCTTCCCCTCTTAACGGGTAGTAACCGGGCGCCGAGGCACCGCCCACAAAATCTTTTTCTTCTTTCGTCTTGCGAAAGCCCAATGTGGCTGTCCACTGGTCATTCAAGTACCAGTCGCCTGAGAGAAGAGTGCCGTAGAAGTGGTAACCTGAGTCTGACCATTATTGCCCGCCACGTCTGATTCCCAAGGAAAGACATCAGAATAGCCTTCAACACCCTGTCTACCGGTTCCCCAAGGCGGAACGCCTAAGCGAGACAGCTGATAAAACAAGTCATAAACATCCCAACGCTGTTTGAAGTCCGATTCCCAATCATAAACGCCTGCAATGAATTGGAAGGTTTCCGAAAACTGCGACGTGATTCTAAATTCGTGACTCGTTTGTTTCCAGTCGTTAAAGAAATTCATGCTCAGCAGATCCGCTGCAGAGCCGTCAAAATCTTGCAAATTTTCCTCATCCATATCACGTTGTGAGTAGATATAGGTATACAGGAAGCTATCAGTATCGTAATTCGCCGTTAGAATCGTCGATTTATAGCTATTATCACTGTAATTCGCGCTATCCGATTCTGTGATATCGGGCCCATCATTGGCATCTTTTTCACAGCCGTTGTCGGGATCAAATCCGATTGCGGTGATGCGTACAGGCAAGCTCGCCAACAACATTTCGGTTAGTGTAAACCGCCTTGCTCACTCTGATCTTTCATCACTTCGTAATGCAGTTTCATATTAAAACTGTCGCTCGGCGCCCAGAGTGCAGCAAAACCATAGTTGGCCTTGTCATCGCCACCCGCATCCCTTTTAAGCGTGGTGTTGTACACGTGCCCATCATGTTGGACATTCGCGGCAAACAGCTTTAACCCTAAGGTATCTTGGATAATCGGCACCTGTACGACCGCCTTCATATCTTGACGACCATAACTGCCAGCCGTCGCGCTTAGATCTACGCCCATATCATTCAGCGAAACCGGCGTCCGAATCACGTTTAGAATCCCGCCGGTCGTGTTCTTTCCGAACAACGTTCCCTGGGGACCACGGAGTACTTCGATCCGTTCAATATCAAAGTTATCCAGGAGCACGCCGCTGGAGGTGCCCAGGAACATACCGTCCATCACCACACCAATCGACGGCTCAAAGCTCTTATCACTTTCAAGTGACGCCACGCCTCTAATCGTAATCGCGGCACCACTGGCAATACCCGGGGTGCGGTTAATGAACAAGTTCGGCGCGAAGGCTTGGATATCTTCCAAACGACGCACGCTGCCTTCTTTAAGTTGCCCGGTGATCGCCGTTACCGCTCCCGGGACGTCCTGGATCGACTCATCTTTCTTTCGCGCAGTAACGATGACCTCTTCTAGCACCAACGATCGCTCACTGGCATACACTGGCGCGCCACTTAAAAACGCAACACTGCTCGATAGAATCCCGATCAATCCTGCGCGACTTAAAGCCCCCGCATTCAACCGCCTCACCCTGTTTAGAAATCCCATAGATATCCCCTGTTTTCTGTCCCTGTAACTTGCCTGCTTTCCTTAAAACAGTCAAGTGTGCTTTTTTGTTGCATTGAGACGGCTTTTTCGACTTATTCCGCACAATGAGACGGTCCTTAACACTGCTCCGCTATAAAATAGCAACACGCTGAGACTAAAACCCACAACCTCTGAAATCGCTATTCAGCAACAACGGTTTAGACTTTGGAAAAAATCGAAACCGAAACAAATTATTACGACACCTAGATACGACGACAAAATAACTAGAACGGGAAATTGGCCAAGGCGGCAGGACTTCACTCGCCGAGAATCGGCTACGACCACTACACCCCTAATGCAGTGAGATAACGCGTTGAGTTATTGATAAATTCCAAGTGATTTTTTTCATTCGATATATCATTACCGATCCCTTGATAGAATTTAAACCTACTTGGCCACGCGACACTTCAATTATCCAAAAATACAGAGCGTCTTAATCAATCAATGATATTAGTCCGTCTAAGTTTTATCGCCGCGAAGGTCCTACTCGTTATTGGTATCACCTCGCCTGCCGATCTAGCAGCCTTAGACTTTGATATTGAGACCATCGAAGTAAGCTCCAAACACAATATCGACGTTATCCCTTTTTCGATTGCAGCGTCGAATGTAACCAAACTGCTTATCATAGAGACACCGGAGATCAATCAACTAGAAAAACAAATACAAGGACTTGGCGCTGAGCCCATACGCACCATCAAGATTTTTCAGCGTGGCGATTTAAAATGGCGCCTCATGTTAGAAAAGGCTCTAGATGATTCTATGGATTTAGTCGACACCATAAAACGTACTAATGGTATCCAGTTGGTGGGCTTGCAGGGTTCACAGCTGGTTTATTTAGACGAAGCAATACCGGCATTCAAACCTTTACTCAAAACCTCATCGATGTTTTCTGGACGCAGCTGGGGCTCATCGCCACTAATGGAGATGTTTATCGACATTAATGGTGATGGGCTAGATGACTTCTTAATGCCTAACTTTGATGGTTGGGCGGTCGCACTGCAACAGGAGGTTGGGTTTCAGCAACCTCAATTAGTCGGTCCCCGACCAAACATGAGCTTCAGAGAGACTGCGCGTTATGTTGCTTACCGCGCGGAAGAGGCCTTTCTTATTGACGAAAATAATGATGGTCATAATGATATTGCTTTTTGGCAAGATGGTTATTTTGAAGTACATCGGCAAAGTAAGCTCGGCCAGTTCTCTAAGGTGCCCGTCAATTTGGATGCCAATCTTAAAGACATGTTAAGTGGCTATGCTCAGATTACTATTGGTGAGGGTGCTAATAACGACAAGGGTAAAAATAGGCTTTTAGATGAAATTGTGGACATTAATAATGATGGTGTTAGTGATCTTATTGTCAAGCGGATTAAAGCCGAGGGTATCTTTGGCTGGGAGTCTGAGTATGAGATCTACCTCGGTGCAGTGAATGAAAATAATCTTCTTAAATTTCCAGAAAGTCCCTCTTCAATTATTCGCACCGACGGTTTTCAGTTCGACAATGAACGGCAGGACATGTCTGGTGATGGCAATCAAGAGTTTGTGGTTACCTCGGTAGATATAAGTATCGGCGCGGTCATTACAGCGCTGATTACTCGATCCGTCTCTGTTGATGTCTCAATCTACAAAATGATCAACGGTAAATTTCCCGCTAAACCTAGCACCAGAAAGACGATATCAGCACGCTTTGATTTTGGCAGTGGTGATTTATTTATTCCGGCCGTACTCGGTGCTGATGTTACTGGTGATGGACAGAAGGATCTGTTGGTGCAAAAAGGTGACACGACTCTGCTAGTTTTTCCTGGGCAGCAAGGTCAGACAATGTTTGCCAAGAAAGCCATAAAATTATCGCTAGCGCTACCGGCTAGTCGAACTGGATTTATGGTTCATGATTTAGACGATGATGGCCGAGATGAGTTGATATTGACCCTTGATGCAAAAGCTAACAGGCGTTTAAATGCCTGTTCAGACATATTACGGTTCAACGACAAACGTCATGGTTATTGGATAAGAATTTAATCTAGCGGCTTCACATAGAGTGCAATAAATTAAGCACAAACAAAAAAGCCCAGAATAACAGGGCCTTTAGGACATCAGTGTGTGCTGACGTATTGATATGTGGTCGGGACGGCAGGATTTGAACCTGCGACCACTACACCCCCAGTTTATTGAGGGAAAAATTGGTCGGGACGGCAGGATTTGAACCTACGACCACCACACCCCCAGTGTGGTGCGCTACCAGACTGCGCTACGCCCCGATTTCGGTTGGCATTCTAACAGCATCGATTGCCGGTTTCTAACTTCAATTGGAGAATTAAGAACAATACCGAAAAATAAGTGGGATTATTGCTTGATTGCTTTGAGGAGGTCTTCGAGCTCGGCAATCATCTGTTTGACCAATTGCTTGGATTGGCTCTTATCTTCTTTTTGTTCCGCACCAGACAATCGCTGCCGGGCGCCCGTGATGGTGAACCCTTCATCGTAAAGCAAGGACCGAATTTGCCGAATCATCAAAACGTCTTGACGCTGATAATAGCGGCGGTTGCCCCGGCGCTTGACCGGTGACAGTTGCGGGAACTCTTGCTCCCAATAACGCAGAACGTGCGGTTTTACCGCGCACAAGAGGCTGACTTCACCAATTGTGAAATAGCGCTTTCCTGGGATGACCGGAAGATCAGAAGTCGCTGTCTGGTCCTGCATAGGTTTCTACTCGAGCCTTTAGCTTCTGGCCAGGTTTAAAGGTCACGACGCGACGCGCCGAAATCGGAATATCTTGCCCAGTCTTTGGGTTGCGGCCCGGCCGGGAACTCTTATCGCGCAAGTCGAAGTTTCCGAACCCGGAAATTTTGACTTGCTCATTAGATTCTAGCGATAACCGAATCTCCTCGAAAAACGCTTCGACGATTTCTTTGGCTTCACGCTTATTCAGGCCCAACTCTTCAAACAGTTGTTCGGCCATTTCTGCTTTGGTTAACGCACTCATAGTTTTTACCTTGCTGCGCCTTATTACCTTACTGCGCCTTACCTTAACTACCTGCCTTATCAAAGGGTTGATAGGTCTTTATATAATAATTGATTTCTTCATCTGTTAGAGTGCGCGAAGGGTGCTGGAAGGTCAAGCCCAGACCAACACTTTTCTGATTTGGATCAATACCTTTACCCATATACACGTCAAATAACTTTAAATGGAGCAAGGCATCCCCCGCACTCGCCGCGATCACAGTTCGGAGCGATGTCGCAGTGACCGAACGCGCAACTAAGATGGCAATATCCCGGCGAACTTCCGGATACTTCGAGACTTCTTGAACCGAAGGCACGTCTTGACGCAGGGCGAGCGACAGATCAATTTCGGCAACATAAGCTGGCGCTCTCAAATCAAATTGGCTGGCAACACTCGCGTCCAACAGACCGATCCGCCCCAACGGCACATTATCTTTCAGTATCCGCGCGCTTTGACCCGCCTGCAGGCCGCTGATCTCGCACGCTTGGAAGGAGATTCCCTGGGTGCCTAGGAGCGCTTCAAGGTCGCCCTTCAAATCGAAGAAGTCCACCATGTGGGACGTATTGGCCCAACCTTCTGGTAATCGCTGGCCACTTAATACTAACGCTAAGTGCTCTTGCTGCTTGATGGTGTCGAATGAAAGGGCCGTCTGGTCGTGCTGATGGAAAACCAAACCGATCTCAAACAACCGAACATTGGTTTGTTGCCGGTTCTGGTTGTGCACGAGCGCCTTTAACAGACCACCGACCAAGGTTGTTCGCATCACCGACATTTCAGTCGATAGCGGATTTTTTAACGCAACGGCGGTTGCATCCGGCAATAGCAACTGCTGCAGGTCTGAATCGACAAAACTATAATTAATGGCCTCAGAATAACCCCGGTCGATCAAACGCTGTTTCATTCGCTTGGCGCTAGACCGGGTTTCGGTGGCTTCCAACATCGACAAGGTCGCAACCGGTTGGGTCACGGGCAAGGCCTCGTAACCAATAATTCGACTAATCTCTTCGATGAGGTCGGCTTCAATATTGATATCAAACCGGTGGGATGGAGACTGCACCAACCAGGCTTTATCATCGCTGGCTGGATCAACTGCGAATTCAAACTCAAGGCGCTTCAGAATATTTTCAATATCCGCCGCTTTGATAACCATCCCGAGCACTCGGGCCACCCGAGCCGCTCGTAATCGAACCTCAATGGCCTGCGGCAAATCTGACTCGCTCACCGTATCCACAAGCGGGCCAGGACGACCGCCTGCAATCAAAAGCAGTAATTCGGTTGCGCGCTCCATGGCGCGAACCTGACCCTGGTAATCAACGCCCCGCTCGAAGCGGTGACCGGCATCGGTATGCATGCCATAGGTCCGAGCCCGGCCAGCGATGGCAATCGGCGCGAAAAATGCCGCCTCTAAGTAAATGTCGCGGGTGTCAGCCTGCACCGCAGTCGAGGCGCCTCCCATAATCCCTGCCATGCCAATTGGGCCAGACGCATCGGTAATGAGTAAGGTGCCCGCAGCCAACTCAGCCTGACTACCATTAAGTAGCGTCAACTGCTCGCCCGCCGTCGACTGGCGAACGGTAATGTCCCCGGTCAGTCGGTTTAAGTCATAGGCGTGCATCGGCTGATTCAACTCGAGCATGATGTAGTTGGTCACATCAACCACGGGATCAATCGACCGGATGCCCGACCTGCGCAGCTTCTCGGTCAACCAAAGCGGGGACGCGGCCGCGAGATCAACGTCCCGCACAACCCGGCCCACAAAGCGCGGACAGCCGTCAAGGTCGGCCAAGTGCACAGCAACTTGGTCGTCATGGACCGCAGCGACCGGTTGAATAGCCGGCATACACACGTCTAAATTGTTCATGAGCCCCGTTTCACGGGCCAGACCAATAATGCCCAAGCAATCACTTCGATTCGGCGTTAAATCCACCTCGATGATGCGGTCGTCAAGCTGCAGGTAACCGTTAATATCGGCACCAACCGGTGCATCAGCCGCTAACTCCATTAAGCCTTCGTGGTTTTCGCCCAAGCCGAGCTCGTCCTGAGCACAGAGCATTCCAAATGACTCGACGCCACGCAACTTAGCTTTCTTGATCTTGAAGTCACCAGGTAACACTGCGCCAACGGTAGCAAATGGAACTTTAATACCAACACGCGCATTGGGCGCACCGCAAACCACTTGCGCTTGCTCTGAGCCACCCAGTACTTGGCAGACTCGCAACTTGTCCGCGTCAGGGTGCTGTTCAACACTAATAATTTCACCGACAACTACACCGGAGATTTTTGGTGCTGCGGCTTCCACGGCATCAACTTCAAGTCCTGCCATGGTAACTTGAGCCACTAAATCGTCAACAGAGATAGCTGGGTTAACTGATTGTCTCAACCAGGATTCACTGAATTTCATAAGTTACCCCAGTTTAAAATTGTTTAAGAAAGCGAAGATCGTTTTCAAAGAATAGACGCAAATCATTCACGCCATAACGCAACATAGCGAGTCGCTCAACACCCATGCCAAAAGCAAACCCTGTGAACGTATCGGTATCTACATCGCAGTGCTCCAAGACGTTTGGATGCACCATGCCGCAACCCATTACTTCTAACCAACCTGTATGGCTACAAACGCGACAACCATCACCACCGCAGTTAGTACACTGAATATCAACCTCAGCGGAAGGCTCAGTAAATGGAAAATAAGAAGGCCTGAAGCGGACTGGTAGGTCGGCCTCAAAAAACGCCTTTAAAAATTGATCGATAACGCCTTTGAGGTCTGCAAAGCTAATATCCTTATCCACTACTAACCCCTCTACCTGGTGGAACATAGGTGTATGGGTCAAATCTGAATCGCAGCGATAAACTCGTCCAGGGCAGATAATTCTTATCGGCGGCGCATGGCGCTCCATTGTTCGGACCTGAACGGGCGAGGTGTGCGTGCGCAGTACCGTTGTTGGGTCAATATAAAAAGTGTCGTGCATGGCACGCGCAGGATGATGCGATGGAATATTGAGAGCCTCAAAATTGTGATAATCATCCTCAATCTCTGGGCCAACTTCGACATCGTAGCCAATCCGACTAAAGAACCCTTCGATTCTCTCCATAGTCCGAGTGACCGGATGAAGACCACCGACATCTTCGCCACGACCTGGCAAGGTGACATCAATTGTTTCATCAGCCAATTTTGCATCGAGTTCAATACTCTCAAAATGCATTTTCCGCTGACCAATGAGGTCTTGTAGACTTTGTTTGACGTCGTTGATTTTAGCGCCCGCTGCTGGTCGCTCCTCTGCCGTCAATTTACCAAGACCCTTAAGAAGTCCCGTTAGCCTACCTTTTTTGCCCAGGTATTCGACACGAAGGTCATCCAACACACTGAGGTCTTCAGCCGCGGCTATTGACGATTCGGCTTGCTTTGCAAGCTGTTCTAGTTCAATCATTATTGATCACTTTAACAATCTGTAGGTGCTATCTTAGTACTGCTAAAAAAATAGGGAAAGAGCTAATGCCCATTCCCTATTTGATTTGCTAAGTCACAGTCTGCAAAAAAGCAGGTGTGCCACACGCTTAACTAAGGCCGGTGCTACGCCAGGGCTGCTTTTGCTAGGTTGACAACCGCACCAAACGCAGCTTTGTCATGTACTGCCAAATCGGCAAGTACGCGACGATCAAGCGCTACGCCTGCTTTGCTAAGTCCATTAATGAACCTGCTGTACGATAAACCCTCAACACGCGACTGTGCATTGATTCGCGCAATCCATAAACGACGGAACGTACGCTTCTTAACGCGACGGTCACGATACGCATATTGTCCTGCTTTGGTGACTGCCTGAACTGCAACGCGATAAACTCGGCTGCGGGCTCCATAGTAACCTTTTGCTTGCTTTAAAATTTTCTTGTGTCGGCGATTAGCCTCTACACCACGTTTTACTCTAGCCATTATATTCTCCTACCAATTTAGTTATGTGACTTATACATTCCGCAACATGCGATCTACCCGAGGCTTATCCGCAGCATTAAGAATGCTGGTGCCACGCAATTGACGCTTACGTTTTGTAGTCATTTTGGTGAGAATATGGCTCTTAAGGATTGTCGGTGCTTATAGCCTTTGGCAGTTTTTTTAAACCGCTTGGCAGCACCACTACTGGTTTTCAGTTTTGGCATTTCAGAACTCCGCATTGTTCAGGTTTAAGGCAATTCTTCATCGCTTTTTTCTGAATGTTTTCACACCCAGCTTCGCTTACGATGACGTCTTACCTAGGCTGCGCCGGGGGCGGTATTGCCCATCTCGGCATTCGCTTTCGCGAACATGTCAGGCGATTGCCTCACTGCTGCCTTTCTTCTTTGTATTCGGTGCCAACACCATGGTCAGTTGTCGACCTTCCATTTTCGGGAACATCTCAACAGTACCGATCTCGGCAAGATCTGCTTCAATTCGTTTGAGCAAATCAATACCAAGTTCTTGGTGCGCCATTTCTCGCCCCCTAAATCGCAGGGTTACCTTGGCTTTGTCACCATCGCTTAGGAAACGGGTCAGGTTGCGTAGTTTTACCTGGTAGTCTCCTTCATCAGTTCCTGGCCGGAACTTCATTTCTTTCACTTGCATGCGGCGTTGTTTCTTACGTGCCGCAGACTTTTCTTTTTTCGCCTCGAAGATTCGCTTACCGTAGTCCAGAATCTTACAAACCACTGGATCGGCGTCAGGTGCGATTTCCACTAAATCAAGCTTCGCTTCCTGTGCCGCTTTTATTGCTTCAGCTATTGAAACAACCCCGATCTGCTCTCCATCTGCACCGATTAGGCGAACGCTCTTCGCCTCTATATCGTCATTAATTCGAGTCTTTTTTGAACCTTCTTTTTTGATTCGGTAGCCTCCTTCAGGCGCTAAGGCCGGGCATTATAGCAAAATCAAACCATTCGTCCCTTTTTTTCTTCATCTTTTCGCAAGCGCTCTAAAAACGCCGCCAGGGTCATGGCGCCAAGGTCTTCTCCGCTTCTGGTTCTGACCGCAACTTGGCCCGCTTCACGCTCTCGATCACCCACCACCAGCAGGTATGGAATCTTCTGCATGGCGTGTTCACGAATCTTAAATCCCACCTTTTCATTGCGCAGATCGGACTCGACTCGAATTCCCTCGGTCTTCAGCGCCGCCGTGACCTCATTCACATAGCCTGCTTGTGAATCCGTAATATTGATCACCATTGCTTGTACAGGCGCGAGCCAGACCGGAAATTCTCCTGCATAGTGCTCGATCAGGATCCCGATAAACCGCTCAAACGAACCGAGCATCGCTCTGTGCAACATCACAGGGGCCTGCCGGCTACCGTCTTCAGCAACGTACTGGGCATCCAATCGGCCAGGCATTGAAAAATCCACTTGCATGGTGCCGCACTGCCAAACCCGGCCCAAACAATCTTTCAGTGAGAATTCGATTTTCGGCCCGTAGAAGGCGCCTTCCCCGGGCAAGGTTTGCCAGTCCAGGGCTTTAAAATCCAAAGCCTCGGCTAAGGCGGCTTCGGCTCGATCCCAAACCTCATCAGACCCTACCCGCTGCTCTGGCCGAGTCGAAAGTCTGATGATCATTTCATCGAAACCAAAATCTCGATAGACCGCGGATAGGACATCAATAAAATCCGTCACTTCTGTTTGAACCTGATCTTCTCGGCAAAAAATATGGGCGTCGTCTTGTACAAATCCTCGTACCCGCATAATCCCCTGCAAGGTCCCTGACGGCTCGTTACGATGACAAGAGCCAAACTCTGCCAGCCGTAACGGTAGATCTCGGTAACTCTTTAACCCCTGATTAAAGACCTGCACATGGCAGGGGCAATTCATCGGCTTTATGGCGAAATTGCGATCATCGGTAGACAGCGTAAACATATCATCACCAAACTTATCGGCATGCCCAGATTTTTCCCAAAGACTAAAGTCGACAATTTGTGGGGTTTTCACTTCTTGGTAGCCACCTTGGTTTTGGCGCTCGCGCATGTAACGCTCTACCACTTGATAGATAGTCCAGCCATTGGGGTGCCAAAACACCATACCTGGGGCTTCTTCTTGGGTGTGAAATAGATCTAGCTTCTTACCCAGTTTACGGTGATCCCGTTTCTCAGCTTCTTCTAAGCGATGTAAATAAGCCTTAAGCTCTTTTTTGTTGGCCCAAGCGGTTCCATAAATACGCTGCAGCATTTCATTATTGTTATCGCCACGCCAATAGGCGCCTGCCACTTTTGTTAGTTTAAATATAGGCAATTTTCCGGTCGATGGCACATGGGGCCCTCGACAAAGATCTACAAACTCGCCCTGGCGATAGAGGCTAATCGTCTGATCAGCGGGAATGCTGGTGATTATTTCAGCTTTATAATTCTCACCGATACTTTTCTTCGAACAACGTAACCGCTGCTTGCCGAGACATCACCGACCGGGTCACGATTTGGTTCTGAGCGATCAGTGCCGTCATCTCTTTTTCGATGCGCTCTAAATCCTCTGGCGTAAAGGGCCGGTCGTAGGCGAAGTCATAGAAGAAGCCGTCTTCGATGACAGGACCGATGGTGACTTGTGCAGTTGGAAAGGTTCGCTGAACAGCCTGGGCCATAAGATGCGCGCAGGAATGTCGCAACACTTCCAGACCATCAGCATCCTTATTGGTAATAATTGAAATTTCAGTATCTGATTCGACTACGTAGGAGGTATCGACAAGTTCGCCGCCAACCTTTCCCGCCAGTGCTGCTTTTGCAAGACCGGGGCCGATTGATTCGGCTATTTGGTGTATTGAGACAGGGGAATCGAATTGTTTCTGACTTCCGTCAGGCAGAGTAATGACTGGCATATTATCCTCGCTTTCAGTGGTGACCCCTACCAAAGGCCACTTGGGGTGAAGCGGCGCTGATTCGCGCAGATTTGGTAGGAACGGTCGGATTCGAACCGACGACCCTCGCCTTGTCGAGGCGATGCTCTAACCAACTGAGCTACGTTCCTAAAAACTTTTAGTCTTAAACACTCATTAGTCTTAAATGACTAATTCGCTGTGAATACTAGTCTGAGATCAAACGCTTAACCTTTGATCTGGCTGGAAACCGCAATTGCCCAAGCATTTGTTTCCATTTAAAAGATAGCGGATCCCCAAAAGGGTCGCTTTTCATTCTTTGAAGCGGCCCTTTCAACTTGATTCCGGCGGCAATCTTACCGTCTTTAAGTGCCCGATTCAAAGCTTGTTTGGACGATGACACACGGACGTGCAGCGCCTAGCACTTTAATGAAAACCCGGGTGCCGCTTAGCATACCCTACCGCCGTAAAGGCATAACCGGCATAACCGGCAGGCCTCAATAACCAACACGCTTGGTTAGGTGTTCAGAGGATTATCTTCTTTGCGGGTCTTGTGTGAGATTTTCTCGTTTCTTAGATCTAACCGCCTCACTTCATCGGACAAGGTTCTGCGCCTTTGAACCATCTGGTCATACCAATAACGAGCCTCGCCCAGCCGCCATTGGGTATCCACATCGCGGACGGCTTGATCTACTGCTTTGAGGCCAGGACGATCTTGGGACATCGACTCGACTGAGCTCCAAACATAATCCAGAAAGTATTGAATCTGGTCTCCCCTTGCGGTGTTTTCGGCTCTCTTTTTACTAAAGCGTTCTTCCTGGATTTCTTTCATTGATTTTTCTTATGGCGTTATCCCTAGGAAACACTACCCCCCGGCTCTTTAATTTCTCCTGCCCCACCGTAAGTTTCTTCTCGAGATTGCTCGTGTTCGAGAACAATAGCAATGAATATAGCGTCTTGGATCGATTAAGCGCTGATTACGAGCCCACTTTCACGAGAAAAATCCCAAGGCGACTAATTTCGAACAAACTGCTCGCGGAGTTGCTCGATCCGGTCTCGAACCTGTGCAGCCGCCTCGAACTCTAGATCCTTCGCCAAAGAGAACATTTCTTTCTCTAACGCGACGATGTTTTTCTCCACTTGATCCGGCGGAACCAACAGTTCATCTGCGGCTTGCAGCCGCTTTGACCGGCCACTTCGATCGCCCTTGCCCTTGCCGCCTTTTTTACCGACAACTCGAGCCCCTTCCATAACATCAGAAATATCAGAAGAGATACTCACCGGCTGAATACCATGCAGCACATTGAAAGCTTCTTGCTTCTCACGGCGACGATCGGTCTCTTCGATTGCACGTCGCATGGAGTTGGTGATCTTGTCGCCATAGAGAATCGCTTTGCCCTGCAGATTACGAGCCGCACGACCGATGGTTTGAATCAGCGATCGATCGGATCTCAGAAATCCCTCTTTATCCGCGTCGAGGATCGCAACCAACGAAACCTCGGGCATATCAAGACCCTCTCGAAGCAGGTTAATACCAACCAACACGTCAAACTCGCCGAGCCTTAGATCCCGAATAATCTCGACCCGCTCCACCGTGTCGATGTCCGAGTGCAAATAGCGCACCCGAACCCCGTTTTCATCCAGGTAATCGGTGAGGTCTTCGGCCATACGTTTGGTCAAGGTCGTAATCAATACGCGTTCCTTCACCGCAACCCGCAACCGAATCTCACCTAAGACGTCGTCCACCTGCGTTTTTGCGGGTCGCACTTCGATCTCCGGATCCACAAGGCCCGTTGGTCGAACCACTTGCTCAACAATCTGACCCGCTTTTTCTTTTTCGTAGGCCCCGGGTGTTGCCGATACATAAATCGCCTGCGGCGCCCCCGCTTCCCATTCTTCAAATCGCATCGGTCGGTTATCCAGGGCGGACGGCAGCCTAAACCCATATTCGACCAGGGTCGTTTTTCGCGCGCGATCCCCTTTATACATGGCGCCGATCTGAGGGATCGATACGTGCGATTCATCAACCACCAGGAGAGCGTCATCCGGAAGATAGTCATACAAAGTAGGCGGCGCCTCCCCAGGCGCCCGCCCGGACAGGTAGCGAGAATAGTTTTCGATGCCGTTGCAGTAACCTAGCTCCTTAATCATCTCTAGGTCATAAGCGGGTTCGTTGCTCCAGCCGTTGCGCTTCTACCAGATTATTATTGTTCTCTTGCAAGGTATGCTTCAGGCGTTCTTGCAAGCTCTGCGCTTGATACTGCTCCAGTGCATTACGCTCAATGGTTTCCCTGAGGCGTGACATAATGAGCTCTTGGGGAATATCGTGACTCTCGGCACCTTGCGCACACACGGCGCCGGTTCAAGCGGATCGAACATACGGACATCTGCTCGATCTCATCATCAAACAGCTCTACGCGAACCGCCTCTTTTTCCGATTCCGCAGGAAAGATATCAATAACGTCGCCGCGCACCCGATAAGTGAGCGACGAGTTCCGTATCATTTCTCGCGTACTGAAGCTCAGCCAGCCGACGTAGCAACCACCGCTGGTCCACCTTGTCACCGCGATCCAGGTGCATAACCATTTTGAGATAGGCGCTAGGATCACCCAGGCCATAATATCGCAGACACTGACGCAACCACAATGGCATCCTGCTTTTGCAGCAACGCCTTGGTTGCCGACAATCGCATTTGCTCGATATGCTCATTGATGGCCGCGTCTTTTTCGATGTAGGTATCAGAACGCGCGACATAGGCTTCTGGTTGGTAGTAGTCGTAGTAAGAGACGAAGTATTCCACGGAGTTATTCGGAAAGAATTCCTTAAATTCGCCGTAGAGCTGGGCCGCCAAGGTTTTATTAGGCGCCATGATTAGCGTCGGACGCTGCAGCCGCTCTATCACATTAGCGATTGTGAAGGTCTTACCTGACCCGGTGACGCCAAGGAGCGTCTGGTAGGCCAGGCCAGATTCAATACCATCACAACTTCTTCTAATAGCTGCAGGCTGGTCGCCAGCTGGCTTGTAGTCTGAGACGACTTGGAATTGACCCGACTTCATCATGCACCTCTTTTTGGAGGCCACATGATAACCCAGTTACAGTCACTCTGAAGGCAATGTCTGATAATTGCTTGCAGCCTGCCTGCATTTAGAGGCACCAAGCACTTTGCCGCAACATCTCAGTATTGACGAATAAGAGCCCTGTCTTTACAATGCGCGCCTTCACGTATTCCCCGATAGCTCAGTTGGTAGAGCAAATGACTGTTAATCATTGGGTCCCTGGTTCGAGCCCAGGTCGGGGAGCCAATTTATATGCAAAAAAGGCTTGCAGCAATGCAGGCCTTTTTTGTTTTCAGCTTTAATTTCAGGGTTAAATGGCGACCTCTACGTCATGACCACTCGGCTCCTGGCACTCGACCGCCTCGGCTTGCTCAGACCAGAACAGGTTTCTCTGTTGACGAAAACGCGCTTACGGACCCAAGGCCAAATCACAACTGGCAACGCTCGACGCAATCTAGAAAATTATTTCGAGCGCTTGGCATCCTGTAACGGCCGCAATGCTGACTTGCAACCTGTTATCGCGAGACTCAGCGCTTGATAACGTCATAACCCGCAATCGCCAAACGTGCGGGCGAAGCTTGGCGCGACGGCCATGAGGTGGGCGGCAGACAATATCTGCCGCCCACCTTGACGCATTGGAAAACTAAAAGTGCTCCTCAACTCGAATCCGCGCCAAGTTACGATTAATGGTATTGGTACCAATACCGCGTACAGCCGACAGCTCTTCAGCCGAGTAAAAACGCCCAAACTGCGTGCGATAATCAACAATGGCCTGAGCCCGGGTGAGCCCAATACCCTCAAGCACTGCCGCTAGGGTCTCGGCATTGGCTTCATTAATGTTCACCGCCAGAGGCAGACCCTGAACCGGATCCTCGATTTCCTCAGACGGGGCGGCGCTGACCAAACCGGCAACCAGCAACAAAACGCTCAGGCTGTGCGCCCACTTTAGATTTTTTACGATCTGCATTGAAACTCCTTGTTTAATGAATGGTGTCTGGCGCGAACGTCAGAACCCATTAAAACCAGGCGCCTTCGAGACCATTCGACCAGATGATGAACAATAGTTGGAATGCCCAGAGAAAGATGGGGCGAGTGACTGCCTGGACGATGCGAAGAAGCCCTGAAGCCGTGTCGGTTATTCGCCTTCCAAGCCGAAAATCGGGCGAATCGATGCCCAACTGCGACAGCTGGGACAATGCCAACGCATTCGCTTGCCTTCAAACCCGCAATCGCCGCACCGGTAATTGGGTTTATCGGCAATCATGGCTTCCGCGAAATTCTTGAGCAGATTAAGGTTCTGCCGCATGGCGCCCTCAGCCTGACCCAGATTCACATCAATCAGCTCGATAAAACCGCGAAGCGTTGGATTCTGAGCCATCTGATTGGCGATAAAGCGTGCCAGCGCATCTGTGCCCTCTTGGTCTCGGATCACGCGCCCTAACGCTAGCACCACGGAAATCGATGGAAAGTGCGTTAAACAGTGCTCTAAATAACTGCGATACGCGACCTCACTCCCCATTTCCTGATGCGCTGTTTCCAGCAAGGCCATGGATTCGGCGACATAGACAGGTTCTTGCTCGATGATTCTCTCCAGAAAGCGGACTGCAGCCTCAGGATCACCGGCCTCAAGCGCAATTCGACCTTGCAACAAGCTAACCCGAGGGTTTTGCGCAAAATGCCCAACCGCGTCAACCAGAAAGCCTTTGGCCGCCTCTGGATCCTTTCGAGTCAAGCTCAACTCAGCAAGCTCGCACAGGTAATGGGAGATCGCGCGTTCGATCTGGGCTTCGTCTGCGCCGCCTGTCACCTGCTTAGCAATTTCAATCGCGCGATGCCAGTCACGCTCCTGCTCGTAAACCTGCAGCGCGATTTTCAGACTTTCACTGCGGTATTGTGGGTTTTCAGCAGCCAGCGTCATCGACATGGATTCCGCCCGGTCAAGCAGGCCAGCTTGCAAATAGTCTTTGGCTAATTCCATCTGCACATTATGACGGGTGGCTTGATCAAGGCGCGCCCACTGAAGAATATTTTCGTGAACAAAGACCGCTTTTTCCAATTCACCACGACGACGCAACAGCCCCCCAAGCGCCAGATGGGTATCGATATTATCGTTGTCGACGTTGAGCTCGGTGACAAGGGTTGCCACCGCCTGATCCGGCTCGTCATTCAATAGGTGCCTGAGACCGAGTTCATAATAGCGGCTGCTTTTGCGCTCACGGCGGCCAAGATACCACCCGGCGGCAATCGCTATCAAAATTAAAGGCAGCAGAATCCAATCGTTCACTCGGCGCCTACCTTCGCGCTCAGGCCGCCAGCAATGGTCACAGCCAAGTGCTCGCACAAGCCGCGCTGGGCGACCGTAGTAACGGGTTTTTTAGGGTTTAAAACGATTGCAAAAGCGCTCATGAGCGACCTCGACCAAACCATCGTCCGATCACGCCCCACAAACGTCCGAGCAAAATACCAAGAAGCAGCGTACCCGCCAACCACCAAGATAAGGGGAACTCTGGCGAGCGCAGAGACAATAGCTGCAGCGACACGTCACGATTATTTTCGGTGGCCAGCAGAAACAGTGCGATGAAGAGCACCATCAACGTCAGCCGAAACAGTAAGCCTTTAATCCAGTTCATCGATGCATTTCACCCATACCTTCGCAACCCACACCAATGTCCCACACGGCATCTGAGCCGGGGCTCGCGTACCGTTTGGGTAGGCCTAGTCAGATCAGATTAGCGGTCACGCTTCGTTATTAGCGACTTCCGGATTTACCCGTTCCCGAAGCTCTTTACCCGGCTTAAAGTGCGGCACGTGCTTACCTGGCAAAGTCCCACGGCTTCGCCCGTCTTTGGGTTGCGGCCTACTACGTGGCGCACGGTAGTGCAACGAAAAGCTGCCGAACCCGCGTATCTCAATCCGTTCACCCCGAAGCCAGCGCGTCGGACATCTGCTCCAGCATCGTTTTGACCGCCAACTCCATACGTCCTTGGCGGTCAGCTGCAAGCCAGCCACCCGAGATTGAGCGCTAACCATGCGCTCAATTAACTCAGATTTCGTTAGGCTGACTTCCTCGGTCATAACTCTACTCTAGCTCTTAGAAACGGAAACTAGGCGAAGTCGCGTTCGCGATGCTCTTTCACAGCAGTCTGCTCATCAGCCATATCCTTCGCTTTAATCGAAACGGTTAAGCCTCGGTTCTTACGATCAACATTGATGATCTTCACTTCGATCTCATCACCAACGCTCAGGACGGTCCTGGCATCGGCCACGTGCTGATTTCAGAAGCTTTCAGAATTCCGTCTACTTCGTCAGCGATTTCAATCACAGCATGCTTAGGCTCAACTTCTTTGACCTTACCCTTAACAATAGTGCCTCGATCGTTGATCGCGACATAGTTAGTGAAAGGATCTTCTTCAAGTTGCTTCAAGCCAAGAGAAATTCGCTCTCTCTCTGCATCGATTGACAAGATAACCGTTTCAATTTCGTCACCTTTGGTGAACTGACGAACAGCTTGTTCGCCTGGCTCGTTCCAAGAGATATCTGACAAGTGAACAAGACCGTCGATGTTGCCATCGAGTCCGATGAATATACCGAAGTCAGTGATTGACTTGATGTATCCCTGAATCTTGTCGCCCTTATTATGGAGAACAGCGAATTCTTCCCATGGATTGCCCTGACACTGCTTGATGCCGAGGAGATTCGACGACGTTCTTCATCGATATCCAGAACCATAACTTCAACATCGTCACCTACCTGCACAACTTTGACTTGGGTGGATGTTTCGATTGGTCCAATCCATTTCTGAAACGTGGACCAAACCTTCAACACCTTCTTCGATCTCTGCGAAACAACCGTAATCAGTCAGGTTAGTGATGGTAGCCATCACACGAGCGCCTTCTGGATATCGCCTTGGTGATTGCAACCCATGGATCTTCACCGAGCTGCTTCAGACCAAGTGATACGCGGTTTCGCTCACGATCAAACTTAAGGATTTAACGTCGATCTCGTCACCAACTGCGACGATTTCACCCGGATGCTTGATTCGCTTCCAAGCCATATCTGTAATGTGAAGCAGGCCGTCAACACCACCAAGGTCAACGAACGCACCGTAATCGGTAAGGTTCTTGACGATACCTTTAACTTCCTGGCCTTCCTGCAGAGATTCCAGCAGCGCTTCGCGCTCTACACTATTCTCTGCTTCAAGGACCGCTCTTCTGGAAACAACAACGTTGTTGCGCTTCTGATCCAGCTTGATCACCTTGAATTCCATTTCCTTTCCTTCCAGGTGCTCGTTTCGCGAACGGGCGAACATCGACCAGTGAACCAGGCAGGAATGCCCGAATAGTCTGGAATTCAACGGTGAAACCACCCTTGACCCGTCCACTGATCAAACCTTGACGACTTCCTGCTTCTCGTAGACGCTTTCGAGCATCATCCAGGATTCGGCACGCTTCGCCTTTTCCCGTGACAGACGTGTTTCACCGAATCCGTCGTCCACTGCATCCATAGATACCTGAACTGTGTCGCCAATTTCGACTTCCAGTTCTCGGTTATCGTTAAGGAATTCTTCTCGGGGGATGACACCTTCGGATTTGAGCCCGGCGTGTACCGTGACCCATTCACTATCGATATCTACAACGACACCGGTGATGATTGCACCGGATTTCATGTCTATTATTCTTAGGCTTTCTTCAAAAAGCTCTGCAAAACTTTCACTCATGTATTTTTCCTTGGGGTTACCCCCATCGTGCCTTCCAACGTAGGCCCGTCCATTGATTGGTCATTTATTCAGCGTTGTTTGTTGGCACTGAATAGATGACTTTATTAACAACCGTCCAAATCGCTTCGTGGACCGCTTCAAGCGGCATTCCCGAGCTATCGATCACAACGGCATCTTCCGCGGGTTTCAGGGGCGCAACCGCTCGACTTGAATCTCGCTCATCTCGCGCCTGAATACTCTCCAGAAGGGCGGCAAGGCTAACATCCATATCCTTATTTTTCAACTGGTTATAGCGTCGCTCAGCGCGTATTTCAGCGCTGGCCGTCAGAAAAATTTTCACCAACGCATCTTTAAAAACCACCGTCCCCATATCGCGACCATCTGCAATCAGTCCCGGCGCTTGCCGGAACGCTTGCTGACGGTCGCCAAGGGCGGCTCGGACCCTTGGCAGCGCGGCAACGGTTGAGGCATCGACACCGGCTTGATCGGTCCGAATGGCATCGGTCACCACGGCCCCTCGCAGCAGAACCTCAAACGGTTCGTCGCCAGCCTGTCTTGGCAGAAAGTGCACATCGAGCGTGCGCGCAACGGTTGCCACTGCCGCCGCGTCGGTCAATTCAAGCCCGTCAAGCCTCGCCGCAAACCCTGTCAATCGATACAGCGCGCCACTGTCGAGCACATGAAACCCAGTGCGCTGAGCTAAATGCTGGGTGACGGCGCCCTTGCCGGCGCCACTCGGCCCATCAATTGCGATCACAACGGGATCTGTCATACATCTGCCTCATTTATCCGTTTCATCTGTCAAAGTATGCGCTTATTCGGTCTGTGTGTGACCTGACCGTACCGGATGATCTGTTATCTCTGTGGAAATATCCGTTACCACAGTGGCAGTAACCGATGCTCAACGTATCCCGCGGCCCTGATTAAAATCCCGAGCGGCCGTTATACGTTACCCCAGTACAAGCAAAGCCCGCTTTCCATATCCGCAATACGCTAAAAACTTGCGCTTTATCGCCGAGTGATCGCGGCATGACAGCGCAGGCATTCCCGAACCGCCCCTCACTGCGGCGCCATTATGGCGTCTCGCCACAGCACCTCAGTCGCGCCTCGTTCAGGCAGGCCTTTCAAAGACCTCATTGAGGCTCCTTCCGAGTTAGCTCGCATCCTTAATACCGGTCACATGCTTTGGGTTCTGCTCAGGTTGCACCCCCCAATTCTCGCAACACCAAGCGCTGACCCAACCCTTATCGGGTTTTATTAGCTGATTTTGCTTGCAAGTCTGTAAAATAATCACGCGCGCTTTTTGCACGGGATAACCGCTCCAGTAGCGCACCTGACGCGTCTTCTTCAATTAGAGTCGCGGTGACCTCGAGTGCTTCGATAAAGGTTCGGAGCCGATGCAGTAGCGGTTGCTTATTGGTCAGAAAAATATCATGCCACATCACGGGGTCACTGGCCGCAATTCGGGAAAAATCCCGAAACCCGCCAGCGGCATACTCAAACACTTCGCGTTCATCGCCAAAACCCGCGAGCACATCAACCAAAGTATAAGCAAGTAGGTGCGGCAGATGACTGGTTTGCGCCAGGATATCATCGTGATGCGCAACACTCATCACCACAACTTCTGCGCCCAGGGCTTGCCAGAGATGGGTGACAAGCTCAACGCAATCCGCCCGAGCGTCATCGCCTGGCGTTAAAATCACTTTGTGGGCTTCAAACAAATCGGCCCGAGCCGCCCGCACCGAGTGTTGCTCAGAACCTGCGATGGGATGAGCGGGGATCCAATGATTCGGCAACTGGCCCCATAATGTTTCCGCCAGCGCAAAAATAGGCCTTTTAACGCTCCCGACATCCGTCACAACGCCAGAAAAGGACGCAAGCGATGGCAATAAAACGGGTAATTGCTTTACGGGGACACACAAGCAGATAACATCCGACACCCGCATCAGATCGTTGATCGTCGGTGAAATTTCATCGATCAGGCCTTCGCTTAGGCCGTAGGACAAGGCGTCATCAGAAACATCCAAGGCTGCAATTCGAGTTTCGGGTAAGCCGCGCTTGAGACCCGCCGCGATCGAACCGCCGATCAACCCAAGGCCAATGAGTCCAAGGCACTTCATTATCGGGGGTAACACTCGACCCAAGGCCTCAAGGAAAATTCGATTCTCTTCTGGCGTCCCGACTGAGACCCTCAAATGATGCGGCAAACCGTACACCCCGATGGGCCTTACAATGACCCCTTCCGTCAATAACGCCTGATAAATTGGCAATGCGTCTTGCGCCAGATCAAAGCACACAAAATTCCCAACCGATGGAATGACGGCAAGGGACAGTTCCGCAAGCCCCGCATTGAGATCACGCAATCCTTGCCGGGTTAACGGCAACGCCCTGCGCCACATGCGCGGGGTCGTCCAAGGCGATTAGGCCGGCAGCGAGCGCCATCGCGTTCACATTAAAAGGCTGACGAATCCGGTTCATCAGATCGGCCACATCCGGATGGCTGACCGCATAGCCGAGCCTCAGCGCGGCAAGCCCATAGGCCTTGGAAAAGGTACGCGTGACAACCAAGTTCGGATATTGGTCCAACAAGGTCAAACCATTGGGATAATCTGGATCATCGACGTATTCAACATAGGCCTCATCCAAAACCACGAGTGTTGTTGTCGGCACCGACTTCAAAAAGGTTTCCACCGCTTCACGACGAACCCAGGTTCCGGTCGGATTATTAGGATTCGCAATAAAAACAATTCGCGTCTGATCATCGATCATTGCAAGCGTTGCCTGCAGATCTTGCTGATAATCCACACAAGGCACCTCTTTTAAGGTTGCCCCAAGGCTTTGGGTCACCAAGGCATAAACTACAAAGGCGTGTTGTGATACAACGGCGTTTAATCCCGGCTTCAAAAATACCCTCGCCAATAACTCAAGGACATCGTTCGAGCCATTGCCAACCGTCAGGCACGGTATCGCCACACCCAATTGTTCAGACAGCTTCTGTTTGAGCTGAAAAGCACTGCCATCAGGATAGCGCGCACAATCTTTTAAAACCGCGCCCAAATTTGCTTGCAGCTGTGGCGTCGGGCCGAGCGGGTTTTCGTTGCTGGCCAGTTTTACAATTCGGCTAACACCCAGCTCCCGCTCCAATTCCTCAACGGGCTTACCGGGCTGATAAGGGGCGAGGTTCAAGACCCCTGCATTGGCTGACTTAAAAAAATCCATGGTTATACTCTCAATGCTCGGGGATAGCTCCCCAGTAATTTAACCTCCAATGCATCGCGACCAACTTCCTCTAATACTTTCCGAATGTTCGGGTCCGTACTGTGGCCATCAAAGTCGATAAAAAACACGTACGACCACATCCCTTGCTTTGACGGCCGAGTTTCAATGGCCGTTAACGAAATATCGTGCCGATGGAAGGGCTCGAGCAATGAAAATAGAGCGCCGGGACGGTTCTGGGTTGATACCATAATTGAGGTTTTATCCGCGCCACTTGGGCCGACGGGTTCGCGCCCGACGACCAAAAATCGGTGGTGTTATCCGATAAATCTTCAATTTTTCGAGCCAGGATGGTTAAGCCGTACAAATCTGCGGCAACTTCTGCGGCGATGGCGCCAGCGCCAGGGTCTTCCAACGCCAGCTTGGCGGCTTGGGCATTACTCAAGGCATCAATCCGAACGGCATCCGGATAATGCACATCCAGCCACCGGCGACACTGACCGAACGTTTGTTGATGCGCATAGATTCTTTCAATTCGGGCATCACGCTCTAACGTCATAAAATGGTGGTGAACCTTCAACTCACACTCACCGCAAATACGAAGCGATGAGGTTAAGAAATTATCGAGTGTGTGGTTGACTACGCCTTCGGTCGAGTTCTCAACCGGCACCACACCGTAATGACAGTTTTCAGCAGCAACCTCTCGGAAAACCTCATCGACCGTCACTAAGGGCCGACCAATGACCGCCTCGCCAAAATGCTTCAGCGTTGCTTGTTGGGTAAAGGTGCCTTGCGGCCCGAGAAAGGCGACCTGCATCGGCTCTTCAAGCGCAAGACAAGCCGACATGATTTGACGGAAAATCAAGGTGACTTTCTCGTGACTCAACGGCCCCAAATTTTGGTCCACTAAACCACGAAGTACCTGGGCCTCACGCTCCGGCCGGTAGAAGATCGCCGGCTCATTATGGCCGATTTTCTTTCACTGCGGCAACTTCGAGCGCGCATTCAGCGCGGCGATTCAGAAGCGTCAGCAGTTCTTGGTCCAACCGATCAATTTCAAGTCTCAGCGCCTGAAGCGCTTGCCCTTGATCGATTGGATCAGTCATTGCCGGATCCCCGAGCACATCATCCGGCGTGGATTGAACGGCGCTTTCAGACGCGGCCGCAGACTCGTTTTCGCTGTCATCTTCGAAATCGCTGTCCAGTTCATCTAATTCAGGCTCTTCAAACGAGGCCAGGCCCACGAGCGATTCACCCTCACTCAAATTGATTAATCGAACCCCTTGGGTATTGCGACCGAGGGTTGAGACTTCATCAACCCGGGTCCGAACCATCGTTCCCTGATCGCTGATTAAAGGACTTCAAAGCCCGAGCCAACTTCAGCCACGCCAACCAAATCCCCATTACGCTCGGACAGCTTCATCGAAATCACACCCTGACCGCCCCGACCGATCACCGAAAACTCTTCAACCGGTGTACGCTTGCCGTAGCCTTTCTCACTGGCCAATAACAACACACCCTCAGCATTCGGGATAATCAGCGCGATCACTTGTTCGCTCGCTCGCAGTTTAATCCCGCGGACGCCTCGGGCACTTCGACCCATAGCCCGCACATCTTGTTCTTTAAACCGAATGGCGCGACCGCCGGAACTGAACAGCATCACATCGGAGGCGCCATCCGTTACCGAGGCGCTAATCAAGGTATTGTCGTCTTCAAGTTCGATCGCAATCAAACCGAGCTTCTTGGCCGCGCAAAGTCCATTAAGGGCGTTTTCTTAACCGTTCCGTTGGCTGTCGCCATTAAAATAAATTGGTCCTCGTTATAGCCCTCAATGGGTAATATGGCGGTAATGCGCTCACCCTCCGTCAACGGCAGAATATTGATGATCGGGCGGCCACGGGCGGCGCGACTGGCTATTGGAATTTGGAAGGTTCGAAGCCAATACACTTTCCCGCGATCACTAAAGCAAAGCAGCGTGTCATGGCTGTTCGTCACCAATAGCTTTTCGATAAAATCTTCTTCTTTAACAGCACTGGCTGAGCGACCGCGCCCACCGCGCCGTTGTGCTTGATAGTCTGATAAGGGTTGCGTCTTGGCATAGCCGCCATTTGAGAGCGTCACGACCATGTCTTGCGGCGTGATCAAATCCTCCATGTTGAGGTCTTCCTGGGATTCTACAATCTCAGACCGCCGCTCATCGCCATATTCATCCCTGATTTGAATCAACTCGTCCTTGATCAAAGTCATCAACCGCTCGGGCAGCATCAAGATCTCCATCAAATCGGCGATGTTGTCGATGATTTCGCGATACTCTTCAAGTAATTTTTCCTGCTCTAAACCGGTTAGCCGATTGAGTCGCATCTCCAAAATCGCCTGCGCCTGCTCGGGCGATAGGAAGTACAATCCATCCGCCTTTAAGCCATATTGCGGACCCAAGTCATCCGGCTTGGCCGCATCGGGCCCCGCCCGTTCAAGCATCTGAGTAACGGTTTCCGATGCCCAAGCCCTCGCCAACAATTTCTCTCGGGCTTCTTGGCATCGACACTCGTTTTTATCAGTTCGATCATTGGATCGATATTCGAAAGCGCAATCGCCACCCCTCCAGCACATGGCCCCGGGCGCGGCTCGACGGAGTAAATAGACCGTTCGACGGGTCACCACTTCGCGGCGGTGGACAATGAAATACTCTAAAACTTGCTTGAGGTTGAGCACCCGAGGCTGATTATCAACCAGGGCAACGAGATTAATCCCAAACACGCTCTGCAGTTGGGTCTGAGCATAGAGGTTATTTAAGACAACCTCTGGCACGACATCCCGTCGGAGCTCGATCACCAAGCGGGTTTCCTTGGCAGACTCATCCCTGAGATCGGTAATACCCTCGACTTTCTTCTCTTTGTGGAGCTCGGCAATTTTTTCAATTAATTTTGACTTATTCACCTGATAAGGAATCTCGTGAACGATGATGGTTGATTTGCCCGTTTTCTCATCAAGAATAATCTCGCACCGAGCGCGCATCACAACCCGACCATGGCCTGTGCGGTAAGCCTGAACAATACCGGCTCGACCATTAATGATTGCCGCGGTTGGGAAATCCGGACCCAGGATATGCGCCATTAGTCCATCGACCTCAAGGGTCGCGTCATCGATCAAAGCAATCGTGCCATTGATAACTTCGACTAGGTTATGCGGCGGAATATCGGTCGCCATACCCACTGCAATACCGGTAGTACCGTTGAGTAACACATTGGGTACCCGCGCTGGCAGTATCTCCGGTTCATCCATGGTGGCGTCGAAATTCGGCCGCCAATCAACTGTACCTTGAGCCAGTTCGGATAGCAGCACTTCGGCGTACTTGGATAATTTGGACTCTGTATAGCGCATTGCGGCAAACGATTTTGGGTCGTCCGAAGAGCCCCAGTTACCCTGCCCATCAACCAGCGGATAGCGATATGAAAAGGGCTGCGCCATTCGAACAATCGTGTAATAAGATGCCGTGTCACCATGGGGGTGGTACTTACCAATAACGTCCCCAACGATCCGAGCTGACTTCATATACGGCCGGTTATAGGCATTATTTTGTTCGCTCATCGCGAACAATACGCGCCGGTGCACTGGCTTTAATCCATCCCGGACATCGGGTAAGGCTCGCCCGACGATGACACTCATGGCGTAATCCACATAGGACTGACGCATTTCATCTTCGATGTTGATGGTTCGGATATCGTCGTGTTCGAAATCGGTCATGGTTACACTATCTTCTTATGCAAGTTATGAAAACGTTGTTCCGAAAGCATCCCGTTGGGCGTGCGTTCGACCTACTTACCAGCGCGCCGTTTTTCAGCACACCTTTCACTTTTCACAAAACCTTTCACTGATTGATGCATCGCTCACGAGACACGTCTGTTTTAAGGTTTATTTTTTTAACGCGTTATTTAATACCACTTTGGGACTTCATTTTAGGGGCTTCATTTTAGGGGCTTTTGCACGGCTCTTTTAGGGCCACTGATTTGTTCTGCTCCCTGCTTTGCTCGCTTCGCCGCTTCGCCGCTTCATTCTTTTCATCAGGCCATGATCAATACCGTGATTCGATTTTTTAAGGCCGAGCTTTAGGCACCCGCCTTAGCCTCACTTAAATTGCGCCTTATTTTAACTCGCGCCTTGAACCAGCGTCTTTCAACCGCGTCTTTCAACAGCGTGCCTTTCAACCGCGTCTTTCAACCGCGTCTTTCAACCGCGTCTTTCAACCGCGCCTTTCAACAGCGCCTTTCAACAGCGCCTTATCTCGGCGCCCGGTTGTTGGCTGCCGCCAACGCCTGATGCCTCGAACCTGCCCGCATCACACGCTCAAAAACCTGTCGTGAATTTTCTGAATTCAGGCGCCTTGCTTCCCCAAAGTTTTTAACGTTTTGGGGCAAAATAGGCTTCTTGTAAATTGTTCTTAGCGATTTCCGATGCCAACTAAAACGGTTAGAAAACTCCTTATTTTGCCGCTAAAAAATTTTTAGAG